>JAXHVI010000030.1:0-2855 GCA_034189195.1 Thermodesulfobacteriota bacterium | reverse complement strand
CATTCTCCCCACACCGGCGCAGCCAATCCCCAACAGCATCCGAAGACGGCACTCGTCTCATCGCCAATGCTTCCCGCAGCCCACGGTCATCCCGTATCTGCCGCAAATCTTCCAGACGCCTTCCGCCACCATTGAGCATCAGAACAAATAGAATAATCGCGAATTTTGGGCCGGGCCGGGGGATGCACGAATCAAGATGGAAAAAAACAGATGCCTGCCGCCGGCAACGCTGGTGAAACGACGGCCGCCGGCAGGCGTCAGAAAGCGCTGCCGATGTCTATGCAGAGATCAGGTCCGATGTGCAGTTCGGACAGCGGGTTGCCTTGACGAGGATGGCGGTAAAACAGTTGGGGCACTCCTTTAAGGTTGTTGGTTAACTGTTTTTTTCTTTTTTGCCTTTGGCTTCTTTTTCTTCATCTTTGCGATTTCTTCTTCCACCTCCTCGGCCCCTTCGGCGTAAAAAGCCGCCTCATCCGGATCCAGCTCGTACAGCAGCCGCAGAAACTCGCCCGCGTGCACCCGCTCCTCGTCAGCGATGTCCTTTAACACCCCGATGGCCATCCTGTTGTCCGTGGATTCAGCCAGCTGCATGTAAAGCTGAATGGCTTCATACTCGGCGGCCACCATGAAACGGATGGCCCGCACCAGTTCGGCACGGGTCAGCTTGCGCTGGCTCTTCAGTCCTGAAAACGGTGATCCAAATTCCGGCATGAAATCCTCCTTGTCTGTTGACAGGTTCAAATGGTTTTTTCAAAACCCCGGTTTGCCGATGCTTCACATCAATACGGGGTAAACTCAAACTTCTGCCCGGCGATGGCCGCCTCATACATCAAACCACCGATGGGATGCACAAAAACCGCCATGCCCCGGTAGTAGCGAATATCGGCCTGTGCTCCGGTTTTGGGTCCGGCGGCGGCGCTGGCCGTGGCCCCCTCGGTGCCGGCCTTTGCCTGAACACCGGCGGTGACCACAATGGCCGAGGCCTGGGCGTCAAAAGAGAACTGACCGCCGGTGAACTCGTTGTAGGCCCGTTCGTCCTCAAAAAAAATGATCTGGCGAAAGGCCTGACCCCCGGCCTGCCATCCCACGGAAAGCGACACCAGGGCCGCCTTGCCCGTGGGCGTGCCCCGGCGGTAGACCTGGCCCTCGCCGTAGGCTCCGCCGATAACCAGCCCGGCCTTGCCGATGGCGGGAAACACGGCGTACCCGTAAGCGCTCTCAAAAAAGGGAGCCACCTGTGGCACTTCCCTAAACAGGGAAAGGGTATTCGACATGTCTTTTGCCGCACCCGTTGTCTCGGACGTCACGCCGGGAGAAACGACAAACAGCACCATCACCAGAAGCGAAAACAGGGTTTTCAGCAGACGCATCTTTAACGAAGCCTCCTTATTGTATAAGATATAAAACGACCAGGGGAACGCGGTTAAAAACAAGCATGATGCCCTCGTAAAACGCCATGACCCCGTAGTGGATGGCATCAAACTGCTGGACCGGGAGTTGGAACCATCGACCGTGAAACCGGTACATCCAGTCGTGGGCAAACATGAAAAAAGAAACCGCCACAGCAGAAAGCCATAATTGATGGGGGTGGACCACAGAAGAATGTTGCGAACCGTTGCCATGTTCATTTCTGCCGCCTCCATCGAAAAAGCGGTTTTCGGAAGTGGGTCCGGCATACCATCCCCTCCCGAATGGGATCAGACTACCGCCAAAGTCATGAAAATGTCAACACGCCCGTTATACCGGCAAAATGCGGCCGTTGAGTGAAATGCGCAACCGGCCGGCCGGTCCTGTCACCAGCACCACCGCGGCTTCCCGGCCCCCGGCCAGCTCCGGATAAGCGGCCCGGAGCGCGGCAAAATCCCATGTTTCCAGGGCCTGTTGCAGCAGTTCCAGCTTCTGTTCCGCCAGGGTATCCGGGCCGGTTCCCGGTTTCAGGCAGGTGGAAAGCAACCGGTTGTACACCCGCTTTGTTTCGGTCTGAATACAGTGTTTTGAAAGGTCTAAGGGAATCTTTATCATGCGCTTATCCGGGTCGAAATCGGGATCGGTACTGTTCGATTGCAACAGCTTGCATTTTGTTTACAGTGACGCCGTCAGGCGTTTACCGGCCGGGCATGTTCAATGCCCTTACGGGCACACTGCAAACAGGTTTTTTGCCGCGACGCAGTTCCCTACAGATAGTCCTTCCAGCGCCAGGCCACCCGGCCGTTTTCAACGGCGCATGCCAGGCTTCCCTTATCCATGGCCCATTTCAGGGCCTGGGTCACCCTGGCGACGCCATAGTCGGTATCGTCGCACACCCGGCCGGCCAGGTCCGTTAGCAGGGCGTCGGTATCGGCACCGGCATTCTCCACGGACCAGGTCCCTTTTGTCTCCAGGGAGGACTTCATCATCAGGTCATAGTTGATCACGGTATTTTCCAGGCTGATGAGCTGCCAGGCCTCCTCCCCGGTGGCGATGTTTTCATCCATTTTTCTTTTCACATCGCCCAGGTATGCGTCGAACTCGTCCTTCCATTGACCGGCCACCCGGTCCATCAGGGCCGCGTCCGCCTTTTCGGTTTCCACAATGGCTTTATTGGCATGGTATTCCCGCCAGTCGTTGGTCAGAATGCGAATGCCGAGCTCGGCGGCCCGGTCCCGAATTTCGGTGCCGGGAAACGGGGCCAGCAGGTGAAATCCGTAGGAGGCGCCCATGGCCTTGATCTTTTCACCAAAGGTACGGGTCTCTTCAATGGTATCCGGCGTTTCACCGGGCAGACCCAGGATGAATGACACATGGGGCAGGACCCCGGCATCGGCGCAGGCCTTTACCGCGGCCTCCACCTGTTCCAGGGTAATCCCTTTTTTAAT
>JAXHVI010000003.1:0-16098 GCA_034189195.1 Thermodesulfobacteriota bacterium | reverse complement strand
ATCGGGTGTCACCAGGTAATGAATATTGAAAAGGTCGGTTGCACCGACTGTCATGCAAAAAAGTAACACCATTTGAGGGAATGCATATGTCTGTGTCGCGAAGAAAGTTTCTGGCCTGGATGGGAGCCGCCGGCGTCGGCCTGACCGGCGTTGGGCAGGCGGTCGCCGCCGGTCCCAAGGAGTTCAAGGGATACGCGAATTCGGCGGGTGTTCTTTTTGACGCCACCCGGTGCGTGGGATGCCGGTCCTGCGAAGCGGCCTGCAACAAGGTCAACAGCTTACCGGCCCCGGAAAAACGGTTTGACGATCTGTCCGTGCTTGACGAAAAGCGCCGCACCGGCGCGGAATCGTTTACCGTGGTCAACCGTTACACCCCGCCGGGAGCCGCCAGGCCGGTGTTTCGAAAAATTCAGTGCAACCACTGCCTGGAACCGGCCTGTGCATCGGCCTGTTTTGTCAAGGCCTTCAAAAAGACCCCCCAGGGACCGGTTACCTACGACGCTTCGGTCTGCGTGGGATGCCGCTACTGCATGATCGCCTGCCCCTTTGAAATTCCGTGTTATGAATACGATAAAGTCCTTACGCCCCGGGTCACCAAGTGCACCCTGTGCGCCCCCCGGCTTCAACAGGGGCTGCTGCCCGGCTGTGTGTCGGCCTGCCCCATGGAGGCCCTTACCTTCGGCAAGCGGGAGGACCTGCTGAAAATCGCCCACGAACGCATTCGCGCCTATCCCGAACGATATGTGGACCATGTCTACGGCGAGCATGAAATGGGCGGCACCAGCTGGCTCTATCTGTCCGGGGTCCCCTTTGGCCAGATCGGCATGCGCGAGGATCTGGGAACCACGCCGGCGCCCCAGTTCACCAAAGGCGCCCTTTCCGTGGTTCCCATGGTAACCGGATTGTGGCCGGTGCTGCTGGTGGGCATCTACGCCATCACCCAGCGCAAGAACAAAATCGCCCGTCAGGAACAGGCCGAGGCGGTGGCCGCTGCCGTGGCCCGAACCCAGGCCGAGGCTGAGGCAAAGCTGGCCAAGGCCAGGGATGCCGCTGAAAAACAGAAACAGACCGCCATTGATCAGGCCGTGAAAAAGGCACTGGAAGAAGCGGCGGCAAAAGAAAAAAGTCAAGATACGGAGGAGTCCTGATGTCACACGATATATCGGCTGCACGCGGCCGCTTGCTCACCCCGTTTAACATCGTTTCCGGCATCATTCTGCTGATCGGCGCGTTTCTGACCATCGTCCGGTTTACCGGCGGGTTGAGCGTCATGACCAATCTTTCCCACAACAACCCGTGGGGCATCTGGATCGGCTTTGACCTGCTGGTGGGCGTTGCCCTGGCCGCCGGCGGCTATGTCACCTCCGCCGCCGTCTACGTCTTTGGCATGAAGAAATACCATTCCGCGGTGCGGCCGGCGGTGCTCACCGGTTTTCTGGGATATGCCCTGGTGGTGGTGGCCCTGCACTACGACGTGGGCCGGCCCTGGCGCCTGCCCTACCCCTTTGCCATCTCCCCGGGCACCACGTCGCTGCTCTTTGAGGTGGGCGCCTGCGTGGCCCTTTACCTGACCGTCCTGTTTCTGGAGTTTTCCCCGGCGGCCCTGGAGTGGCTGGGCCTTCGCCGGGCCCGCAACCTGGCGGTCAAGCTCACCATGCTGCTGACCATCTTTGGCGTGGTGCTTTCCACCCTTCACCAGTCCTCCCTGGGGGCACTGTTTCTGATTGCACCGTCCAAACTCCACCCCCTGTGGTACACGCCCTATCTGCCCACCTACTTTTTCATATCCAGTATTATCGCCGGCCTTTCCATGGTGATTTTTGAAAGTTCGCTGTCCCACCGCTATCTTCATCACAAGATGGACGAAACCCATCTGAAAGAGGCCGATGGCGTGGTGCTGGGCTTTGGCAGGGCCGCCTCCCTGGTATTGTTCGGTTATTTTGTCATCAAAGTAATCGGGGTGGCCAGCGGCGATCTCTGGCACTACCTGGCCACCGGTTACGGGGCATGGTTCCTGGTGGAGATGCTGGGGTTTGTGGCCCTGCCCTCTCTTTTGTACGCCATCGGCGCGCGGGAGAAAAACATTCGCCTGATCCGGTGGACATCGGTTTTGGCCGTACTGGGAATTATTGTAAACCGTTTCAATGTCAGCCTGGTCGCCTTTAACTGGCACCTGCCGGCGGACCAGCGGTACTTTCCCTCCTTAAGCGAGATCGGGGTATCGGTTTTTCTCGTGACCCTGGGCGTGCTGATCTACCGGTTCATCGCCAGCCACATGCCCATCCTGTACGAACATCCGGAATATGCCGAGCACGAAACGCAGGAGGCACAGGAAGCCCCGGGACATAACCATTAAAAACGAAACCGGCGTCAACGCGCCGTTAAGGCAGAGGACAGCACATGGAAGGCACGATTCACACCCTGCATGAGTTCATGCTGAAAACCGAGAGCATCACCTACATTCTGATTGTTTTCGGACTGATCGGCATCACCCTGTTCTGGCGGTTTTTAACGGAACGGGACGACGGGGAGTAACGCAACCGTTGTCAAGCACGGCGTCGATATTGGCACGCAACCTCATTCAAGGAGTATATGGTAATGTATGATTTTGTCACAGGCCCCCTGCTCTGGCTCACCTTCATCATCTTTGTCGTCGGCCTGCTGGTCCGGCTGGTGGTCTATGTCCGCGGACTTGACTGGAAGGCGGACCGCGTCACCTACCGGGTCAACACGTCATACGGGATAAAGGGAGCCGTGCGCTCGATCATTTTCTGGCTGATCCCCTACAAAACCTTTGGCTGGCGGACCAACCCGGTAATGACGGTTCTCTTTTTCGTCATGCATATCGGCCTGCTGATAACGCCGGTCTTTCTCAAGGCCCACAATTACATGTTCTACGACGCTTTCGGCTTCTCCCTGCCCACCATTCCGGACGGGGTGGCCGACCTTCTGACCATCGGCGTGATGGCGGCCGTGGCCTTTATCCTGCTGCGCCGGCTGGCCCTGCCCGAGGTCCGCATTATCACCGACTGGAAAGACATCGTGCTGCTGGTGATCACGGCAGCCCCCTTTGTCACCGGGTTTCTGGCTTACCACGAGGCGGGCACCTACGATTTCTGGATCGTCGCCCATATATTAAGCGGCGAGATCATGCTGATCGCCGTTCCCTTTACCAAGCTATCCCACTCTCTGCTCTTTTTCCTGTCCCGGGCACAGCTTGGCATGGATTTCGGCATCAAGCGCGGTGGAATGAAAAACAAGGGGTTTGCCTGGTAAACGCAACACCTGACAGGAAACAGAACAACCGTTTGGCAAATACCATATTGGAACCATCAGTATAAAAGGATAGACGATCATGCCTGAAGGGACACTGTGCAACCGCAAAATGGTCAACGAACAGGAGTTTCTCTCCGCGCTCCTGGCAGACAAACAGGGCAAACAGTACTACGCGGAACTCAACGAACTGGATGTGGACCACAAGAAGCTGGTCGACACCCTGTCCAAAACCCTTAAGTCCCGCACAAAAACATGGCTTGAAATCTGCGCCCACTGCGGTATGTGCGCCGACAGCTGCTTTTTCTACCTGGCCAACAAAAAGGATCCGGAACAGGTTCCCTCCTACAAAATTCAGTCCACCCTGGGCCGGCTGGTCAAGGCGCCTCACAAGGCGGACAACGCCTTTATGCAGTACTGCATGGATACGGCCTGGGGCAAGTGCACCTGCTGCAACCGGTGCGGCACCTACTGCCCCTTCGGTATCGACATGGGGGTCATGTTCAGCTACCTGCGGGGCCTGCTCTTCTCTCAGGGATTTGTTCCCTGGGAACTCAAGATCGGTTCCGGCATGCACCGCATCTTCCGGGCGCAGATGGATGTCACGCCCGAGGACTGGGTCGAAACCTGCGAATGGATGGCCGAAGAGAGCGCCGAGGAGTACCCGGGCCTGGAAATCCCCATCGACAAGGAGGGGGCCGACATCATGTACACGGTCAACGCCCGGGAGCCCAAGCACTACCCCCAGGACATCGCCGAAGCGGCCATGCTCTTTCATATCGCCGGTGAAAACTGGACCGTGCCCAGCGAAGGATGGGAAGAGACCAGCCTGGCCATGTTCGCCGGCGACTGGGAGGCCTGCAAGATGCAGGTGGAATCGGTGTACGCGGCCATGGACCGGCTCAAGCCCAAGCGCATGGTGGTCACCGAATGCGGCCACGCCTACCGGGCCACGGTGATCGAAGGGCCCTACTGGGCCGGCCTTCCCTCGGGCAAGACCCCGGTGGAAAGCCTTCACTACGTGGAGTGGGTGGCAGAGGCCCTGCGTACCGGCAAACTCAAAATCGACCCGGCCAAGAAGATAAAAGAACCGGTGACCTACCAGGACTCCTGCAACTACATCCGCAATGCGGGCCTGCGGGACATCCCCCGGGAGATCATGAGCTACATCGCCGAGGATTTCCGGGAGATGAAGCCCTGCAAGGAACACAACTTCTGCTGCGGCGGCGGCGGCGGCATGAATGGCCTGGGCCGCTACAGGGAGCAGCGCAATATCGGCCTGAAGGTCAAGCGGGACCAGATTCTGGCCACCGGCGCCAAGCTGGTGATCTCGCCGTGCCACAACTGCTGGGACGCCATCCGGGACATGGAAGAGGTTTACCGGATCGGCATCCGATGGAGCTTTTTAAAGCCGCTGCTGCTGGACATGGTGATCGTGCCGGATCACCTGCGGGCTGAGGAGTGATCAAACACGGCTTTTCGACCGAAAGCCGGCAGGCCGGCAGAACAACACAAAAAAACGGTTTGATTCAGGGGTGACATTCATGTTTAAAAAAATCTTGTTTGCAACAACCGCTTCTCCGGCATGCGACCACGCGGCCCGGGTGGCCTTTGACATGGCCGGCCGGTACTCGTCGGACCTGACCGTACTGCACGTTCTGGGGGTGCCTTCCAGGGGATTCGGCCAGTATGTGACGGATGTGCGGACCGGTGAGCAGCTGGTGCCCGACGAGGACTATGTGGCATGGGTAAAGGAAGAGATGAAAACCACCTATGCCGAACAGCTGAAACAGTGTCCTGAGTGTACCATGGAAGCGGTGGCCGGCATTCCCCATACCGAGATTCTGCGGTTTGCCCGTAAAACCGACGCCGACCTCCTCATTCTGGGGGGGCACACAAAGGACCGGGAAAACGAGGGATACACCTACCGCAACATGGCCGGCAGCACGTTGCAGTCCGTTGCCCGCAGCGCCCGTTGCCCGGTGCTGGTGGTCTCCCGGCCGGCGGCCTCCTTCTGGGGCGGATTTTCCAACATTGTCCTGGGTACCGATTTTTCAAAGGCGGCGGAACACGCCTTCCGTTTCGCCCTGTCGGCGGCCAGGCAGCTCGACTGCCGGCTTCACCTTTTTCACGCCTTAGACATCAGCGGCATGCATGCCGGCAAGATGCTGGAACAGGATGAGATTGAAAACCGGCTGCGCGACAGCCTGAACACCATGCGGCGCAAGTACGTATCCCAGATGAAAGACTTTAAAAACTATGAAATCGACGCGTGGGAAGGCGTTCCCTACGTGGAGATTGTCAAATACGCCCGTGAAAAGTTCGCCGACCTGATTGTGATGGCCCACCACACCGGTTCACGGGACGCGGAGACGAGCGCACTGGGCAGCACCATGGAACAGGTTGTGCTGCGGGCCACCTGCCCGGTAATCAGCGTCAACCATCCGGACAAGGTGTCACAGAACGCATAGGCAGTAAAACCTTTGAAAGAGAGGTGTCTCATGACAAAAAAAATCCTGATCGTCGACGATGATCCCAACATCACCAGTTACCTGACCGAATTTTTTGAAGACAACGGCTATGCCACCTGCGCGGCCCCGGACGGGCGGGAAGCCCTGGACGTGGCCAAAAAGGAAAAACCCGACCTGATCACTCTGGACCTGGAAATGCCCGATGAATGGGGCCCCCGCTTCTACCGCAAGATGTCCCAGGACCCGGAGATCAAGAACACGCCGGTCATTGTGATCAGCGGCCTGTCCGGCAACCAGTATGCCATTCAGAAGGCCGTGGCCAGCATCAGCAAACCCTTTGACCGGGATGAACTGATCAAAATCGTCAGGGACACCATTGGTGATGCAAAATGATGCCGCATCCGGGTCTGTTGTCGCGGTTGATGTAAACGGCACCATCGGCGGCATCGTGGGCCCCCTGGTACTGGTCGAGCCCGAGGCCGACCTGCGGGACGCCCTTGAGATTCACCTCACCCGGCTGGGCCTGCATGTACACAAGGCGGGCAACGGGCAGGCGGCCCTGAACCTTCTCAAGGAGCATTCTCCCTCTTTTCTGCTGGCCAATGCCAGACTGCCGGACATGAGCGGCATCGATCTGCTTCGCCTGAGTCAGGCGGTCTCCCCGAACACCGCCGTGATCATCATGGGAGACCCCGCAGACCGGAAATCCGCCCTGGCCGCCCTTCGACTCAGAGCCTCCGACTATATTCACCTTCCGGTGGAGAGCGGGCACCTGGAAGTGGCCCTGACCCGTGCCGCCCACTGGCGGACCACGCGCATCAAGATGCAGCACTACGTAGAGCAGCTGGAAGCCCTGCATCAGACCAAGGTGCTTTTTCAACAGCTGTTTGACGAGGTCCCCTGCTATATCTCGATTCAGGACAAACATTTTCGCCTCACCGGCGCCAACCGCCGTTTCAAGGAGGATTTCGGCGACACCATCGGTTCCATCTGCTACGAGGTTTATAAACACCGCAGCCAGCCCTGCCGGGACTGCCCGGTGATGGGCACCTTTGAGGACGGCCAGCCCCGGCAGACCGAAGAGGTGGTCACCAGTAAATCCGGCGAAAAGATCAATGTACTGACCTGGACCGCGCCCATTCACGACGCCTCGGGCCAGATCACCCAGGTGATGGAGATGGCCACCGACATCACCCAGATTCGCAAGCTGCAGAGCCGGCTCACCTCCATCGGCCTGTTGATGAGCTCCATCTCCCACAGCATCAAGGGGCTTCTCACGGCCCTGGACGGCGCCATCTACCGGCTGGATTCAGGACTTGAAAAGCAGGACATGGACAGGGTGCACGACGGCGCCGACCGGGTTAAAGAGATGGTGGCCCAGATTCGCAAGATGGTGCTTAATGTGCTTTATTACACCAAGGAGCGCCAGCTCAACTGGGCCCGGATCAATGTGAGAGACTTTACCCGGGACGTGACATCTATTATCGGGCCCAAGGCGGAAGCCGCCGGCGTGACCTTTACGCACAACCTGAGCAGCGGTCTGGGGGCCTTTGAGGTGGATCCCGGGGCCCTGCGCTCGGCCCTGATCAACATCCTGGAGAACTGCATCGATGCCTGTGTGGACGACGGGGGGGACGGCAAGGAGCACGTGGTGTCCCTGACCGTGACGGACCGGGACGACCATGTCGTGTATAAAATTCAGGATAACGGCATGGGCATGGACCAGGAGACCCGGGAAAAGATGTTTACCCTGTTTTTTTCCTCCAAGGGAAGCCGGGGCACCGGCCTGGGCATGTTCGTGGCCGACCAGATCATCGGACAGCACGGCGGCAGTATTGATGTGGACTCGGAACCCGGCAGCGGATCGACCTTTACGGTGCGCCTGCCCAGGACCCTGCCCCAGGAGATTCGCCGGCCGGCCGATGCGGATACCGGCGAGCCGGAACAGTCCTCCCATACGGAATAAAACAGAAAAACCAACTGTTGACAGGATTCATTACCGCACTGATCCCAGAACCGTTTTTTGTGTAAAGCGTGTTTGCTTCCACCTTTCCTTGACAAACGTGCCATAAGCGACTAATGGTCATCCTTTGCTTAACGTGACAGCAGAACCGAAAAACAGCAGCAAGAAGATCATCATGCGACTGACCACGAAAAGCCGCTACGGCACCCGCTTGATCCTGGATCTGGCCCTCTATGGAAAAGAGGAACCGGTCCGGCTCTCCGAGGTTTCCAAAAGACAGGGTATCTCCCTGAAGTACCTTGAGAAGCTGATCCGCCGCATGCGCCGGGCCGGCCTGGTGGAAAGCAGCCGGGGCCCCTATGGCGGCTACAAGCTGGCAAAGGCCCCGGAGGATATCTCCGTGGGCGACATCGTCCGGGTCATGGAGGGCGGCACATCCATCACCGACTGTTCTGAGCGGGAGAGTGTCTGCGGCGTGTGCAACCGGGCCGGCGAGTGTCTCTCCCGCCACATCTGGGTGGAAACCAGCAAGGCCATGTTCAATGCCCTGGACGAATTTCGCATCGGTGATCTGATTGAAAATTCCACCACGATTTTAAAAAGCGGCAAAGACGGCCCAACACCGCCACCGCCCGCCTGAAAGGGGTCGTCCAAAGCGCTGACACCCGTGTCCCTCTTGGTCAAAGGAGCCGCCATGAACATTTTTCAATTCCGATACGGCGCCGATAACCTGGGATACCTGATTGCCGTTGCCCGCCACGCCATTGCCATTGATGGCGGCGCTGTTCAGGAGATGCTGGCTTTTCTTGACACCCACGGGCTCACCCTTACCGCTGTCACCAACACCCACACCCACCCGGACCACACCCCGGGTAACACCGCCCTGGTCCAGGCCACCGGCGCCACGCTGGTGGAGACGCCCCAACTGCTTCAGACGGGCCGCCTGGAACTGGAAGACGCCGCCATTGAAGTGCGCCACACCCCCGGCCATTCAGCCGATTCCGTGGTGTTTCATTTTGATGATGCGCTGATCACCGGCGACACCCTGTTTATCGGCAAGCCGGGCCGGTGTTTTACCGGGAATCCGGCATCCTTTTTAACCGCCATCCAGTGGATACTCACCCTGCCGGATGACACCCGCATCTATCCGGGCCACGACTATGTTCACGAATACATGGCCGACCTTGCGGCCATTGAACCGGACAATCCTGAAATTGCCCGGTGCCTGGCCGCTTACGACCCCGACCACGTGGTCTCCTTTCTGGCCCGTGAACGCAGACTCGACCCCGCCCTTCGACTCAACGACCCTGTTGTCATCAACCTGCTCAAAGCCAGGGGCCTTGTTCATGCCACCGAGGAGGAACGATGGGCCGCCGTTCTCTCGCTGATTCATCAATAGCGCTGTATTTGAAAAAACAGGCGCCATGGGGTACCATGCGGCAGAACCCGGTGCTCTACGCCAATCTGCTGGCATCCCTGGAGGGAAAACCGCTTTTGCCTTTTGATCCGGGCGGCGACTACCTGCTGATTTTCAACCTGGGCCACCGGACCGGTGTGCTCAAAAAGCGGGGCCTGATCATGGAAGGGCGGCTCCCTTTTCTTCTGAAGGACTATATCGACAGGCGATTCATGACAAAATTTCAGCGACTGGAGGCATGACATGCAGCCGTTTTACGAAACCGCCATGGAACTGACCGGCAAACTGAAAGAGGCACGCCTTCAGGCGGCCACGCTTTCCAGAGACCTGACGGAAACCGAATACCGGCTGAAGGTCAAAAAGGCCGGGGTCGAAAGGGCGCTTATCAAGCAGGTCAAAAACGAAAAGCTGCTGGGCAATACCCTTGAAGACCGCAACCGGATATTCACACTGGCCCTGGATGCCGACACAGACTACCAGGATCTGCTCCGGCAGCATGCCGCGCTGACCATGGAACTGGAGCGGGCCAAAATCGAGGCTTCGTTCCTGAAGGATCGGCTGACCGTCACCATGTCGGCCATGAAAGCCGGGGAAGCGGCGGAATAATTCAAAAGCTGTAAAAACGACGGCCAGTCTGCTTCGAGTTTGACAACCTGGCGGGGGTGCACTATGGTTTGATCCGGACGGCACCCCTTTGCCAGCGGCATTACAGACGGACCGGAGAACGCGCATGCCCTATTCAGATGTCCAGGATGCGGACAAGTATATCAAGGCACTGGCCCAGATCAGCCGGGCCATCACCTCCGAGCAGTACCTGGAGGACATTCTCAAGCTCATCGTGATGGCCACGGCAAAGGTTACGGGCGTTGAGATCTGTTCTCTGTGGATCATCGAGGAGGAGGCGGGTGAAAAAATGATCCGGCTCAAGGCCACACAGGCCATTGACCAGGTCTACCTTAAAAACCGCAGCCTGCGCATGAACGAAGGGGTGGTGGGGTACGTGGCCACTCACAGGGTTCCCATCATCATTCCCCATGTTCTGCAGGAGCCCCGTTTCAAGGAAAAAGAGATGGCCCGGCAGCTGGGGCTGGTCTCCATGGTGGGCATTCCCATGCAGGTCCGTGACGAGGATGTGATCGGCGTGCTCAACTGTTTCACCGCCGCGCCCCACGATTTTCCCGAAACCGAGGTCAACCTGATCACCGCCGTGGCCAACCAGGCGGCTGTTGCCATTCACAACACCAAGTTGATGGTGGATGCCCAGATCATTCGCGAGGAGCTGGAGACCCGAAAGCTGATCGAGCGGGCCAAGGAGGTAATTGTGCGCAGGGGGAAAATGGATATGGAAGAGGCCTACCGCTGGATTCGCAAGCGCAGCATGGACACCCGCAAATCCATGCGGGACGTGGCTGAGGCCGTGCTGCTCTCCGAGGAGTTATGAAGCCGTCAAGGTGTAACAGTAATCCACAGCAGCCGGGCCGGCAGCTTACCCCGGTTCTCCCACTGGCTCGGCACCTCCGTTGCCAGGTAAACCAGATCCCCCGTCTGAAGGGGCTGGGCCCCATGGCCAAGGGTCATGTGCAGCTCCCCCTCCATGAGAAACCCCGTCTCCTCTCCCTTTAATGAAAAAAAATGGCCGTCCAGCACCGCGCCCGGCTGAATTTCTATAATATAAGGGACACACCGCGCCTCCATGTCTTCGGGCATCAGCCGCCGGCACGATATCAGGCGCCGGGCCATGCCCGGCACCGGCGACGGCATGGCCTCGAATTCCGAGAACACCACCCGCGGCGCGGATCCGGCACCGGTCTGGAAAAAATAGCCCACATCCACCGACAGAATCTCCGACATCTTGATCAACGCAGGCACGGAAGGAAATATCTGGTTGTTTTCCACCTGGGAGATGGTGCTGGGCGTGACACCGATGCCCCTGGCCAGCTCCACCTGGGACATGCCCTTTTTGGTACGAAGCTCCTTGATTCGACGGCCCAGGTCCAAAGAGCCGCTGCGCATCTTTCCGGGATCCAGCGTAACAGCAAGCCCCCTGCTCCAGTAAACCGTGGGCCGGTTGAGGATGTCAATGGCCCGCTTTTCCGCCTTGAGCACCGACAGGTAGGTCTTGCCCCGCTTCAGGGAAAGGTCTACCGCCACCTGGGTCACCTGGTTGAGCAGGGCCTTGAGCCGCCGGGAGTGCACCTCCTTTTCCACGATCCAGTAGGCAATGGTGTTGAGCTCGTAGAGCCGGGGGCAGGCATGGGCATAAAACTTCATCACGTTCTCTTCCCCGCCCCACATTTCCTGCATACCGGTGAGACTCTCAAAGACAAACCGGACATCCCCCCACATGGCGGCGTGAAGGTCGTAAAAGGCGCCGGCCACCACTTCAGGCTGCTGGGGCTGGTCCACACAGACAATGCGGCATCCGGTGATGCTGCGCTTCTGGCGGTAAAATTCCAGAAACACGCTGGATGCTTCTCCCTTGCCATAGGTAAAACAGTCCAGAATGGTCAGATAGCGACTGTTGGCAAGCGCACCGAACCGTTCCAGAAGGTTTTTGGGACTTCTGTCAAAACTTACATAAATGAGAGATTTTTTCGCCTCAATGGAGGCCCGTAACAGGTTGAGGCAGAACACGCCGGCCAGCATGCCGGCATCGTCATACCACACCACGTTGTCGCCGATAAATACCCCCCCCTCCAGAAGCCGGTCCAGGTCGGGGATGCCGGATGTCACGGAAGCTGGTGTCATGTGCGTCATGTCCTTGAAATTTTTTGAATCCTGCGGCCCGGCCGTTTCATCCATAGGCCGAACCGTTGCTGTCGTTTATCATAACAGAGAGCCGTCCTGAAAAACCAGTGCAAAACCACGTGCCGGCAAAAACATGCAAAATTTTTTCTTGACAATCACTGTAAGCTGATCTTATAGTGATGGTTGCTTTGTTAAGCGTGGCTTAACGGGCTGGGCACAACGGCGTGCCTTTTATACCAAGGAAACGACAAAGACGTCTTTCTCCCTGAATTCGGAAGAGGCGTCTTTTTTTTTGTATCAACACTATGCATTTAGGAGGCACACATGAGATTTGCAAAAAGCAACGATGTTCTTGGAACCGCCAACCGTGGCAACCCAGCCGAATCCGGCCTCTGTACCCTCTGCCGGGCCGACTGCCAGGGCAAATGTGAAACATGGCTCTCCAGCCTGGTGGGGCGTAAGCTGCTCTACCCCAGGGACTTCGGTTTGGTCACCGCCGGCGGCAACAACACCACCCATGTGGGCGTTTCCTATAACTCCCTGCGTATTCAGGGATACGCCTACGGCGCCCATGGCCTTTCCAAGGGCCTGACCAACGACCCGGACGACTGCATCTTCCCCAACGTGAGCATTGAGTCGGAATTCGGCAAGGCCGTTAAAACAAAGGTGCGCATGCCCCTGATGACCGGCGCCCTGGGCTCCACCTTTGTGGCGGCCCGTTACTGGGATTCCTTTGCCATCGGCGGGGCCCTTTGCGGTATTCCGGTGGTTATCGGAGAGAACGTTGTGGGCGTGGACCTCCAGTCTGAAATCGGCAAGGGCAAGGCAAAAAAGGGAAAAATCAAAAAAGCGCCGGAGCTGGAGCGCCGCATCGACGGCTACCTGCGATACAAGGACAAGGCCTACGGCGCCATTATTGTTCAGCTCAACGTGGAAGACACCCGCAACGGCGTGGCCGAGTTCGTGGCCGACAAGTACGGCGACCAGTGCATCATCGAGCTCAAGTGGGGCCAGGGCGCCAAGGACATCGGCGGTGAGATCCAGGTAACCAGCCTGGAATATGCCCTTTTTCTCAAGGACCGCGGTTACGTGGTGGATCCGGACCCCACCAGCCCGGAAGTGCAGAAAGCCTTCAAAAACGGCGCCATTCGCTCCTTTGCCCGGCACAGCCGCCTGGGCGGCACCAACATGAGCAGCGTGGACCAGGTGCGGGAAGACTTCATGAGCAGCGTGGACTACCTGCGCTCCATCGGCTTCAAGCGGGTGACCCTGAAAACCGGCTCCTACGGCATGCAGGAGCTGGCCATGGCCATCAGGTTCGCCACCGACGCAAAGCTTGACCTGCTCACCATTGACGGTTCCGGCGGCGGTACCGGCATGAGCCCATGGAACATGATGCAGAGCTGGGGCGTGCCCTCCATCAACCTTCACGCCAAGGCCCACGAATACGCCGCCATGCTGGCGGCCCGGGGCGCGGACGTGGTGGACCTCTCCTTTGCCGGCGGCTTTGCCCTGGAAGACCATATCTTCAAGGCCATCGCCCTGGGCGCTCCCTACACCAAGCTGGTGTGCATGGGCCGGGCCATCATGATTCCCGGGTTCCTGGGCGCCAACATCGAGGGTGCCCTTCATCCTGAAAAACGGGAGGCCATCTGGGGCAACTGGGACCAGCTGCCCAAGACCGTTTCCTCCATTGGCGACAAGGCCGAGGAGATATTTGCCGCCTACTTTGACGTGGAAAAGCGGGTGGGCAAAAAGGAGATGAAAAACATTCCCTACGGTGCCATCGCCTTCTGCACCCTGGCCGATAAGCTCTCCTGCGGCCTGCAGCAGCTGATGGCCGGCGCCAGGCGGTTCTCCCTGAATCAGATCCGGAGAGACGACCTGTTTGCCGGCAACCGGGAAACCGCCGCGGAAACCGGCATTCCCCATGTGTCCGATTACAACGACGAAATCGCCAGAAAGATCATCACCGCATAACCACATCGTGATGTGACGTTTCCTTACCCTGCGCAAAAAAGGCCTTCCCGGATGGGAAGGCCTTTTTGCTTTTGTAGCTGCCAAAGCCCTGAAAGGGACAAAACCCAACGCTGTGGAACAGTTTATAAATCAAGCGGGCTTTTTGATTCTTTGATGGTTTTGGATTTGATGGTATGGGTATAAATCATCGTAGTTCTCACATCGCTGTGCCCCAGCAGTTCCTGGATAGTTCTGATGTCGTAATTGGCCGCAAGCAAGTGACTTGCAAAACTGTGGCGGAAGGTATGGGCTGTGACCCGTTTAGGAATTCTTGCTTTTTGAACCGCCCGTCGAAGGGCCTTCTGGACATGGGTTTCATGCAGATGATAACGCCGGTATTCATTGGTGTCCGCCACAAACGTCAACTCTTTGGCAGGAAAAAACCACTGCCGGCCCAGCTCCCTGGGGGCATTTTTGTATTTTACCTCAAGCCGGTCAGGCATAAACACACCGGCATAACCTGCTTTCAAGTCTGCTTCATGCAGCCGGGTCACCTGGTCAAGCTGCGTCTCCAGATCATCCAGTATCACCTGGGGCAGCGGCACGGAGCGATCTTTTTTCCCCTTCAGTATCGAGGGCCTCCGGGTCTTTGTTTTTAACGAAATACCGCAATTTCGCGGCCCACAGGGCATAAGATTTCAGCGTCTTTTTTGTGTAATGCCGAACGCTTATTTCATTTGCAAGGGTTTCAAGTGAGCGGTCCCATGGGGCATTTTTTCTCGCGGCTGCATACGTTTTTTTCTCTTCTGCAACCTGAGGCACGGACTGCCCGGAATCAGATTCCGCCGGATTATCCGGTTCATGTTTTCCAAGCCC
The DNA here is from genome assembly GCA_034189195.1 of Thermodesulfobacteriota bacterium. Taxonomy (GTDB): domain Bacteria; phylum Desulfobacterota; class Desulfobacteria; order Desulfobacterales; family Desulfosudaceae; genus Desulfosudis. The sequence goes on along the minus strand of JAXHVI010000003.1, from coordinate 1,391 downwards.
TGAATAATATAAACCAACCGCCGCACTGGCCTGGTCTTGCTGAAAAGAATTCTGCTTTTTGCTTTTCAGATTTTCAACAAACAAAGCAAGGCTTGCCGGATCCGCATAGCCATGCCGATATTTTTTGCAGAAATCCAGATAAAACCTCAACCATTTACGGCAGTGAGGCCGGATATTCTCCGGGAGGAATATCACTGTTGACCAACAGCCAGTCAAATTTTTGCATTACCGCCGGAGGGACGTTCAGCACGGTATCAAACTCCGATAATATAAAAGTCGAAATGTTTTCCAGTTAAAAAAATAGTGCTTGGCTTTAACATCCATGTCAACCTATAAAAAATGCAGGGGTTATACAGAACCACACAATAACCTTGTTCGTTATGCTCTGGAAAAATTGGCTTGACATATTAAAAAAGTAATATATTTTATATGGTATGTGGCGGATCGCAGAACATAGTCGAATTGACAAGCAAATCGGTTCGCTGCCGATCGAGATACTTAAGCGGTATGAAAAATGGAAGGATATCGCCATAATTTCCGGCCCATCGGGGTTGCGATTGATCAAGGGCTTTCACGACGAAGCCTTGGTTGGCAAATGGAAGGGATACCGATCATTCCGGCTTGGGCTCAAGTGGCGCGTGATGTATCGAACGGTTCCTGAGGCGTTGCTGTTTCAGGTCTCCTCGATAACCGCCCATGACTATCGGAGGGCTTAAATGAATGATTATCATCATGCCAAAAAACGTATAGAGGTTTCCGTGGGTGAATCTGTACGGATCATCCGAGAACTTCAGGAATTAAGCCAGAATCAACTATCTTCAATAACAGGCATCCCCCAATCGACCATTTCCGCAATCGAGAATGATCGCGTCAAACTGGGCGTTGAGCGCGCCAAGGTTTTAGCCATTGCATTGAAGGTCCACCCTGGAGTTCTGGTTTTCCCGGGCTGGGAGCTTCCAGAAGAAGCCGCAGCATAACCTGCGCCTGGACCAGACGGGAAAAAAGCACGCCCGCTGGTCAGGCGCGGCGTTGGCTGATAAATGATTAACTACAATCTGGACTCGAAAAAACATGAAATATGGCGTAGAATTTAAACCCACGGCAGTTTAAAATTTTGAGAAAATTTTTGACTCAGCCTATATCGCGCCTCGTCGCGATCCCAGGCTGGGTCATTATTCGATGGCGGTCGGCGGCAGAATTTTGCTATTGCGTAAAACGAGCAAAAAAAATTTGCACGATATGAACAATAAAAAAAAGAAGTTATTGGACTTGGCCGCCGCCCGGATGCTTAATGGGCGCGGCTTGAAGGTGACCGAAATGTGAACCGGCAGGCGAGAATGTCTACCGTCGATTGATTTTTATTCGGCCGAAAGGCTGTTTGCGGGAAGTTA
>JAXHVI010000029.1:0-2395 GCA_034189195.1 Thermodesulfobacteriota bacterium | reverse complement strand
AAATGGGAGTGGGTGATCAGGGCGTAGGCCGGCTGGCGGCCATTTAAAATCTTTTGAATGTCATTGACATAGATGTCGGCCAGGCAGGCAAACCCGGCATCCACCAGGGCCGGCCGGTCCCCGTCCAGCAGGAACACCGGCACCCCGGCAGGCCCCACCACGTGCAGGCCGGGGACGATGACTCCGGATCGGCTGATAATCACAGCGGCTGCCCCTGGGCATCGGGAATATAGGTGGCGCAGGAATTCTCCGACTCCCACACCTTGACCCTGGAGATTTTCGCCCGCGTCTCTTTGAGCATGCCGGCCAGTTGATCGGCAATATAGACGGCAATGTGTTCCGAAGAGGGATTGCCGTTTTTAAAGTACTCAAGCTCGTTTAAAAACCGGTGGTCCAGGCCGTCAATCACGGTGGCCACGTGGCGCTTGAGTTCGCCGAAATCTATAAGCAGCCCGGCATGGTCCAGCTCGCTGCCGGCCACGCACACCTCCACCTTCCAGTTGTGGCCGTGAAGGTTTTCGCATTTATGGGCCACCATTTTCAACTGGTGGGCCGCGGCAAAGTGGGTGGTGACTGTCAGCTCAAACATATATTCTCCTTGAAAACGGCTTCGTAAAAAGCCCAATTTCTGCGTTGCGCCGGTTACCTGCGTTTGAAAAGATTTTTCAGCTTGTTGCCGATCTTGTCCGACTCCAGCCGGGAGAATTCGATCAGCAGATCCTCCTGTTTCCTGTTCAGCCGGGTGGGGGTTTTGATCTCTACCTGAATGATCTGGTCCCCCCGGTTGCCGCTGCGCAGCGAGGCAATGCCCTCTCCCTTGAACCGGAAGATATCACCATACTGGGTGCCCCTGGGAATTTCAAGCTCTCTTTCACCGGTCAAAGTGGGCACGGAGATGGTGGCGCCCAGGGCCGCCTGGACAAAGGAGATCTCCATGATACACAGCACGTCGTTGTTGTTGCGCTGAAAAAACTCGTGGGGCCGGACATTGATAAACACGTACAGGTCGCCGGGCCGGCCCCCCGGATCACCGGCTTCCCCTTCTCCGGACAGCCGCAACCGGGAGCCGGTGTCCACCCCGGCCGGAATCTTCAGGGAGACCGTCTTTTTCACCATCTCCCTGCCGTTGCCCCGGCACCTGGCACAGGGCGTGGCGATCATCCGGCCGGTGCCCCGGCATGCCGGGCAGGTGGTCTTGACCACGAAAAAACCCTGGGACCGGGTGGCCTGGCCGGTGCCGCCGCAGTGGCGGCAGGTTTCCGGCTGGGTGCCTTCCGCGCATCCCGTGCCCTCACAGGCTGAACAACGCTCCAGCTTTTCAATTTCGATTTCGGTCTGTTTGCCAAAGGCGGCCTCCAGAAAATCGATGGTCAGATCATAGCGCAAATCCTCCCCTTTTCGGGGCCCCCGCCGGGACCGCCGGCCTGAGCCAAACCCGAAAAAATCCTCAAAAATGTCGCCGAAGCTGGAAAAGATGTCATCAAACCCGGCGCCCCGGCCGTTACCCAGCCCTTCCAGGCCGGCATGGCCGTACTGATCGTAAATCTGGCGTTTTTCCGGGTCGCAGAGCACGGCATAGGCCTCAGAGGCCTCTTTAAACTGATCTTCCGCTTCCTTGTTGCCGGGATTTTTATCGGGATGACATTTTAAGGCGATTTTGCGATACTGCTTTTTCAGTTCTGTTTCAGAAACATCGCGCGCCACACCCAGAATCTCGTAATAATCTCTTTTAACAGCCATAACCTTGTGCGATCTTTCTCCCTTTCAGGATCGATGCCGTTGTGGTGCTTGTACCGACCGGGCTGTTGTGATAAACAGCACTGTGTAATTTAACGCTATAAAGTAATACCTGTATCGGTGATGTCAATGAAAAAGACCGGCCCTGTTCAAAATGAGGCGCAACACGCATCGGCCATTCAAACCATGTTTGAGGCCATTGCGCCCCGGTACGACTTCCTCAACCGTTTCTTAAGCCTGCGGCGGGACGTGTACTGGCGAAAACGGATGATCTCCGCGGTGATGCGGCCCGGTGCACCGGTCCGGACCCTGCTGGACGTGGCCTGCGGCACCGGCGACGTGGCCATTGAGGCGGTGCGGCAAGGTTGCGGCGAATTGTCGGTCTGGGGGGCGGATTTTTCCTGCGCCATGCTGGCGGCGGGCAAAAACAAAGTAGCCCCTTTTAAGGACCGGATTCACCTGGTGGCGGCGGACGCCTTTTTTCTGCCGTTTCGGGACAGCAGTTTTGACGCTGTCACCATTGCCTTTGGCATTCGCAACATTGCGGACAAGCCGGTCGCGCTGAAGCGCTTTTACCGCCACCTGAGAAAGGGAGGCGTGCTGGCCGTGCTGGAACTGACCACGCCGCAAAAGGGGTTTTTGAAAAGCCTCTATCTTT
>JAXHVI010000028.1:0-15182 GCA_034189195.1 Thermodesulfobacteriota bacterium | reverse complement strand
AATAGTTAGTAATATTACAAGTCGCCGCGAAAAAATTTTCCTAAAAGTCAAGCAAAAAATTTACTTTTTCGATTTTTTTTCACCGTCCTGTTCATGCAAAAACCTAACCGGACAACACTGAAAAAAAGTAGGCTTTTTTTCCGCTATCCCTGGTCCGGCATCAAAAAACCGGGCCACATGGTCCTGGTAGGCGGCGATCTCCTTTGCCTTGAAGATCGATCCGGCGGATTTGTCCGGCGTTTCAAAGAGCAGGATAAAATAGCGCCACAGCCCCTTCATCCGGTCCAGCAGATGGACCGGTCCGTTTAAACGAACGGTATAGCGGGCCATCAGGTCGTCGTGAAAATTTCGCATTCGGGTCACCTTTTCTCTTTCCTCCGGCTGACTGCCGCCAATGGCTGCCGCTAGAAACGGGTCGGCAAGCGCTCCCCGGCCGATCATCCACCGGTCCACCGCCTTGAAGCGGCCGGACAGGTATGTAAAATCCGCAACTGTCTGAATGTCACCGTTGTACATGACCGGAAGGCCGGTGTTCTCCAGCACCTGTTCAAAGGCCGCCAGGTCAACGGTTCCTTCGTACCGCTGAATCCCGGTCCGCGGATGCACGATCAGCTCGGCCAGGGGATACCGGTGCAGCACCGGCAGCAGGCCCATCAGTTCTGTTGTATCCGCCCACCCCAGCCGGATTTTTATGGAGAGCCCCCCCTTCATGCGGGACATGGCAGTGTCAAGAAATTCCGCGATCCGGTCCGCGTGGGGCAGCAAACCCGCGCCCCGGTGCTTTCTGGTCACCACGGGATAGGGGCATCCCAGGTTCCAGTTTGTCACAGAATACCCCAGATCATACAGATGGTCGGCCAGATAGACAAAATCCTCGCCGCTGTTGCTCAGAATCTGGGGCACCACCGGCAGGGCGGTGTTGTATTCAGGCAGCAGGTCTTTCAGGTGCGCGCTTTTGATCTTTCTGTCTTTTCGGCTGGAAATAAAAGGGGCCACCGCCGTGTCAAAACCGCCGAAGTGCTCGGCAAAGGCGGTGCGGAAGATATGGTCGGTGATGCCCCGAATGGGGGCCATGCAGAGGGTCATGGCGATACCGTGATTTTCCAGCACCGGTGAATCGGGGTTTTCCGGTTTCGGTAATCCTCTGGAATCGTGGCCGACGTGATTTCCTGAATGCCGGCCACACCGAGCCGCTCCATACGGGGGACAAAGGCCTGGTGGTTTGTGGAAAAGAGGATGGTGCCGCCGGGCTTCATCAGGGCCGCGGTCATTTCCAGCAGCCGGGGATGGTCTTTTGCAATATCCATGTTGTGCGCTCCGTCCCGGCTGGTGGCAAAGGACGGGGGGTCCACAATGGCCAGGTCAAACCGCCGGGCATCCGTCACCGTTTTTTCCAGAAAGTCGAACACATGGGCCTGGACCAGGGTATGGCCCTTTGACGGAATGCTGTTTAACGCCAGGTTCTCCCGGGCCCACCGAATGGCGGTGCGGGAACGGTCCACCGATGTTGTGGACCGGGCCCCGCCCCGGGCCGCGTAACAGGTAAATGTGCCCGAGTAGCAGAACAGGTTTAAAAAGTCTTTGCCGTCCGCCATCTCCCGTACCATTCGCCGGGTATCCCGATGGTCGGAGAACAGGCCGGTGTCCACGTAGTCGTCCAGGTTGACGTAAAACCTGAAATCCCGTTCCGACATCACGATTTTTCGTTCGGTGCGGGCCAGCCGTTCATAGCGTTTTTGCCCCTGGGTACCGGTGCGCCGGGCCTTTAAGTGAATCTTTGCCGGCGGCACCTCCAGGGCCTCTGCCACTGCGGCCCCCATCATGGGCAGCCAGTCGGGGGTGGACTGTTTGCGGGTGTATTCGCCCACCACCAGATGACCGGCGTACCAGTCCACCACGGCACGGATCTCGGGAATGTCCCAGTCATAGATCCGGAACACCTCGATGTTCTGCCGGGCAAACCGCTTCTTCAAATGCCTGTACTGCTTTTTGGCCCGGTTGGCCAGCATGTGGGCCTGGTGCCGGTATTTTTCCAACAATGCCGCGTCTGATAACGCCATCTGATTGCCTGCCGTTTTTCTGAAGGTTGTCCTGAATCTGTCCGGTTGTAATGATGTTTCTTATAAAAGTCAATGCACTTGCCGAGCCCGTCGGAGCTGTCTCACGGGTCGGCTCAGCCGGTTTCCGGTGGGGCAGGCGGGGGTTTGACAAGCAGCACCCGTTTGCTATACTGCCTTCTGCTTCTTGTCACGCGGTTGTCTGTTCTTCATCAAAACAGTTTGAGAGGGCCATGAAAACAACGAAATGGGTATATCTTTTTGACGAACTGGATCAGGCCATGGCCGATGTCGGCAATGACTGGGACGCCGTTCGGGGGTTGTTCGGCGGCAAAGGCGCCAACCTGGCGGACATGCAGCGCCTTGGCGTGCCCGTGCCACCGGGTTTCATCGTCACCACCGAGGCCTGCAACGCTTACCTGGAGGGTGGCGGCGTTTTCCCGGATGATATGTGGGACCAGGAGCTGCGCGCCCTGCTGGCCATTGAAAAAAACACCGGAAAGACTTTTGGAGACAGTGAAAACCCCCTGCTGGTCTCCTGCCGGTCCGGTGCCAAGTTTTCCATGCCCGGCATGATGGACACCGTTCTCAATATCGGTCTCACCGACGAGACCGCCCAGGGCATGATCCGCCTAACCCAGGACCCCCGTTTTGTCTATGACGCATACCGCCGGTTGATTCAGATGTTCGGGGCCGTGGTCATGGGGGTTCCGGACGAGCCCTTTGAATCCGCCATTGACCGGGCCAAACAAAAGGCCGGGGTATCGGCCGACACCGAATTGACGGCCGAACAGTGGCAGCAGCTCACGGAGCGGTTTAAAACCATCTTTCACAGCCATACCCAGATCGATTTTCCCCAGGACCCGGTGGAGCAACTCAAGATGGCCACCGAGGCGGTCTTTAAAAGCTGGAACGGCCGCCGGGCCGTTGATTACCGAAACGCCGCCGGAATTGCCCACGACCTGGGCACGGCGGTTAATATCGTCACCATGGTCTTCGGCAATATGGGAGATGACTGCGCCACCGGCGTGGCCATGACCCGCAACGGCGCCACCGGAGAACCGGGGCTGGAGGGGGACTACCTGATCAACGCCCAGGGTGAGGACGTGGTAGCCGGCATCCGAATGACCCGGAACATCGACCAACTGGCCGCGGAGATGCCGGAAAGTTACCGGCAGTTGCAGGAGATCGCCAGAATACTGGAAAACCACTATCGCGACATGCAGGATATGGAGTTTACCATTGAAAAGGGCAAACTCTGGATGCTGCAGACCCGGGACGGCAAACGTACGGCCCAGGCGGCGGTACGTATCGCCGTGGACATGGTTGCGGAGGGAAGAGTCACAAAGGAGGAGGCTGTGGCACGGGTCTCTCCCGGCCAGGTCGACTTCTTTCTTCACCCCCAGTTTGACAATCAGGCCGTGGCTGAGGCCAGGGCCGGGGGCAAGGTACTGGCCCGGGGCCTGAATGTCTCCCCCGGCGCCGCCGTGGGCAAGGTGGTATTTGAAGCGGACCTGGCCGCGACCTGGTCCAGGGAGCAGGGTCGCCAGGTGCTGCTGGTGCGGCCCGAGACCAAGCCCGATGATGTGCATGGCATGCTGGCGGCCAACGGCATTCTTACCAGCCGTGGCGGCCGCACCAGCCACGCGGCCCTGGTGGCCCGCCAGTTCGGCAAGCCGGCCGTGGTCGGGGTATCGGACCTGCAGATCAACCTGGTCAAGCGGTGCATGACGGTGGGAGACCTCACCATTCAGGAAGGGGACTGGCTCTCTCTGGATGGCAATACCGGTGAGGTTTTTATCGGCCAGATAAAAACCATGGAACCGGACATCAAAGACCCCTGGCTGATCAAGCTGCTCGAATGGGCCGACCGGATTCGCTCTCTGAACGTGATGGCAAACGCCGACTACCCGGTGGACGCCGGCCGTGCCCGGGAGTACGGGGCTCAGGGCATCGGGTTGTGCCGGACCGAGCATATGTTTTTTGAAAGTGAACGCCTGCCCCATGTGCAGAAGATGATCATGGCCACGCTTCCCTTTGACCGGCGCGAGGCACTGGCGGCCCTGCTCCCGTTCCAGCGGGAGGACTTTGCCGGCCTGTTCCGGGTCATGGACGGGCTGCCGGTCATCATTCGCCTGATCGATCCGCCGCTTCATGAGTTCATGCCCGATCTGGTGGAACTGATCAACGAACTGGCCGACTTGAAAATGCGTGTCAACCACGCGACCAACATGGCCGATATCGACAGCCTGCTGCAACAGATTCGGGGCAAGGAACACATCCGACAACGGACCGTGCAGTTGCAGGAGCAAAATCCCATGCTGGGATTGCGCGGTGTTCGACTGGGCATTCAGATCCCTGAACTGACCGGCATGCAGGTTCGGGCGCTTTTTGAAGCGGCCTGCGAAGTCACCCGTGAAGGCATTCGCGTCTTTCCCAAAATCATGATCCCCCTGACCACCCACGCCAATGAGCTTAAGCGCCAGCGGGAGGTGCTTGAGGAAACGGCTAAAAAAGTCATGGCTGAGCAGGGCATCACCATCGACTATAAATTCGGCACCATGATCGAACTGCCCCGGGCCGCCCTGACCGCCGATCGAATCGCGGCCCACGCGGAGTTTTTCTCCTTCGGCACCAACGACCTGACCCAGACCACCTTTGGCATTTCCAGGGACGACGCCGAATCCGGGTTTCTGATGAGCTACCTGAACCAGGGTATTCTGCCGGACAACCCCTTTGCCACCCTTGACCGGGACGGTGTGGGCGAGCTGATGCGGATCGGGGTTACCAAAGGGCGAAGCGTCCGGCCCGATCTGGAATGCGGCATCTGCGGCGAGCATGGCGGTGATCCGGAATCCATCGCCCTGTGCCATGAACTGGGGCTGGATTATGTGTCCTGCTCACCGTTCCGGGTGCCGGTAGCCCGGCTGGCGGCAGCCCACGCGGCGCTGAAATTCGGTACCCGGAAACCGGCCGGGTCTTCCAGTTAGTGTCCATCCATTTAACATGGATGACACCATGGAGCGTTTCCAATCCAGTCCCGCCATGGCGGGATTTCGCAAGATCAAGGAAAACAAGGGCTGACTGAAGGCGTACTTTTGTACGCCGCACAAGGAAGCCCGCAGTTTGACGCAGGGATTGCGGAAAAAGGCCATTTATGGATGGAAGCCAGTTAGTCCAGTCATCGGCAGGCGAGGTGGCGTGGATCGAAATGCCGGTGTGGGAACGGCCTGAAATCAAAAAGCCGGCAACGGCCCGGTTTCAACTTTTTCTTTCCGGCTTTTCCGCTGCCTACGCCATCCTCCCGAATACCGTGGAAGGCAGAAGCTGGATTCTTCAGGTGCGGCAAGTCAAGCATACGGATACCGGCGAATCCATGGAAGTGACCGGATGGTTTCCGGTTCTCCCGCCGGAAGCGGTGCAGGCTGAACGCGGAACAAAATAAGCGTTTTCTTGAATGCACCGTCCAGTAAAAACAAGAGGGCCGGCAGTTATCATGCCGCCGGGCCTTTTTTTACGTACGGGTTTGATTTACATCCAGGCAATACAGCCCGCCGGGCAGTTGGCAATGGCCTCGTTTACCCCGGCCTCGGGGTAGACGGCCAGGTCGGCCACCTCGATATAGCCCGCGTCGTTTAACCGAAACACCGAGGGACAGACTTCTCGGCACACCTCGCACAGGATGCAGTCCGACAGCTCCACCACCGGCTGTTTCATGTTTATTGCCCCGCCTTTAACGCTTTTGCGATTTTGCGGCCGAATTCCACGCATGCGGCCAGGCCGTCTTCATCCGGCACATATTGAATTTTTAAGCCCGGCTCGGGCATGGCAAATTTCATCGATTCAAGGGTGTCGTGAATCTCTTTTACCGATTCGCCGCTCCAGCCATAGGAGCCAAAGGCAGCGCCGATTTTGTTTTTCGGCTTGAGCCCCTTCATGTAAACCAGCAAATCCATGACCGTTGGGAACACGTTGTTGTTGAGGGTGGGAGAGCCCACGATCACGGCCCCGGCATCCAGCACCTCGGTCATTACTTCGCTGCGGTCCGAGGCGCGCAGGTGCATGGGCTTTGCCACAACGCCTTCGGCGGCCAGGCCCTCGGCGATCTTTTCGGCCATGGCCTGGGTGCTGTGCCACATGGAGTCATACACCACCACAGCCTTGTTTTCAGCCGGATGGTCGCTCCACCGCGCATAGGCCGAGAGGATGGCCCCCGGGTTTTTTCGCCAGATAATGCCGTGGTCCGGGCAGATCATTTTAAACTCCAGCCCCATCTGTGTCACGGAGTCGAGAAGTTTTTTTATCTTTTCGGTGTAGAGCAGCAGAATATTGGCAAAATACTTTTTGGCATGGGGGAAAATGGCGTCCCCGATTTCATCGTCAAACCGTTCCGGCCCGGCATAGTGCTGGCCAAAGGCGTCACTGGAAAAAAGGATCTTGTCCTCTTTTAAATAGGAAAACATGCTGTCCGGCCAGTGAAGCATCCGGGTTTCAAGGAACTGAACGGTGCGCTCGCCCAGGCTCAGTTCCTGGCCGTTTTCCACCACCTGGTAGTTCCACTTCTGCCGGAAGTGAAGGCTGTGGTTCTTGAACCCCATTTTGGACAGGTACAGGGGCTTGTCTTCACCGATGTAATGCATCACCCGGGGCAGGCCCCCGGAATGGTCCATCTCGGCGTGATTGCTGATGACCAGGTCGATCTTTTTCGGGTCCGCCACCTGGGCGATGTTGGCCAGCAGCTGGTCGGTAAACCCGCTTTTGACCGTGTCTATCAGGGCAATCTTTTCGTCGACGATCAGAAAGGCGTTGTAGGTGGTTCCGGCCAGGGTGGAGTAGCCGTGAAAATCCCGCCCGTTCCAGTCCACCGCGCCCACGCTGTAAATACCTTTTGCAATTTCAAATGCCGCCATTGTATTCCTCTCTTCCTGAAATTCAGATCTGAAAATCAGCGCCGGCAGAGATGAGCAAAGGGACACGGCAGGCCGTATCCCTTCTCTCGTTCAGCTGCCTGTGTGTGAGTTACTCCTGCTTTACAAAATCATCCTTACTGGCCCCGCAGACCGGACATTCCCAGTCGGCAGGCAGATCCGCAAACGCGGTTCCCGGCGGGATATTGTTTTCAGAATCGCCTTCGGCCGGGTCATACACATAACCGCACACTTCGCATACATATTTGTCCATGATTGTCTCCTTTCCATATGGTTTTTATTGAAACCGCTATCGGGGGGCGCTATCGGTATCGGGATCGGAATCGAAACCGTTTGCGCCCAAATTTATAAAACCGCTGCTTTCAGGGCGTCCAGACCGATGCGGTCGATCATGGCGCCGATGCGCTCGGGTTTTTCGGCGTTGGCCTTGTAAAAATCGATCACTTTTGCCACCAGTTCAAGGGCCAGGTCGTCGGATTCAATTCCCTCGGCCAGGGTGTCGGCCAGCCGGGGCCTGCTGGTACCCTTGCCGCCCACGGTCAGCACCCATCCCTGTTTTGTTCCATGGAGCCCCACATCCTTGATGCAGTTTTCCGCGCACTGGTTCTTGCAGCCGCTGACCCCCATTTTGGTTTTGCTGGGCAGGTCCATGCCGTGGTAGATCTCGTCCAGCTTCATGCCCATGCCCAGGCTGTCCTGCTGGCCCAGGCGGCAGAAAGCCGTGCCAGGGCATGCCTTGACGCTGCGCACGCACATGCCAACGGCATGGCCCGGCGCAATGCCCAGGTCCCGCCAGATATTGTCGATGTCTTCGGTCCGTATGCCCACCAGGGCGATGCGGGCCGCGCTGGTCACCTTGAGGGCCGCGGCATTGTATTTTTCGGCCGCATCGGCCAGTTTGCGCAGAACCTCCGGCGTCACCACGCCGCAGGCAAGATGGGGCGCAATAGCGTAAGTCTCTTTGTCTCTCTGCAGCACAACTCCCTTTTCTCCATCCTTCAGCCTGCTCTTTTCCTCCATGGTGTCAGATGCCTCCTTGTGTTTTTCCGTTTCCGTTATTGTTGATGGCAGTCATTGCAGTTCACCGGCCCGGCCTTTTTGCCGGCCTGGGTCATTTCCTTGTGACACCCCTGGCACACCTTCATCACCTGCATTTTGCGCAGGGTGCCGGCCGCCTTCAGGGAGACGATGCTGCCCGGCTCCTGGGGAAAGAGGCTGTGGCAGGTGTTGCAGTCCTCCAGCACCGTCTGATGGGTGCCGTGGGGAAAGGCGACATCCCCCTTGTTGCCGGCGGGAATCACCAGGTTTGGGGCCCCCATGTTCATTTCCGCCGCCAGGGCCGCCACGGCCGTTAAAACCAGGGCCGCCAGTACCGGCCAGAACCACTTGCGCTGTTTCATTCAACCCTCCGTTGATGATTTTGCAAAAACTTAACTGCCTCGTTCAGACACCGGAAATCTTTTCTTGTCTCTATAATGAGGATGGGCACGCATAAATTTTTCTCAGGGTCCGGGAAATCACTTGACCCCTTGGCCCTTCCGTCAATACTCCATCTCCTCGACAATCACCTTGCCTTTGAACAGCATGTACGCCCATACCTGGTAGGCGATCACCACGGGAATGACCGCCAGCACCACGCCCAGAATGATCTTCAGAGTAAGCGGGCTGGAAGAGGCGTTAAAGGCGGTCAGGCTGGCGGCCGGATCCAGCTTGGATGGAAACAGGTTCGGATAAAGGCCGGCGATGCCGAAAAAGGTGCACATCACGATCGTGGCCGCCGAGCTGCCCCAGGCCGCAAACCAGTTGCGCCGGGCGATAAAGATCCGCACCCCCACCAGGGCCGCCACCGCCGCCGCCGGGATCAGAAAAAGCGCGGGCGCGGACAGGTAGTTGCCATACAGGGGCGTGGCAAAGGCCGAGGCGATCAGAAACAGGGCCGCCGCGCACAGCAGCACGATCCAGGCAACCGCCGCGGTTCCCGCGGCCCGTTCCTGGAGCGGCCCTTCTGTTTTGATGCAGAGCCACAGGGCCCCGTGAACGATAAACAGCAGCACAAACAAAGCACCGCCCATCAGGCCATAGGGGGTGAGCAGCGAAAAAATGTTTCCCTGGTAGCCGGCGGCGTCAAAGGGAAGGCCGGCAAAGATATTGGCAAAGGCCACACCGAACAGCAGGGCCGGAACCAGGCTGCCGGCAAAAATGCAGATATCCCACACCCGCCGCCAGGCCGGGGAATCGATTTTGCCCCGGAACTCAAAGGAGACGCCCCGGACAATCAGGGCAAACAGGATCAGCATCAGGGGTGTATAAAGTGAAGAGAACATCATGGCATACACCGCGGGAAAGGCGGCAAAGGTGACGCCCCCGGCGGTGATGAGCCACACCTCGTTGCCGTCCCATAGCGGTCCCAGGGCGTTGACCATCACCCGCCGGTCCTGTTCGGCCTTTCCAAAAAACGGGTAGAGAATGCCCACGCCGAAGTCAAACCCGTCGGTCATGAAAAAGACGGCCCACAGCAGCCCCCAGAGAAAAAACCATACGGCTTGAAGCTCCATTACCTCTCTCCTTATTCGAGTTCAACAGGGCCTGTAATGGCACTGGTCGCCATCAGGTAGATACCCACGGCGCCCAGCAGGCCGTACACCAGCACAAATCCCGTCAGGGAGACGGCCACCTGGCCGGCGGAAATGTTGGCCGACACCGCGTCCGCGGTTTTCATGACCCCGTACACGATCCAGGGCTGGCGGCCCACCTCGGCCACCACCCAGCCCAGCTCGGAAGCGATATAGGGCAGGGGAAGGGCGGCCACCATGATTTTCAGGTACCACGGGGTTTCCACCAGCCGGTTGCGCAGGAAAAAGCCGACCGCCGTCAGCAGGCAGAAGAGTGACCCCAGGCCCACCATGATCTTGAAGGAGACCGTGGTGATCAGCACCGGGGGCCGCTCATCTTTTGGAAAGTCCTTTAATCCCTTTACTTCGGCGTTAAAATCGTGAAAGGCCATGAGGCTCAGGCCCCCGGGCACCTTGCCGATTTCAAGAATGTTTCTCTCGTTTTTTTCATCGGGAATGGCGAAAAAATACAAAGGCGCCCGTTCGGATGTCTCCCAGTGGGCATCTAAAGCCGCCAGCTTGGCCGGCTGGCTGTGGGCCAGGTCGGCGCCGTGGAGGTGACCTTCGGCCACTTCAAAAAAGGAGAAGACCAGGCCGAACACCAGGGCGATTTTAAAGGAACGGGTAAAGACCTCCACGTGCTGTTTTTTCAAAAGATGGTAGGCGCTGATGCCCATCACGAAAAAAGCGGCAACAATGTAAGCGGCGCTGAGGGTGTGAAGAATCATCAGAACGGCAAAGGGCTGGGTGACCACGGCAAAGAAGTTTTCCAGCTCGGCCCGGCCGTTGCGGATCACGTAGCCCACCGGGTGCTGCATCCAGGCGTTGGCGATCAGGATCCAGACGGCGGAAAAGGTGCCGGCCAGGGCCACCAGCCACATTACAACGGCGTGGGCCTTGGCGGAGAGTTTTTTCCGGCCGAAGATCCAGACGCCCAGCAGCACCGATTCCAGAAAAAAGGCCACCGTGGCTTCAATGGCCAGCAGGGACCCGAACACGTCACCCACATAGGCCGAGTACCGGGCCCAGTTGGTGCCGAACTGGAACTCCAGGGTGATGCCGGTCACCACGCCCAGGGCGAAATTGATCAGAAACAGCCGGCCCCAGAATTTAACCATTTTAAGATAGGTTTTGTCCCCGGTCCATGCATACCGTGTCTCCATGAAGGCGATGAGCACGGCAAGGCCCAGGGTGAGGGGAACAAAGATGAAATGAAACAGGGTCGCTGCGGCAAACTGAAGCCGGGAAAGCATTAACGGGTCCATGAGCCACGTCCTTGGTCTGGTGTTGATACGATTGGATGTGCGCCTATCCTACCGTTTTTACGCGCGCGATTCAAACGCTTTTCTCTGTCGGTGGATTATCAGGTGATTTTCTGGCCGATCTGGCGACCGTAATTCTGGGCCATCTTCATTCCCCCCTCCAGGCTGCTTGACTTGAGCATCAGGGGGCCGTCGGCCATGTTCATGTTGAAGATGCGGGCCATGGTTTCAAAAATACGCTCCGGTGCCTCCCCGCTCCAGCCAAAGGCCCCAAAGGCCCCGCCCACCTTGCCGGCCAGATCGGCCTTTTCCGCCAGAAACAGGAATGTCTTCATGCCGGCGGTCATCTCCCCGTGATAGGTGGGAGCGCCGAACAGATAGGCGTCATAACCGGCCAGGTCGGCCGCTTTTTTGACGTCCTTTACCTCCATCAGGGTTACATCCACCGCTGAAAACCGGAGCCCCTCGGCGATGAGGTCGGCGATTTTCTGGGTTTCCCCGGTGCGGGTGGAATAGACGATCAGGGCCTTTGCCATGTTCATGTCCTTTCATGAAATATTCGGGTTAGAGCCGGGGCGCGGCCGGCCGCGCCCCTGTGTGCCGCGTTTGTTTTCAGCCTACCAGTTTTCGCCCAGCAGCTCGAAGTGGGCCTGGGGATGGGCGCAGGCCGGGCACATTTCCGGCGCAGCCGCTGCTTCGTGGAGATAACCGCAGTTGCGGCACCGCCATACGGTGGATTCATCCCGTTTGAATACCCGCCCGGCCTCGATGTTGGCGGCCAGGTCCCGGTACCGCTTTTCATGCTGCTTTTCCGCCACGGCTATCTTTTCATATACAATGGCGATATCCTCAAACCCTTCTTCCCGCGCCACCCTGGCAAATTCCGGATACATGGCGGCCTGCTCATAATGTTCGCCCTCGGCCGCGGCCTGAAGGTTTTCCAGGGTGGTGCCGATTACGCCGGCGGGAAAAGCGGCCGTGATCTCAAGCTCACCGCCTTCGAGAAACTTGAAAAACCGTTTGGCATGCTCTTTTTCCTGGTTTGCGGTCTCTTCAAAAATATCAGCGATCTGGACATACCCGTCTTTTCTGGCCTGTCCGGCAAAATAGGTGTAGCGGTTTCTGGCCTGGGATTCACCGGCAAAAGAGGCGAGCAGGTTTTTTTCGGTTCGTGTTCCCTTGATACGTGACATGATTCCTCCTTACAGTTATTGGTTGGTATTCTTGGTCATGAAAAAATATGGTTTCACAACGCGCCTGTAGTCACGGATAAACTGCATGGAAAGTCGTTGTCAGGCCTCTTTCCACCACCCCTTTTGAATGTGGGCCCACATTTCGGTTTCAGCCAGCTTTCGAATCTGGTGGGCCGAATCCAGCAGCACCCCGTAAAGAATGGCGCAGCCGTCGTCTTCGTGTTCTTCGTACCCCTTGGCCGCCAGACAGATCATCTCTTCGGACAGTCGTAACAGATTTTTGATGTTGGTGTCACAAGGTTTTAACATGTTGCGCTCCCGATAATAGGCCTGTGAGCAGGCGCGTGTTTTAAACCAGATAGCTTATCAATTTGCGTGCCAGAATCGGGAGCACAAATGAAAAATAATAAATTTAATTATTATATCAAAATGTTAAAAAACTAATGGAGCATGAGATCAGGAAACAGTATGTGCTCCGGTCATGCTCACTAAAACAACGACTTTTTTCTGCTTCAGGCGGCCGGGTACAAAAATCAAACATTCATTTAAGTGAACCTCGAAAAACAAAATTAACCGCAGAGACGCAGAGGACGCAAAGAAAAGCATAAAAATGCATAAAAAATAGACCTTTGCGTACTTTGCGCCTTTGCGGTGCAGAAAACGAATCCGTCAAAAATCAAAACGGCGTTCCGGGGCATGGAAAGAAAAACCTGTTTTTAAAGCTGTCCTTAAGGCAGTAAAAATTTTTTGTGCTGTATCACGGCACTTTTCAGACACCATTGTATCGTGACACGGTTTTTCTGAGGAGATTTCACCCCTGGCGGAATGCCTCGGCATGCCGGGTTATGCCAGCAGTGCCCGGATTCGTTCCTCGATCCGGCTTTCAGGCACGGCCCCTACAAGGGTCTGGACCACCCGGCCCTGTTTGAAAAAGAGCAGGGATGGAATGCTGGACACCCCGTAACGGGAGGCGGTGGCCGGGTTTTCGTCCACGTTGAGCTTTGCGATCTTGACACGGCCGGCATATTTTGCGGCCAGCCGCTCAAGCATGGGGCCCACCATCTTGCACGGTCCGCACCAGGGAGCCCAGAAGTCCACCAGCACCGGCACGGCGCTGGCCAGAACCTCGTCCTGAAAGGTCCGGTCAAAGACGGGAATCGGGACAGATGGCGCCTTGCCTTCAACCAGCGGGGCTCTGCATTTTCCACACACCGGTGTTTTTCCGGCAGGGTCCGTTCTCACCCGGTTTTTCGCGCCGCAGCGGCTGCACGGCACAATTACAGCATGGTCGGTCATGACACTCTCCTTCGAAAGTCAGCATCAGATCATGGGAGCAAACATCTTCTTCCCGGCCCCGCACACCGGGCACTTCCAGTCATCCGGCAGGTCGGCAAACCGGGTCCCCTTTTCGATCTTGCCCTTTCTGTCGCCCCTGTCCGAATTGTAGATATAACCGCAGTTGACGGTCTGGCATCGGTACATGTCCGGCTGGTTTTCCATTAAAGACTCCTTTCTTAAAGTTAAGGCCTGAGGCTTTACCGGCTGAAAGCTGTTTGTTCGATCATCTTATTATAAGGCCGGCGGCAAAATCAACTTCTGCAATATTCAGACCATATCTTCTGGCCGGCTGTCTGCCGGAAGCGACGCGGTGGGCCGGCAAAAAATTTTTTAACCCCTTCTTGACAGCCCGATCTTTGTGGTTATTTTTTTTTCGAAAATATAACCTTTTGATTTAACAGTCTATCTCTTGTAAAAAGGATAGGAGGTGAGTCAAATGGCAAATCTCATACCATGGAGACGAAAAAAGAGTGATGTGATCGAGAGTTTTCGCGAAAGCGCGAACTTTTTCCCGGACTGGTTTTTTGAAGAGCCTCTTTTTCCGCTGTCCGGACAGGTTTTTAACACACAGTGGCACCCCAGAATCGACCTGACGGAAAATGACAAAGAGATCGTGGTGGAAGCCGATATTCCGGGCATGGAGAAAAAGGACATTCAGGTCTCTCTGAACGGGCGCCATCTGACCCTGTCCGGAGAAAAGCAACAGGAGAAAAAAGAGACGAAAAAGGGCCGGTACCTCATGGAGCGGTGCTACGGCGCGTTTAACCGGGTCATTGAACTGCCAGCGAATGTGGAGCCGTCCAAAATCAACGCCACATACAAAAATGGCGTATTGAAGGTAACCATGCCCAAAACAAAGGAGCACCAGGGACGAACCATTAAAGTTGAAGGTTAAATACCAAACGGTTCCGGGGTCGCATGGGCGGCTCCGGAACCCGCAACGAAAGGAGGAGACGCTATGATCACCAGACGCCTTTTTGATTTTCCCGGCTGGGGCCTGCAAAATTACCTCAACGAGCTGGAGCCGATCCGGCGGCAGCTGGGCAGGATCATGGAAAGCATCGAAGGCAGCCAGCGGCTGGCAGGGGCAGGGGTGTTCCCCCTGATCAACCTCACCGAGGGAAAGGAGAATTTCTACCTGCGGGCCGAGCTGCCGGGCGTAAAGGCCGGAGACCTGGACATTCAGGCCACGGGCAACAGCCTTTCCATTTCCGGCGAGCGCAAACTGCCCGAAGAGGACGCAAGCGCCAGGTTTCATCGCCGGGAGCGGGACGCGGGCCGGTTTTCCAGAATGGTCAAGATGCCCGGTGACATTGACGCCGACAAGATCAAGGCATCCCTGGTCAACGGCATTCTGACCATCACCGTGCCCAAGTCGGAAGCGGCCAAGCCCCGGCAGATCACGGTGAACTGAAAATCCTGAACAATTTCATCCAATCCATCAGACTGTGAAAGGAGGGGATAGGAATGACAGACAAAGAGAAAAAAGAGATCCAGGTAAAAGAGAAGATGGAGGCGGCCACGCCCGAACAGACCCGGCCGGGCGCCGTGTTCACCCCGGCGGTGGATATTTTTGAAACCGATGCCGACATCACCCTGCTGGCGGATATGCCCGGTGTGACATCAAAGGATCTGACCATCGACCTTCGGGACAATGTGCTGACCCTGTCCGGCGATATCGCGCCTTTTGAAAACGCCGATGAGCAGGACATTCTGATTGAATACGAGGTGGGCAAATATTACCGGCAGTTTACCCTGTCCGATATCATCGACCAGAGCCGGATCGAGGCCA
>JAXHVI010000027.1:0-2786 GCA_034189195.1 Thermodesulfobacteriota bacterium | reverse complement strand
TCGGCTAGCCTGGCTGGGGTATGCGCATGCAGGGGCCCGATGGACGCAGTGGCTGACGGGCGGTTTCACACCTCCTTGACTTTCGTAAAACAGGCGGGGTAGAATGGCCCACGAACAGGTTAGGCCTTGCCCTTTCTTTCTTCATACCATGGAGGCGTTTGATGAAGCATCCGGTTTTTTCTTTTTTTCTCCCTGCTTTTGCTGCTCTCTTGCTCACCGGGCAGATGGCGTCTGCGGATATCTATAAGTATATAGACGACCAGGGCCGGGTCCATTACGCCAACAGTCTTGAGTCCGTCCCCCCCCAGTACCGCCTGCAGGTTGAAATCAAAGAGGAACTGGAATCCCCTTCAAAACAGCCGGCCGGCGCACCGCCGGTGGCGGCCCCTGCCCCGGCCACATCGGACAGCAACACCGGCGCCAACGATTTTGGCCAGTCTAAAGCCGCGGCCCTCAAAGCCCGGGAGCAGGCCCTTGCAAAAGAGCTTGAGACCTTTCAGGCGGAACAGGCCGAACTGGGTCGCATCAAGGACTCCGCTGACACCCCGGAAAAAATAGGAGATTACCACCGGAAAATGGAGATGTTCCAGGCACGTTTTGATGCCTTTCATGAAAAGCGAAACGCCTTTGAAAAAGACGCCCGGGAGTACAACGAAAAGGTGCGTCAAAGCATCCAGCAGACACTCAAGGAACTTGAGGCCAAAGAAAAATAAAACAGCAGAACCGTCATTTAACAAAAGCCGGCAAACGGAGGTGTGAACATGCCGAACAGCAGCTATTCCAGTGATTACCTGAACACGGTCAAGGTGGGAAGGCCCCCCAACATCGTCCGGCTGTTTCCCAATTCCAGGGCGCTGATCGTCAGCGGACGATACATCAACCGGGCCCTGGCGGCCAAGGGAAAGTCCATAACCATGGCGGCCAACGGCAGAAACAGCTTTGTCATTCGGGGGGCCCTGCGGGCGGCCCAGCGGGCCAATGCCGCCATCATCGTTGAAATCGCCAAATCCGAGGGGGGGCGAAGCGCCTACTGCGCGGTCAACTACTGGAACATGGCCCGGCAGGTGGACGCCTTCTGCAACGAGATGGGGATCACCATACCGGTGGCCATTCACGCGGACCATTACGGCATCAAAAACGAAAAAGACATCACCGATGCCAAAGAAGAGATTCCCACCCTGTTTGACGCGGGTATCACTTCCATCGCCATTGACGCCTCTCACATGCCCGACGACCAGAACCTGCTGGCCAACATTGAACTGGGCCCCTTTGTTCCCAAATGGGCGGGCCTGGAGACCGAGGTGGGCGAAATCAAGGGCAAGTCCGGGCTTTCCACAAAAGAGGAGGCCCTTTTCCTGATTCAGGGGCTCAACGCCCATGACATCTTTCCCGACTGGATCGCCTTGAACAACGGCACCACCCACGGCATCGAGGCCAGCGACCAGGGCATCCAGGTGGAACTCACCGCTGAAATTCACAAAGCCATCAAGCCATACCGCGTATACGGGGCACAGCACGGCACATCGGGCAACAGCTCGGACCGGCTGCGACGCATTGCCGCCGAGACCCGCACCACCAAGGCCAACGTGGCCACGGCCCTTCAGATGATCTCCTGGGGACTTGAGGTCAATGACTACGGCAACGCGTTTCTGGATGCAAACGGCCATTTCGTGAAAAAGCCCGATGCCGGGGTTACCGATGCGATGTGGGCGAAAATGAGGGCCTACGCGGACGAAAAAGGGCTGAAGGCCGGCGACTACAAGAAGCTCAACCTGCCCTTTGAAAACCAGCTGCATGCCCAGCCCGCGGAAATAAAAGAGCGCATGGTAACGGGTGTCGCGGATTTCGTATACACCATGCTGACATCGGTCTTAAACGCCACTGACACGGCGTCCCTGGTTCTTGACGCGATCCTTGCCGCCGGTTCCCACGACCCGGGCCCGCTGGCCGAAAGGATTGAAACCCCCGACGACTGGACCCCGGAAAAAATCCGGGAAAAAGCAGCCGGCCTGACATCGGACAAGGGACCTGCCGGTAATTTCGACGACTGACGCCGATTGTTTTTTCACGCGTTTTCTTAATTTATAAAAATTTTTCGGGCGTTTTGTGAAAGAAAAACTGTATTGTCCTTTTTGCGCGCAGCCGCTTCAAAAAAGGCCTTATGAAGGCCGCGTGCGCCCTTTTTGCACCCGCTGCGATACCCCGATATACGAAAACCCGGTGCCTGCCACGGCCGTGGTGGTGGCAGATAAAGACGCGGGTATTCTGCTGGTCAAACGAAGTGTTGAACCCCGCAAGGGCGAATGGGCGCTGCCCGGCGGGTTCATTGAGCTGTCCGAATCCCCGGACCAGGCCGCCCTTCGGGAGCTGGCCGAAGAAACCGGCATCTCCGGCGCCATCAAGGCGCTGCTGGGCGTTAAGACCAACAACAGCGCCACCTACGGCACGGTGCTGATCGTGGGTTATCTTGTCACCGACTACGCCGGCGTCCTGTGCGCCGGAGACGATGCAGAGGAAGCTGCTTTTTTCCCGCCGGGCGCCATGCCGCCCATTGCCTTCAACAGTCATGCCGCCTTTATTGACCGGGCCATTGACCGGTTTTTCCGCTCTTAAATCAAAACACCCATTTCAACTGAAATACGCGATTGCAAGAAATGTATATGCCCCTCGCTTTTGCGCTTCTCCTTCCGTCATTACGAGGAGCAAAAACGACGAAGCAATCTCCGCCGTATATGAACAGGATTGCTTCGCCTTCGGCTCGCAATGACTTTTTTAAATCGGCCAAA
>JAXHVI010000267.1:0-11991 GCA_034189195.1 Thermodesulfobacteriota bacterium | reverse complement strand
TCTTTGCTTCGCCTGGCCGGCGCTGGCTGTATAGCATCTGCCCTGCGCTACTGCTCAAGACTGGGACAAGGCGTCTTACGACTTATCGGGGTCCCGGACTGACTTTGACGGGTCCCTGGGACCGGAGCAGGGCCCGCTTGAACTCGACATGGCGCCGCATGGTCTCCTCGTGGGAGAGTTTCCCAAGACCAGCACCCACCGCGCATCATCAAGCGGGTACTGGAACAGGATGGCGTCACCGACGATACCTGGGATGCCCTGAAAAAAAGGGGCCGGTGCTGCCCCGTCGTCATGAAAACCTGTCTCTGTTTTACACACCCCAAAACAAGACCCTTGATCATCCGGCCCTGGGCAACCGGGGATGACCGGGCACTTCCGGGGGCCGGCTCATTTCGATCAGGTAGTCCAGCACCATCCTTCCCAGCCGAATGCCCCTGGCAATCAGGCCCTGGGTGCCGAACCGGGGATTAAACTCCAGAAGAAAGCCGTGTCCGTCCACCACGGCCACGTCAAACCCGGCATGGTTAATATCCAGTTCAATGGCCACCTTTTCCACCAGGCCAAGGGCACTGTCGGGAATGTCCTCAAAACAGACGGTTCCGCCCCTGGACACATTGTTGCAGAAAGCCCCGTCCGGGGCCTGGCGCCAGTAGGCGGCCACAACCGATTTCCCCACAACCACCACCCGCAGGTCCCGGCTGATGGGAAGATATTCCTGGACAAAAAGGGTGTCGTTGCGGTCCACATAGGCCTTCAACGCCTTTTTATCGGTGATCAGAAACACCCCTTCTCCCATGGAGCTTCGCACCTCTTTTACCACAAAGGGAAAATCAAACTCATCCAAAATCTGCTCTGTGGCATATTCGCTGCGGGGCAGAATCCGGGTAACCGGGGCGTTCTCCGGGCAGACCGCCTCAAAGGCCCTGGCCATTTCAATTTTGTCGTGGCCGATGTGATAGGTGCTGACGCTGGGAAATATCCGTTTTTTAAGGCCATAATACAGGGGATTGACCTGCCAGTATTCAGGATAGAGGATCCAGTCGGCCGACTTGACGGTCTCTTTTTCCCGGAACCAGTGCGCCGGTTTTATGGTCCGCACGCCGGGAATGTCCAGGGTCTGAAGGGGGTCAAAGGAAACCAGGCGCATACCCGCAGACGGCTCCTATTGAATGGACGATACAGCGTGGTGTTTTCACCCCTTCTCCTTTTTTCCGGCGGCTCAAAAAATGCGTTGGCGGACACACCTTTTGCCCGTCTACTGACATTATTACACTTTTACACCACCGGCCACGGCAATGCAATGTTTTTTGCGCCCGTAGAATCGCCGCGCTGATCGCATGCGCTGGTTTTTTGCCCGCGGTGTATATCGTAACATAAAATTTTATGTTACGGTTTTGTCTTGCGATTAACAACAAACTACAAATATGAAACCTTTCGTTTTCCCTCTCGTTTTTTCGTATTCGTCCAAAGCTTTGCGGGTAAAGGAGAAGCAACATGAAGCGGTTTGGTTTTGTTCTTGGTGTGGTGGGCCTGTTACTGGGGGCCGGCTTCAGCAACGCGACGGCAGCGACGGTGTCGGGTTCTGCGTGAATTTTTAGACAACCGTGCGAAAAAGCTCCCTCCCGCCTTTTTCGCATAAAAACCCGGTATTATGGCGTGTCTCGCGCCGTAATACCGGGACTCTTTTTTTGTGTTTGCCGGGTCTTATGTGGAAAGATCCTTTCCGCAGTGCTTGCAGACCTTGGCCCGTTTCTTGATAATTTCCGCACAGTAAGGGCATTCCATGGTAAAGTGGCGTTCGTGAATTTTAGCCACGGCCTTTTGAGCGGCCTCGTTTAAAATTGCGTTGCCGAAATTGTAGCTCCGCATGGGTTCAATGGCATCCAGGTCGCCGATATCCCCCACCATCTCAGCGGCCTTGAGCCGCACCTTGGCCGGCTCTGTGGCGTCCAGCAGCAGGGTCAGCACTTCGTACCAGCTTTTGGTGGTGTAAAACTCGGCCAGCAGGGAAAACCCACGCTTGGTGGCCTCCCGAATCCGGTCCTGCTCGGCCACGGTCTCTTCGGTCACCACCTGGGCCAGGCCGCCCTGGTCGCTGAACACCGGCATGGTTTCAAACTGCTCCGTAAACGGATAGCACATGTTCCGGTAAGAGGCCTTGTGGCCGAAGGTTTGCTGCATGTAGACCCACCCCTGGGTATAGGTGGGGCAATTATTGTTAAAACAGACAAACAGATAGGGTGTTCCCCACCCAAGACCGTCACTGAAGTTGATCATCGGGGGCTCCCATATCTCCATCTCCTGCCCGCACGCCGGGCACAGAGGCTTTTTTTCTGCCAGCAGCCGTTCCAGATACTGCTCTTTTGTTTCAATGCTCATGTGTCACCTCTTTTTTTGAGTCCAAAGCGGTCCTTTGGTGTTTTTTCGCCTTGGACGGATGCTTGATAAACACCATGGCGCTCCATCCGCCATCGGAGGATTGCCAGACACAGTTTCCCGTGGCCTCAAACACCGCCAGCAGGGGCGCGGTCTCCTGGTTTCGAATGCCGGAAACCACCAGGCCCCCGCCCGGTATCAGCAGATTGTCAATCAGGGGCGCGTATCGCTTCAGGGTGGGCAGCCGAAGGTTTGCCGTCACCAGAAAAAACGGTCCGCTCACCTGCTCAAGGCCCCTGTCGGACACCACGATGCGGTCGGATAAATCGTTTAGGGCCGCATTTTCCGCCGCCTCTTTTCTTGCGCACGGATCGATATCAATGGCCAGCACTCGAAATACCCCCAGCCGGGCCGCCACAAGGGCCAGAATGCCGGACCCGGTGCCGATGTCCAGGCCGGCGGCGGGTCGGCCAAACCCTGTATTTTCGGCAAAAAGAAAATCCACGCCACATACGGAAAGCCGAGTGGTGGGATGGCGACAGTCGCCAAAGGCGGCCCCCGGCATCAGCCGGACCACTTGACAGCCGGTTTCCGGGGCCACCGGCACCCTGGGCGGGGCCACCATCACGTGGGGGGAGAGCCGCACCGTGCCCCCGTAATGTTTTTCAAGAAAGCAGTTGCCGCACTCTTCTGAAAACCGCAGGATCCCGGCCTCCACCAGGCGGGTAATGGCGGCCTTTACCCGCCGGCTGTCCACCCCGTGCTGTTCAGAAACCGCCCGTATCACCTGCCGGCAGACAAGCCGGGCCTCGGCGTCGGTCACCATGCGGACCACATCCGCGGCAATCGGATCGGGGTCACTGGTTTTCAAAAAGATCGACTCCCTCTTTTTCCAGCAGGTCCCGGTACCAGGAAGCAAAGGCGAACATGCCGAGCGCCCGCTCTTCCTCGTTGATAATGCCCAGGCACAACTCAAAAGCGCCCCGGGCGTACTGAGTGCTATAGGTCTCCACCGCCAGCGTCTGCAAAAACTCCCGGATCAGCATCCGGCTGGTCCGCCGGGTCTTGTCCTTTCGCATGTCGATGGGATCCTTGGGCTCCTGAAAGGGGTCCCACTTGTCATACCCTTTTTTCTGAACCCATCGCTGGGCCCGCGGGGACATGGCGTCAAAAATCGCCTGCTTCCGCGCTGCCTTTTCCTCCGGAGAAAATGCTTCGATCTTCATTCTTTCTCCTCTTTTCCGTCCTCTGTATTCTCCGCTTCCTGGTTAAACCCGAAAAACGTATCATCATAGTCGGAGAGAAGGGCCATTGAAACCGGCACCAGCATTTCATCCATTTTGACGTACCGGGTCTGGATATCGGCCACCAGCTCGCGGGACAGGGCGTAAAGCTGGGAATAAATCTTATCCATATTAAGGGTGGGGTATTTTCCGCCGGCCTCAAATCCGCTTTTGCCACAGGTGTGGCTCATTCCAGAAATCGACGTGGGAATACCGTAAATTCGGCAGGTAATGGGTCGAAACGCATACAGGTCGCACAGGTCTTTGTCGTTGAGCAGAGGGCACCGGACCCGCTCCATGCCCATTTCCGCCAGAATGGCCACCTCGTTCTTGCCTTGTTCGTGATCCAGGTAGGCCTGTTTTTTCAGTTTATAAATTCGCCGGTCGGCCCGGTTGGCCTTTTCCAGCATCTGTTCGTTGC
Source organism: Thermodesulfobacteriota bacterium (assembly GCA_034189195.1). GTDB lineage: Bacteria > Desulfobacterota > Desulfobacteria > Desulfobacterales > Desulfosudaceae > Desulfosudis. The sequence goes on along the minus strand of JAXHVI010000267.1, from coordinate 7,911 downwards.
GGCCGAAGGCCTCGTTGAACTTGTGGTTGATGTAGAGGGCTTCTATCAGGGTCAGATCAAAAAGGGCGTGACAACAGTCCGAACAGCCCTGGCTGCATGTCACGCAGTCTGGATACTCGGCCTTGACCCGGTCAAAGATGCCGTCCACCATGCTCACCAGCATTTCATACCGGGTAAAATACGGGGTAAAATCAAACTCCATCTCTTTCTCCTTGTTCCAGAACATTCAAACAACGACCGGGCCGCTTTTTCAACATAAGCACGTTCCGCTATTACACAACCCGGCCCGGCCCGAATGTTTCACGTGAAACATTTAAGGTTAAACGGAAAGCCGCCTATTTGCCGATACAGAATCGCTCAAAAATCGCGTCCAGGACATTCGACCCGGCCGCCTCCCCGGAGATCTCGTTCAGGCGGTCAACGGCGGCCCGAATGTCCAGAGCAGCCAGATCGGCAGGCACTCCGTTTTTCAGGGCGGTGCAGGCTGTTTCCAATGCCTCGCGGCAGGCCGCAAGGGCGGTGCGGTGCCGGGGATTGGGGGCGGGCCGATGACCGTCCGGCCCGGGCCGTTCCCCGGCCATTTGGACCAGAAGGGCTTTCAGTTCTTTGATGCCGTGCCCATGAAGGGCCGACACGCGAACCACCGGAGCTGCCGGCCGGTCCGATGGCGGCGTAAAGCCCCCGGCTTCGGGCAGGTCGCTTTTGTTGGCCACCACCACGCACGGTTTTGCCGGTGCCTCGCAAAAAAGCGCGCCGCTTTCCGGCCCCATACCGGCAGCCGCGTCCACAACAAACAGAATCAGGTCCGCCCGGTCCATGGCGGTGCGGGCCCGGGCCATGCCCATGGCCTCCACCGCATCTCCGGATTCAGGTCGGAGCCCGGCTGTGTCGGTAAACACGAAGGGCGTGCCGGACACCCACACCCGCCCGTCCACCAGGTCCCTGGTTGTGCCGGGGGTTGCCGAAACAATGGCGCGGTCCGTTCCCAGCAGCCGGTTGAGCAGCGTCGACTTTCCCGCGTTGGGCGGCCCGGCGATCACCACGGTGGCGCCCTCGCCGGCTTCAGCCGCGCTGCGACGGTCCTGCAGGTCCCGCAAGCATGGCAACACGTCTGTTTCGATGCGGCGGGCTGCCTGTTCAGGGGAAAAGGAAGAGTCCACCTGGTCGTCAAACTCGATGGCGGCCTCCATTTCAGCCAGCAGGCCGGTCAGGGTCTGCCTCAGCCCGGACACCGCATGGCGAATCTCGCCCGATATCTGGGCCGCAGCGGCCTTTACCTGCTCAAGAGAGGTCGCTTCAATCATGTCGGCCACGGCCTCGGCCTGGGTCAGATCGATGCGCCCGTTCAAAAAGGCCCGCCGGGTGAACTCCCCCGGCGCCGCCGGTTCGGCGCCGGCCCGCAGCACCAGGTCGCACACGGCGCTGACCACCGCCGGGCCGCCGTGGGTATGAATTTCCGCCACGTCCTCTCCGGTGTAGGACCGGGGGGCCCGCATTGCCACCAGCAGAACCTCGTCCACCAGGACGTCGTCGTCAAACACGTATCCGTGATACACCCGGTGGGACTCGGCGCCGGCGCCTGAAAGGGTGGATGCGGCCGGATGCGGCCGGGTGGAAAAGACGGAAAGGGCGATGGCAACGGCCCGGGGGCCGGAAAGCCGGACAATGCCGATGCCGCCCGGCGCTGCGGGGGTTGCAATGGCCGCTATGGTGGATCGTTCCATGTTGACTGCGCGGTTTTGGGTTATGGCGCCGTTTTTTTACGGCCGGTCCGCCGTCCGGGATGGATCACCACGTTTCGAATGTCCCCGTTTCCCACGCTGCGGGTTTTCACGCTTCTGTCGGTCCGCAGGGCGTCATGAATGATCTTCCGCTCGTAGGCGTCCATTCGGCTGATGGTGGTGGGCTTGCCGGTCTGCCGGGCCTTTTCAGCCAGACGGGAGGCAAGGGTTGTCAGGGAGGAGGCCCTTTTTTCCAGATACCCCTCCACATCCACCTGCACCTCTACTGACTCACCCAGCGATTTTTTAACCACCTTTTCAACAATATGCTGCATGGCCTTCAGGGTTTTGCCGCGCTTGCCGATGAGCACCGATGAGTTGCCGCCCTCCATGAAAAAACAAACCCGGCCCGGCTCGCACGCCACTTTCACCGTGGCTTCGTCGGTGATGTTGTCCAGTATTTTACGCAAAACATTCCGGGCCAGGACCACGTCCGCCTCTTTCACATCAACAGGCGGCGCCGATTCCGGCGGTTCTTCTGAAACGGGTGGCGCCGGGTCTGCATGCTCCTCCGGTGCCGGCGGATTGCCGGCGGCTTTTGACCGTTCAGGCGCGGCCGCCCCTTTTTCCGTCCGGGGCCGGGGTTTGGCTTTTGTCCTGGGGGCTTTTTTCGCCTCAGCCCTGGGCTCTCCCCTGGGCGCTGCTTTGGCCTCGGGCCTGGGCCGGCTTTCGGGTTCAGGGGCTGGTTCGGCAAAAGCCTCGTCCAGCATGGATAGAATCTCCTGCCGGTCCTCGTCCAGCACGTCCCGCCCGCCCCCTGTCCCGGCGCCCCCCGGCTCTTTTTTTGAATTGAGAATTCGAATGCGCGCGTTTTTAACCCCCACCAGGCCGAAAATGCCGCTGGACCCGGTACAGACCACCTCGTAGCGCAGCTGGTCTTTGGTCATGTTAAGGGCGCTGCAGGCCTTTTCCAGGGCCGCGTCAATATTTTTGCCTTCAAACTCTTTTGTGTCGGTCATACCACCCTCCACACCTATACGTTCTTCCGTGTAATATAGTACTGCTGGAAAATGGAAATGGTGTTGTTTACAAGCCAGTAGAGAACAAGTCCCGAAGGAAAGTTGATAAAAATGAAGGTAAAAAATACCGGCATCAGCATCATGATTTTCGCCTGGGTCGGGTCTCCCATGGGCGGTTGAAGCTTCTGCTGAATGATCATGGTGGCGCCCATGACAATGGTGAGCACCGGAATCCCCACCGGCGGCGCAATCAGCGGCAGGGAGACGTCAAAGTGAAAAAGCCGGTCCGGCGCTGACAGGTCGTTGATCCAGCCGAAAAAGGGAGCGTGGCGAAGTTCGATGGCCTGGTAAAGCATTCGGTAAAATGCGAAAAACACCGGAATCTGCACAAGAATCGGCAGACATCCACCCAGGGGGTTGATCTTGTAGGTCCGGTAGAGGTTCATCACCTCCTCGTTCATTTTTTTCCGGTCGTCCTTGTATTTTTCCCGGATTTCGGCCATCAGCGGGGCCAATCGCTTCATCTCCGCCATGGACTTGTAGCTCTTGTTGCCAAGGGGCCAGAAAACCAGTTTGAACAGAAGGGTAATAATGACAATGGCAATGCCGTAGTTGGGAATATAGCGGTAAAGAAAGTTCATCAGCCAGAGACAGGGACGGGCGATAAAATCAAAAAAGCCGAAGTTAACGGCCCGGTCAAGATCGTGTCCGGCCTTGCCCAGGATCTGAACGCTTTTTGGGCCCATGAAAACCGAAAAACGATAGGTCTCAGTGCTGTTGGCGCCGACCGTGCGCGCCGGCGCCAGGTAGGTGGCGGTGACCACCTGCTCCGGGGTCCGGGAGAGCCGCATGGCGGCCTCTGTGGGGGCCTCGGGAATCAGGGCCGACATGAAGTACCGGTTCTGAATGGATATCCAGGCAAGGGGGCCGGTCAGGCTGGCCTTCTTGTGAATGTCGCTCAGCTTGATCTCCTCCAGATCATGGCCCACAAGGGCGCTGGGTCCTTCAAACACAAACCGGCTGCCGTCGTCTGTAAAATAGCGGGCCAGGGTCACGGCCAGGTTGCCGGAAAGCGGGGTTTCAGACCCGTTTTTCAGGGTTATGGCCAGATCGATCATGTAGCTGTCCGGTGTAAACGTATAGCGCTTTTCCACCACGCGGCCGCCGGGAAACTGCCGCGTAAAAACAACGGATCGTGGCTGGCCGGACACCACCACCGGCCCATCCGCCACATCCGCGGAATAAGGCCCGTTCGCCATACCGGCCAGGGTGTCTCCCTCCAGGTTCACGCGCAGCGAGCCCAGGGGGTTGTTGTCAGACAGCAGCCGTTTGGCCGGAGACGCCGGGTCGTTGGTCTCCCGATAGTTTTTTAATACAAAATCGGATATATGGGCACCATTACCGTTAAGGGTAACCGTATAAAGGCCGGTCTCCACCACCACCGGCGCAGCAGGGGCCTCTGTCGGAACCAGGGCCGAATCGGCAGGGGCAGCCTGTTCCGGCGGGGCGTTTTCCCGGGGCAAAGCCGCATCTCCGGCGGCCGGGTTAGATGGGGCCGCCGCCTCCTGTGCCGGCGCAACCGGTGCGCCGTCCGGCCCGACCGGCGCCTCTGGAGAACCGATAAAAAAGACCTGCCATACCAGCAGCACCAGGACCGATAACACCACTGCCAGCATCAGTCGAATGTGTTCCATAACTCTCTTCCTGACCGGAAAACCTCGGGGAAAAACAGCTCGCCGCACCAGGCGGACACGAAGCCCGCATGGTCACGGCAAGCGGCTGTCTTCCGCGTTCCGTGTTGTTGTTGTCAATACAGCAGGGAAGAAACTACCAAAAGGCGTTGCGGTTTTGAAAATGCGGGACCGGCGGCGGTTACGGAACCGGATCATAGCCGCCGGGGCAAAACGGATGGCATCGGGCAATTCGTTTTATCGAAAGAAACAGACCTTTTACGACACCGTGCCGGAATACGGCCTCATGGGCATATTGGGAACAGGAGGGATAAAACCGGCACCTCGGCCCCAGAAGGGGCGAGACCGCCAGCTGATATACCCTTATCAATATCATTATTACCTGTCTGATGGGAACTCCCTTGAAGACCTGTGAAAAAGCTCCGCCAGGGAGCGCTCCAGCTCCGCCGGAGAAGCGTCTACAGCCTTTTTCTTTGCTATAACGTTAATGTCCCAACCATTCGACAAGTTGTCTCGATGCAGCCTGAAAAACTCCCGGACGTGTCGCTTGATCCTGTTTCGCCGGGCCGCTTTGCCGACCTTTTTTGAAACCGTGATGCCCAGCCGGACTCTTTCCATGCGGTTCTTTTTTATGCCTGCCAGAAAGCAGGATGAATGAACGGTTTTGCCGGATGTGAAAATTCCGATAAATTCGTACCGCTTTAGCAGGCGGTCGTCTTTTTTAAATGAAAACGCTGTCACACCATCCCCTGGGGTGTTTTGTCTCGACACCACCCGGCTTCTGTTTACCGCGCCGGTGACCCAACATCGGTTTTCCCGGCTCCTTGCGCACACCGCTTTGCCTCTGTCAAACCGAAAAACACCTTTCCCGGTTTGCCTAAACCGTCAACCGCTTTCTTCCCTTGGCCCTCCTTCGCTTAAGGATGCTACGGCCCTGCTTTGTGGCCATCCGCGCTCTAAATCCATGTTTTCGCGCACGTTTTACGTTACTTGGCTGATATGTCCGCTTCATCATACACCTCTTGTGGGAACGGCCTGAATGGTCGGCGTAAATCCGTTACGCCTGAATATGGTTCTTGATCGCTTTTTTAAGAGCCGCCCCTGATTCTGTTTCGCGTTCAAGCAATGCCGCCCGGCACCGTGCCGGGACATAAACCTGTAGAAAAAAACATAGAACCGCCTGTTTGTCAAGCAGAAAATTTATCCTTCGGCGCTGGTTACAGTATCTCCTCGATTTCAAACTGCTCAATGTGAAACTTGGGCACCGGATAAATAATAATCTGCCGGCCCAGGTCGGCCTCCAGGCCGGTCACCACCCGGCTCTCTTCACCGTGAAGCATCTCGGCAATGTCGGGGTGCACCTTCACCGTGATCTTTTCGCCGGACAGGTCCTGGGATTGCCGCATGATCTCACGGTAGATGTTAAAGCAGATGGTCTGCCGGGAAAGGAGATATCCGTCGCCGTTGCAGTAAAAACAGGGCTCGCAGAGCATGCGGGCCACGGAGTTGCGGGTCCGCTTCCGCGTCATCTGGATCAGCCCCAGCTCGGAAAAGGGCAGCAGGGTGGTTTTGCTTTTATCCTTTTCAAGAAACTCCTTGAGCGAGGCAAACACCTTTTCCCGGTTGGCCTCCCTGGCCATGTCGATAAAATCGATGATAATGATACCGCCCAGGTTTCTCAGCCGGATCTGGTAGGCAATCTCCCGGGCCGCCTCCAGATTGGTCTTGAATACCGTCTCTTCAAAGTTATGTTTCCCCACGTAGCCGCCGGTGTTCACGTCTATGACCACCAGGGCCTCGGTGGGCTCGATGATGATATACCCTCCGGATTTGAGCCACACCTTTTTCTTCAAGGACCGGAAAACGTCCCCTTCAATATTGTAGGCGTCAAAAATCGGCTCGCTGCCCGTGTACCGTTCCACCGACGCCTTCATGCGGGGCATGATTTCGTCCAGAAAGGTCATGATCTCGTCGTAGACATAGTCCGCGTCCACCACCACCCGGTCCGCCTCGTGGGTCAGGTAGTCCCGCACGGCCCGAAGCGAGACCGTCATGTCCCGGTGCAGCAGGGCCGGTGCTGAAGCCGAGGCAAACCGTTTCTGTACTTTCTGCCACAGATTGACCAGCAGTATCATCTCCTTTTCCAGCTTTTCTTTTTCCACCCCCTCGGCCGCGGTCCGCACGATAAACCCGAACGGCTCGGTTCGCAGCGACACCACCAATTCCTTGAGCCGCTGCCGCTCACTGTCCTCCACGATCCGCTTGGACACGCCCACATGGTCCACCGTCGGCATCAGCACCAGAAACCGGCCCGGCAGGGAAATGCGGGTGGTGATGCGGGCACCCTTGCTGCCGATGGGAGACTTTGAGACCTGAACCAGAATCTCCTGGCCTTCGGAAAGCAGATCTTCTATCTTCACGTCCGCCGGCGGCACCGGTACCGGCGAATCAAACTCGCCCTCCCTGGCCGCGGCAACGGGCTCCGGTTCTTCGGCGGTTTCATTGAAAATATTTTCCACCTCCCGTGAGGTCTCGGAAAACACATCGGTAACATAGATAAAGGCAGCCTGGTCCAGGCCGATATCCACAAAGGCGGCCTGCATGCCCGGCAGCACGCGGTTGACGCGGGCCCTGTAGATATTGCCGGAGATGTTCAGGTGGTTGCCCCGCTCTATGAAAAACTCGGCCAAAACCCCGTCTTCCAGAAGGGCTACCCGTGTCTCGTTTTCCGTGGCATTGATGATCAGTTCTTTTGACATGTGAAGTGGCGCTTTTCCTGTCTGCCTCTGCTTTTTTGAAGGCCGGCCCTCGAGTGCGGTCCCTGGGCGAAGGACCGGCACCGTTTTTTAAGGCCGCGGCCCTGTCGTTATCTTATTATAAACCGGCCCGCTTCACAACCCGGCCCTGCACAATCAGGGCCTCGTCCACGCCAAAGACCGAGGCAACGATCCGGCCGGGGGAGGACAGCCCCTGCCGGCGCTCTCGAATCTCCAGCACGAGGTTCCGGGGGTCTAAAACGGTGATGACAAACGGCCCTGGTTCCAGGGAACCGTGCGTCACGCGCCCGGCATCAAACAGATCCTGGTTGACGGTGATGTTGTAGACCGCGGGACCGGTGCGGCCGGAAGATTTGTCTTTTCGAGAAGCCGCCATGCGGCATTCGTGGAGAAAAAACCCGTCGGGAAGACACCGGTTAAGGGCCTGGCGGATCGCCTCCGGGTCGGCCGGGCCATAAACGGTCATCCAGAACCGCTCGCATTCGCTTTCCACGCCCACGGGCAGGGGGTCGGAAAAGGAAAGCTTCGGCTTCGGGTGAAATCCATGGGAAAACACAACCGGAACCCGGGCCCGGCGAATGGCCCGGGAAAGGATGCCGATAAACTCCAGGTGTCCGAAAAACCGGGCCTCTTCTGTTTTTGAATAGGAAACCTCCAGGCAGACCGGCGACAGGTTCGTCGCCCGGTTCCGCCCGCCCACGAC
>JAXHVI010000266.1:0-3042 GCA_034189195.1 Thermodesulfobacteriota bacterium | reverse complement strand
CCGTGGAATTTTTAGTGGATGAAAAGAAAAATTTTTATTTTCTGGAGGTCAACACCCGGCTTCAGGTGGAGCACCCCATCACCGAACTGGTGACCGGCATCGACCTGGTGCGCCGGCAGATAGAAATCGCCGCCGGAGAAAAACTCGATCTTGTCCAGAAAGAGATTCAGGCCCGGGGCCATGCCATTGAGTGCCGCATCTATGCCGAGGACCCGGAAAACGACTTTATGCCTTCACCCGGCCGGATCGCCCTGCTGGAAGAACCCAGGGGCCCGGGCATTCGCAACGACTGCGGCGTGTATGCCGGGTTTACCGTGCCGGTGGAGTATGATCCCATTCTGTCCAAGCTGGTGGTGCATGCCGGCACCCGCCAGGCAGCCATTGACCGCATGAAAAAGGCCCTGTCCGATTACCGGATCGCCGGCATTCGCACGCCGATTTCTTTTCTGATGGAGGTGGTCGATTCCGCGCCGTTTCGAAACGGTGAAACCTTTACCGATTTTTTAGACACCCATTTTTCCGAGTGGAAACCGGCCCAGGCGGACAACACACTGGCGGCCCTGGCTTTTATCGCCCACACCATGTGGGCCAGGACGCCCGTGGCCTCCGGTCCGGGGACCGGCACCGGCGGGAATAGCGGAATTCCATCCCCGTGGCAGACATTGGGCCACTGGCGGCTTTAACCCGAATGTTTTATGGAACCTTGAAAAATTCGATTTCACCGCAGAGACGCAAAGGACGCGAAGAAAAATATGAACGCTGCGCGTAACAAGAGATCGCTTTCCCGCAAAACAAAACGCCATACTTTGCGCTCTTTGCGCCTTTGCGGTGCAAAAAAGGAACTCGCTAAAATCAACATTACGGTTTTCAGCATGGGAAAAAACAATATTTAGAGATTCCAATAAGATTTACCGTAAAAATCGAAACCCATCAATTAAGACAGGAATGATATGGACTACAGATTGAACGTCGGTGGAACGGTTTTTTCCGTTTCTGTTGACCATGACGGTGAAGACTGTTTTTCCGCCCGGATCGACGGCCGCACATACCGGGTGGCATCTGTTCAGGCCGGGGCCGATACCCTGGTGATTTCCGTGGATGGGTGCCAGGTGCGGGCCGGTGTAGCGCCGGCGGACAGCGGCAAATGGATTGGCATTAATGGCGGGTCGTACACGGTTTACGATGAAGACACCGCCGAGCAGAAGGGCTCCCGCCGCAAAAAAGGGGGGCAGGTGCCGGATGCCGTGACCCCGCCCATGCCCGCTGTTGTGGTGCGGATACTGGTGAGCGTGGGGGAGGCAGTGACAGCGGGCCAGGCCGTTGCGGTGGTGTCGGCCATGAAGATGGAGACCACACTCAAGGCGCCCTTTGACGGTGTGGTGACGGGTGTGAACGCGGCGCCGGGGGACAAGGTGGCGCCCGGCCACATTCTGGTGGATATTGAAAAAGCGGCTGAAAATCAGGCTGCTGAATAAAACGGGGGTACGACGATGTCTGATGAAGCATTGCAATATGAGGTAAGGGGGAATGCCGCGTGGCTGACCATTTGCCGGGAAGACCGGAGAAACGCCATCAGCCCTGGCGTGATCGATCTTTTTTTTAAAGGTCTGGACAGGGCCGAGGCCGACCCGGCGGTGCGGGTGGTGGTGATTACCGGCGCGGGGGACAGGGTTTTCTGTTCCGGGGCCGACCTGTCTGGCCAGGGCGGTTCCGGACAGGATGTGTTTGCTGCCTATGCCGGCCTGCTCAAGCGGATTTACGCCTTTTCCAAGCCCACCGTGGCCCGGGTGAACGGCCATTGTCTGGCCGGCGGCACCGGCTTCATGCTGGCCTGCGATATCGTGGTGGCCAGGCAGAGCGCGATGTTCGGCACTCCGGAAGTGAACGTGGGCCTGTTCCCCATGATGATCGGGGCACTGATTTTTCGCAATGTGCCGCGTAAAAAGGCCATGGAGATGGTGCTGCTGGGGGAAAAACTGACGGCGGCCCAGGCCCTGGAGATGGGCATGATCACACGGGTTACGGCCGATGAGGCCCTGGACGGCGAGGTGGAAAAGGTTGTGACCCAACTGGGTGAAAAAAGCCCTATCGGCATGGCTCTGGGCAAACAGGCCTTTTTTGCCGCCGAAGAGATGAACCTGGGAGACGCCCTGGATTATCTTTCCGCAAAGCTGGGCGAGGTGATGGCGACCGGGGACGCGGCAGAGGGGATTACCGCGTTTCTTGAAAAACGAAAACCGGTGTTCCAGGGCCGGTAACCCGGACCGGATGACGCCGGGAAAGGAAAGGCAAACATGGACAAGGACCGATTGATCATCGCCAATTGCAGCGGTTTTCTGGGAGACCGGTTTTCAGCGGCCGAGGAGATGGTCACCGGCGGCCGGATCGACGTGCTCACCGGCGACTACCTGGCCGAGTTGACCATGGCCATTTTATTCCGGCAGAAAATGAAAAAGCCGGAAACCGGTTATGTGACTACCTTTTTAAAACAGATGAAGGTCGTCATGGGCCTGTGCCTGGAAAAGAATATCAAGGTGGTGTCCAATGCCGGCGGTCTCAATCCCCGCGGCATGGCTGCGGCCCTGGCCGAGCTGGCCAAAGAACTGGGCCTTTCCCCGAAAATCGCCTGGATCGAGGGGGATGACCTGATGCCCCGGTTAAAAGAGCTGCAGGCCGCCGGGGAACCGTTTATTCACCTGGATAAGGGCATTGCCCTGGCCGACGGCGGAGGTATGCCGGTTTCGGCCAACGCCTACCTGGGCGGGTGGGGCATCACCGAGGCACTGAAGCGCGGCGCCGACATCGTGGTGTGCGGCCGGGTCGCGGACGCGGCCCTGGTTTCCGGCCCCTGCGCCTGGCATTTCGGCTGGGCGAAAGAGGACTGGGACCGGCTGGCCGGAGCCTACGCGGCGGGTCACGTGATTGAGTGCGGCGCCCAGGCCACGGGCGGCAACTACGCCTTTATGGACGAGGTGCCCACTTATTCGAAAATCGGGTTTCCCCTGGCTGAGATGTATGCGGACGGGTCTTCCGTTATCACCA
>JAXHVI010000265.1:0-24867 GCA_034189195.1 Thermodesulfobacteriota bacterium | reverse complement strand
CCTTGGTTCAATGGTGGAATCGTTATCCAATTAAAGATTACGGCACAGGATGGGATGATTGAGGCGGAGCGTATGCCCGTTTGTAGTGTGCCCGTGAGGGCATCGCACCCGGCCAGTTGAAAACGCCTTACGGCGTCACTACGAGCAGAAGGAGTGCGGAGCGTATGCCCGTTTGTAGTGTGCCCGTGAGGGCATCGCACCCGGCCAGCCGGAGAACGCCTGACGGCGTCACTACGAACAGAAGGAGTGCGGAGCGCATGCCCGCTTGTAGTGTGCCCGTGAGGGCATCGCACCCGGCCAGCCGGAGAACGCCTGACGGCGTCACTACGAACGGGACATACTCAGCCCGCCTGCTTCACCCGTTCCGGAAAATTGCTAAACACGCCGTCAACACCCATGTCCCGCAGCCGCTTTATCTCTTCGACTGTGTTGGCGGTAAAGGCAAAGACAGGGCAGCCGAGGCCGTGGATCTCGTCAACCAGTTCAGCGGTCACAAAATCGGTGTCCAGGTGAATGGAAAAAGGGGAGAGGTCTGCTGCCAGCCGGTCCAGATCCAGGGGCGGCCCGGTGAGGTTCGGGGCAACGGCAAGGCCGGGGCAGAGCGTTTTTGCTTTTTTCACCTGCCGGTGATCAAAAGAGGATACAAGAAAGTCTTCATACCGCCACCCTTGATTTTTTACGTAAAATTCAATTAAAGCCGCCACCGGGCCGGCGGTGCCCGGTCCTTTTAATTCGATGTTGACCTTTATATTTCCGGCGGCCAGTTCCAGCACTTCGGAAAGCAGGGGAATTTTCTGGCCTTTGCCCGCGTCCAGGCTGCGAAGATAGGCAACCGGGCTGGTCATGACGTACCCGGTGCCGTTGGTGGTGCGCTCCAGCCGGGTGTCATGAATCACCACCAGGGTGTTTTCCACGGCAAACACATCCAGTTCGATCCAGTCGGCCCCAAGCTTCACGGCTTTTTCAAAGGCGGCCAGGGTGTTTTCCGGCGCGTGGCCGCTGGCCCCCCGGTGGGCCAGGCAGATCAAGGGTTTTTTTGATAAAGAGGTCATATGAACCGCCTTTTGCTGGTGGCGCTGGTGCGATAGGCCCGGGTGTACCGGATGGTCTCCCGAAACCATACCGGCCCGGCGATTGTAAGAAGCAGACAGCGGCTGTCCTCATTCAGATTTGCGCAGGGATTTTCTCCGCCTGCCAGAATCGGCGCCAGCGCCTGCATTTAACGGCAAACACAGCGGTCTGTGTGGAAGGGTCTATATGGGTGCCGATAAAAAACATTTGTGCCCTCAAAATCAGAAACGTGTCATCGAGCGAAGCGAAGCAATCTTGAACAGATACGAACGGGATTGCTTCATCGCTGCGCTCCTCGATGACAGGAAAAAGAGTGTCATTGCGCCTTGTTCCTCGCGATGACAAAAGGCCGTCAATCCCGGTGCCATTATAAATCCAGGGAAAACTCGGCGTAAACAGGAAAGTGGTCCGACGGAAAGATACCGGCAAACCGGTCTGTGATGATTTTTCGTTCCGTTGTTTTACCCAGTCCCCGTGAAAGAATCCAGTCGATCCGGTCGGAAACCGGATTCCCAGTGAATTTGTGGAAGGTGCCGGAGTTGTCCCCGTCAAACGGGTCAGAAAAAGGACGTGCCAGCCGGTCCGGATCGGTAAAGGCCCGGTGGCAATCGCTGCCCGGACCCGCGTTAAAGTCTCCGGTGAGAAGGGCGGGCAGGGCGGGGCCTGAAAATTTTTCAAGCCGTGCGAGCAGGATGGCCGCACTTTTCACCTGGACCGGCGCGTCAAAGTCAAAGTGTGTGTTGACGCAGACCATTCGGAGACCTTCTTTTTCAAACGCCCCCATCACACACTGCCGGGGCCATCGGCTGTCGGGCATGCGGCTGGGAACGTCCGGGGTGTCGCTTAGAAAAAAACGGTCACAGTCACGGCACTTCCAGCTTTTATGGTAAAAGATAAGTACATCCTGCCATCCGGCCGGGGCCGGCGTCCGCTTGCCAATGGCATGATAATCGGAAAGCAGGCCGGAAAAAAAAGCGGCCTGAAACCCATTGACCTCCTGCATGCCGATAAAATCAGGCCGGTACTGATCAAACAGCGCGGCAAAGCCGGGCTTCCGGTTTTCCCATCCGTGCTCGCCGGTGTCGGCCAGGCCGAAACGGATATTGAGGCTCATCACGGAAACGCTGTCTGTTTTTCGGGGTTGATCTTTCATCCGGTTACAATTACCCGGCGCGCAAATTGTTGTCAATGAGGGATGCCGGGTGCGGGACCGTTTTTTCTCCTTGACACCGGGCCGGCCACCGATTAAATATAACGGTACATCTGTTCCGGGCGCGTAGCTCAGTTGGTTGGAGCGCTGCCTCGACACGGCAGAGGTCACAAGTTCGAGTCTTGTCGCGCCCACCACCGGAACACGCCAAGGGCCCGTGCCGATAAACGGAACAGGTCTCATCTGCCAGCTTACCCTTCAATGCCATACTCTTTCATCTTGGCCAGCAGGGAAGGGTGGCTGATCTCCAGCAGTTTTGACGTCCGGGTGCGGTTGCCGCCGGTTTTGGCAAGGGCCTTTTCAATCAGCCGCTTTTCAAAGATTTTCTGGGCCGCCTTGATGGAATAGCCGTCAAATCCGGCCAGGGCGTCGCCCGGCCCGCCCGCGGAATCCGTACCGAAACCAGGGGGGAGGTCGTCCGGTGTGATGGTGTCGCCCTCGGCCAGGACCACGGCCCGCTCGATGAGGTTCTCAAGCTCCCGCACATTGCCCGGCCAGGTGTGGGCCAGCAGGCGGGAGAGGGCCGCCGGCGCCAGGCCGGTGACCGTTTTATCCAGTTTCTTATTAAACGCTTCGACAAATGTTTCTATCAGCGGGGGAATGTCCTCCCGGCGGTCGCGCAGGGGCGGCAGATGAATATGGAGCACGTTGAGCCGGTAGAACAAATCTTCGCGAAAGACACCTTTGGCCACGTCGGCCTCCAGGTTTCTGGCTGTGGCAGCCACGATGCGGATGTCAATGGTCCGGGTGGCCGACGCCCCCACCGGCCGGATCTCCCTGTCCTGAAGCAGGCGCAGCAGCTTGACCTGCAAGGAGGCGGGCAGTTCCCCGATTTCGTCGAGAAAGAGGGTGCCCCTGTGGGCCATTTCGCACAGGCCGGTCTTGTTTTTGTCCGCGCCGGTAAAGGCCCCTTTCACATGGCCGAACAATTCGCTTTCCAGCAGGTTTTCCGGTATGCCGCCGCAGTTAACCGGGATCAGCGCGTTCTGTGCCCTGGGGCTGTTGAAATGAAGGCTGCGGGCCACCAGCTCCTTTCCGGTGCCGGACTCGCCGGTGACCAGCACGGTGGTGTCGTGGGCCGCCACCTTGGTGATCAGGTCGGTAACGGCCTGCATGATCTTGCTTTTGGCAATGATTTTGCCAAAGGTGTAACCCCGGCCAAGGGTGGCGATCTGTTGCCGCAGGGCAAGGTTTTCCCGTTTCAGCCGTTCCCGTTCCGAGGCTTTTTTCAAGGCCAGCAGCACCTCGTCGGACTTGAAGGGTTTGGATATATAGTCGTAGGCACCGTGTTTCAGTGCCTCCACCGCGGTGTCGATGGTGCCGTAGGCCGACATCATGATGACCGTGGCGTCGGGAAAATGTTCGGTCCGGTGGGCCAGAAAGGCAAGCCCGTCCATGCGGGGCATCTTGATGTCGCACAGGATAAAGTCAAAGGCCTGCTTTGCAACCATTTCCAGGGCCTGTGCCCCGTTTTCCGCGGTCTCGGCCTGGTAGCCCTCCCGCGTGAGCATGGCGGTCAGCATGTGGCGCATGTTCTCTTCGTCATCCACAACCAGCACGTTTTTTTTCGGCTCATCAACCGGTTTCATGGCCTGATCCTTTTTTGGGCGCAGCCGGCAGTTCAATTGTTACAGCGGTTCCCTGGTCCCGGCTGCTGTCGATGCGAATGGTACCGCCCAGGCTTTCGATGATCATGAAGCAGACGGAAAGGCCCAGACCCGTGCCTTTGCCCGGCTCCTTGGTGGTATAAAACGGATCAAAGACAAGATCAAGGTCTGTCGCCGCAATGCCCGGACCGTTGTCGATCACCAACGCTTCGACCATCTCCGGACCGTTACCGGCGTCGGGGCGAGAGTTTTTCGTGGCGATGGTGATGCGGCCCTCCCGCTGGTCGGAAACAGAGGCAAGGGCGTCGGCCGCGTTGATGATCAGGTTGACAAATACCTGGCGCATCCGGTCCGGCGGAGCCATCACCGTGTCGTTGGCCGCGGCAAAGTCGCATGAAAAGGTGATGGCCTTCATGCCGGGCTGCACATTCAGCATGCGGAGCGTTTCCTCAATGACCCGGGAAAGGGCTACCGGGCAGGGCTTTTCTCCGGCGGGCCGGGAAAAGTCGAGCAGTTCCCGAATGGTGGCGTTGATCCGGTGGATTTCCGCTTCACACCGTTTCAGGTAGTCCTGCCGGTCCGCCGGGGGAAGGTCAGGATCGTTGAGCATCTCGAGATAGCCCAGCACGATGCCCACGGGGTTGCCGATTTCGTGGGCAAGGCCCGCGGCCAGCCGGCCCACGGAGGCCAGCTTTTCCGCGCGGATCAGTTCGTTCTGCCGGTCCTGAATTTCCAGGTTGGCCTTTTTCAGGCTGGCCAGGGAGGATTCAAGGCGATGCTTGTCGTCGCCGATGCGCTTGAGCATGCGGTTCAGGGCGCCGGAAAGCTGGCGGAACTCGTTTTTCCCCCGGTTGTAGAAAAATTCCAGGTCGTCCAGATCCCGGTACTCTTCGGCCCGCCGCACCAGGCGATTGATGGGGCTGACCGCGAACCGGCCGATGATGTAGGTGCCCAGCAGGGTAAGCAGGATCAGGTTGACAAGCGCGTATCCGAAGAGCAGGGCATGGTCTTTCCGCTGGGCCGCGTAAAGATCGTTCAAGTCGGTCACCGTGCCCAGGCTTCCCATAACCTTGCCTGACCGGGTCAAAAGCGGTCCGGCAATCAAAAGGGACCGGGGACGGGGCAGGAACACGCCCCATGTCTTGCCGTAAAGTCCTGTGGCCTGTTTTTCCTCCTGCATGGCGCGGTCCGCCAGCTCAACCAGGGGAACCTGCTCAGGGGCCGTCATGTCGGTGATGTGGGCAAACCCGCCGGAGGGTTTTAACACCACCACGGCCTTTACCTCGGCCGCCTGAAAAAGGGCGCCAAGGGCCGGCTCTGTGTCCGCCGGGAAAAAGGGCGCGGCCGCATCATTTACCGTCAGGTGGTGGGCCACGGCCAGGGAGAGAAGCCGGTGCTCGGCGATTTTTGTGCTGATAAACCGCTGCCGGTCAGTGGAGAGCGCCACCACGTCAAACAGCACGGTGGCAATAAGAATCAGCACCGCCAGGTTGATGGCGATGATGGTGCGAAGGCTCTGTGTGTTCACGCTTTCAGGGTCCAGTCCGGGTGATGGGTGGTTGCGTTGTCTTGTTAGAAACCGGGTTTTACTTGTTTCTGTTTATCATGGTGGTCAAAAAAAACACAATCACTCTGGCGGGTTGCCGGAATTGCACCCGCGACCGGCGCTGAAGGGAAGAAAGGGGCGAACCGCCCCCGGCTCAGGTGGCTCATGAAAAGCCGGAGCCTGAAGGCGCGGCGCAGCCGGTACCGGCGGCGTTTCTGCCAACGGCGCCGGTGCGGCTGATCAGCTTGCTGACTTTGGCATGGTGACAACGGGGGCAGGCGATCTGTTTCTTTTTCGTGGCCATGACCAACTCTTCAAACACATGGCCGCATTTTTCACACTGGTATTCAAATATCGGCATGGCACCCTCCATGACCGGCCCAACCGGTTTGTTCCGGGCCGGAAATTTTAAAAGAATTTTCTTTTCAAATCATTGTGCCCTGTACTAGAGTACCTGGAGTACCAAGTTTACGACATTGGCTTTTTAAATGCAAATTTTATTGAGATCACCACACAGCCGGAAGGGAAACGTTATCCATGGCCGGGGTAAAAGACCAGATAGAGCGGGGATTTGAGCATCTGGCCCGAACGATTTACACCCATCGCCTGAAGGTGCTGGTGTTTTTCTGCGTGCTGCTGGGCGTGTTTTTCTACAGGATTCCCTCTATTACCGTGGACACCTCGGCCGAGGCCCTGCTGGACGAGCATGACAAAAGCCGCATCGAATACGACCGGTTCCGGGACCAGTTCGGCCAGGACCGGTTTGTCGTGATCACCATCACTTCCGACCAGATCTTTACACAATCCTTTTTTGAACGGCTTCACACGTTCCAGACCGAATTACGGGAGCAGGTTCCTTATGCAAAGGATATCCAAAGCCTGATTAACGCCCGGCATACATGGGGCGACAACGACGAGCTTATCGTGGAGGACCTGCTGGAAGGATGGCCGGACCGGATCGTGGATTTTGAAGCGCTGAAAAACCAGGTGATGGCCAACCCGGCCTACCTGCACCAGTTTATCTCCACTGACGGCCGCACCACCTCGGTCATCATTGAGCCGGATGTCTATCATACGGAACAGATGGATGTGCTGGAGGCGTTTGACAGTTTTGACGAGGAGATATTTGTCGGGGAAGAGGAGACCCGGCAGAAGCGGTATCTGTCTGACATGGAGAACGAGGCCCTTGTGGAAGCGGTCCGGGAGATTGTTGCCGCGCACCACGCCCCTGATTTTTCCCTGGCCCTGGTCGGCGGCCCGGTGGTGCTGGAGGTCTTTAACGACTATACCATGCTGGACCTCAAAAAATGTTTTCTGCTGAGCTTTGTTGTGATTCTGGTTTTTCTCTGGCTGCTGTTTCGCCGGGTTTCCGGCGTGGTCCTGCCTTCCATCGTTGTGCAGGGCGCCACCTTTTCCACCCTGGGGCTGTTGGGCTGGTCCGGTGTGCCCATCAAGATGACCACCACGGTGCTGCCGGCCTTTCTCCTTTGCGTGGGCGTGGCCGACTCGGTCCATATTCTGGCCCTTTTTTACAAGGAGGTGGACCGGGGGGTGAGCAGAAAGGACGCCATCGGCCATGCCGTGGGCCACTCCGGGCTTGCCGTGGTATTGACCTCCCTGACCACGGCCGCGGCCCTGCTTTCGTTTTCTTTTGCCGAACTGACCGCCCTGGGCGACCTCGGCCTTTTTGCCGCCGCCGGTGTGCTTCTGGCGCTGTTCTATACGCTTTTCATGCTGCCGTCCCTGGTGGCGGTGGTGCCGGTTCGTCCGCGGTCGGCCGGGCGGCAGGAGCAGGGCCGGCCCCTGGTCATGGACCGGATCCTGTTGCGAACCGCCAACATCTCCATTCGGCATCCGCTTAAAATTATCGGTATCAGTCTGGTTCTGTTTGCCGTTTCTTTTTATTATGTGTTCGACCTGCGCTATTCAGATTATGTGGTCGGTTTTTTCCCTGAGTCCATGGCCGTGCGAAAGGATATCGCCACCATCGACAAACAGTTGAACGGTTCCCTGCAACTGGAGGTGATCATCGATACCGGCAGGGAAAACGGCGTATATGAGCCCCGTTTTCTCAACCGCATCGACAATGCCGCCCATTACCTGTCTCAATATGAAACACCTGAAATATTTGTGGGAAAGATATATTCTCTAAATGATCTTCTCAAGGAAATTCATCAGGCACTGAATGAAAACCGGCCTGAATTTTACGCGATTTCCCAGGACTACAACACCATTGCCCAGGAACTGCTGCTGTTTGAAAACGCCGGGTCAGATGACCTTGAACCCATCGTGGACAGCCTTTTCTCCAAGACACGGGTGAGCATCAAGACCAACTGGGTGGACTCGGTGGTGCTCAATGATTTCATGCAGGAGACAAAGCACTATTTCACCACTCTTTTCGGCGACAGCGCCCGGATCACCATCACCGGCATGACCGCGCTGATGGCCCGCACCATTTCCGCGGCTTTGAACAGCATGGTGAAAAGCTACGGCCTGGCCTTCGTGGTCATTGCCATCATGATGATGATGCTGGTGTGGGATATCAAGACCGGGCTGTTCAGCATGATCCCCAACATTTTCCCCATATTTCTTTCCCTGGGTATCATGGGATTTTTTGATGTGCCCCTGGACATGACCTCCCTGATGATCGCCAGTATCGCCATGGGGCTGGTGGTGGATGACACGGTCCATTTTGTTTATAACTTTAGAAAATATTATCTGCGCACCGGGGATGCCCATGAGGCCATTCGGGCCACTTTTCTGGGGGTGGGCAGGGCCATGCTGATCACGTCGGTGGTGCTTGCCTGCGGCTTTTTTGTGCTGATGGCCGCCACCCTCAACCATATCGTGCGGTTCGGGTTTTTCACCGGCCTGACCATCCTGTTCGCCCTGCTGGCCGACTTTCTGCTGGCCCCGGCCCTGATGATCGTGATCACCGGTGCCCATAAAAACAATCCGTCGGCTGCAACAATGGATTCCAGATGATGAAAATGAGCGGGCCATTAAAACGGGAAGGTCCACCGCGCCGCGATGCCATGGGACGGTACTTGATTGTTTTTCTGGTTGTGGCGTTTTGTGCCGGATGTATTACCACCGGTTACGTGAGAGAAGGGCTTGAGCAGATGCGTCAGTCCAGACCGGACCAGGCCATTTCTCTTTTTTCCAAGGCGATTGAGGACAATCCAAACCGGGCCGAGGCCTACTACCACAGGGGGAATGCATACGGTATAAAACATGATCTGGACAAAGCCATTGATGATTTTTCAACGGCAATTGAGCTGGATCCTTTGTTTCTGGACGCCTACATTGGACGGGCCACTGCCTTTAACCAGAAGGGGGAAATTCAGAAGGCCCTGTCGGATTTTGCAAAAGCCATTGAGATTTCGCCCAAGGGTCTTGTTGCTTATCTGAAAAGGGGAATCGTGCTGTATGAACAGGGTGAGCTTGATGCCGCCGCGGATGATTTTACAAGGGTTATTGAAGACCAGCCACTGAGCGCTTCCGTTGCCTATTATCACAGAGGCATGATTTTAAAAAAGAAGGGGCAGCTTTTGCAGGCTCTGGCCGACCTTAGCCGTGTTATTGATATCGAACCGGGTCTGACCAAGGCCTATGCCGCACGCGGAGACCTTTATTTTGAACTCGGAGAGTATGATAAGGCGATTGATGACGCCGGACGGATGCTTTCTGTCTTTCCCCTGGAAATGCGGGCTTTTGTTCTCAGGGGTGATGCCTGGAAGGCAAAGGGAGACCTGGCGCGGGCCTTAAAAGATTATGAGCGGGCACTTTCCATCGACCCTGAGTTTGCGGCGGCGCTTGAAAAAAAAGGCATGGCGCTGCTGGAAACCGGGGATGTCACGGGTGCCTGTCAGGCTTTTGCGCAGGCCTGCCGGACAGAGGACTGTTCGGAAACGGCAAAATCGCTTCGTCAGCAGCATTGCCCCTAGCCGGATATTTCATGAAATTTTTCGACATGCCGGCAATTTTTGAAAGTACAAACCGTCATGGGCGGCTTACGGTATTTCATGCCGGAAATTTTCACCCTTCGGGCGAGCCGCCGTCTTGGCCGCATCTGCTGTGTTGCGGCTTCATACGGGGTGCCCGGTTTTATGATGCGGGGTTTTTTCATGTCCATGTTCTTCGCTCCGGTCTTGTCCGTGCTTTTTGCGCGACCGCAGAAAATCCAGATAAAACCGGCACAGGTCCCTGTCGACAAGAAGGGTGTTGTTTTTTTTCGCCAGGTCGCGGACCCGAACGGCGAATTCGGCCTCCAAGCCCGGCTCCATTTTGATTCCGTGCTTGGCAAGCGCGGCACGCACCGCGCACCCCCCCGAATGAGACCCGATGACCATGCGCCAGTCTTCACGACCCACCTCCCGGGGGTAAAAAGGCTGATAGGAGAGCGGATTTTTGAACAGGCCCGCGCAATGGATGCCTGATTCGTGGGTAAACACGGCAGATCCGGTCACCGGCTTGGCAGCAGGCACGGGCCGAGCGCTCAATTCGGCCACATGCGAACACAGCCCCGCCAGGTCCGCGGCACGGATCCGTGATCCGATGTTGTCAGCCGTGTGCAGGGCCGCGGCCACTTCCTCCAGGGGCGCGTTTCCCGCCCGCTCGCCAAGGCCGTTTACGGTGACGCTGACCGCATCCGCGCCGGCTTCCGCGGCCGTGACCGCGTTGGCCGTGGCCATGCCCAGGTCGTTGTGGGCGTGAAACTCCAAAGAGATTTCCGGAACGTGATTTTTCAGCATCCGGACCAGGCGGTCCGTGCCCGTGGGCCGGCTGATTCCAACTGTGTCGGCCAGGCGCAGCCGCCGGGCCCCGCATGCGGCCGCAGCCCCGGCAAAGGCCGTCAGCCGCTTTACATCCGTCCGGGTGGCGTCCTGGGCCCCAACCGATACCCCTGAAAAGCGTTTGCAGGCAAACGGCACAATCCGGGCAAGGGTGTCAAACACCCAGGCGGCATCTTTTTCAAAGGCCGAAAGCAGAATGTCTGATACCGGGAAACTGATATGCACATGTTCTGCACAGCAAGCCGCGGCCATCTCCAGGTCATCTTCCCTGGCCCGGCACCAAAGGCTTATCCGCGTGTCCAGGCCCAGTCCGATGATTTCCCGGATGTCCTGGCATGCGTCATCTCCCATGGCCGGGGTGCCGGCCTCTATCTCGTCGACCCCGATGCGTGCAATGCGCATTGCCGTATCCGTCTTCTGCCTGCGGGAAAAATCGATTCCCGGAGCCTGAAGCCCGTCGCGCAGGGTGGTGTCCACGATCTCGATGATTCTCATGACCCGTCATTCCTTTTTCTGAGACAGATGAGCTGTGTGAGGTTCCATTGCGTGCGCCTGTAAAATTCAAGAGCCGGGGCATTGTGTTTGTCCGCCAGAACCTGCATGCGGACAGCGCCCCGCATGGCGGCCCATTCGCACAGGCTTTGCACCAGGCGTCGGCCCGTGCCCTGCCGCCGGCAGCCGGGCAGGACCACCACGTCCTCCACAATTGCGGCCATAGTGCCTTCTGCTGTTGAAATAAGCGTCTGGGCCGAAGCCATGCCAACGATTTCGCCCCCGGCTTCGGCCACCTTGACGACCTTGTGCTTTAGGC
The DNA here is from genome assembly GCA_034189195.1 of Thermodesulfobacteriota bacterium. Lineage (GTDB taxonomy): Bacteria > Desulfobacterota > Desulfobacteria > Desulfobacterales > Desulfosudaceae > Desulfosudis. The sequence goes on along the minus strand of JAXHVI010000265.1, from coordinate 13,826 downwards.
ACCCGTCTGTCATCATGAAAAGCCCGCGCCGCTGTCGCGCCTCGTCAAATTCAAAATCCGCCTCCAGTTCAAACAGCAGGCGCAGCAGTGCCAGCATGGCCTCGATGTCTCCGGGACCGGCGTTTCGGATGATGATCGGCTGGGTATCCATGGCCGGTTATCAGGACATGCGATAAGCGTCTGCGGTGGTTTCGTCTTCCAGGGCATCCAGGATTTCATCCACCGCATCCTCGGTTTCCACACCGCCGTACCAGACATTTTCCGGATAAATAACCATGACCGGGCCGTTATCGCACTGTTTCATGCAGCCTGTGGCCGTGACCTGGGCGTCTATGCCCCGGTCGAGTATCTCGTTTTCAATATAGGACAGAAACGCCGCAGAGCCCTTTTTGCGGCACATCCCCTTTGCCTCTCCGTCTGTGCGGAAGCTGGCGCAAACAAAAATATGATGCTTCGGTTTTTTCATAACGGTTTTCTTTCCTTTTCTATGGTTGGGTTTCTGGGCTGGAAGCCGGCAAGCCGGCCGGGTTATCCGCAGCCCATGCCGGTGCCGGTGCACTCCGGGATTTCCCGGCGGATCATGTGACGCAGGCTTTGGCCGGAAAACACCGCGGAGACCGCATCCTCGATAAGCCCGTCAACCACAATCACGTCAATACCGGCTTCTTCCAGAACGGTTTTGGGCCGTGCGCCGACACCCGAGACCAGCAGGGTCCGGCAGTCTGACAGGATTTCGGCCATCTGCCGCCACCGAAGATCGCCAGAGCCCCTTGCAGGGGCCTGGCGGGCTTCCTTGAGGCCGACCGCGCCGCCGTTGCTGCCGTATATCAGCAGCTGACCCGCCTCGCCCAGGTGCTGGTTGACCAGCAGGCCCTCCATGCTGGCAACCGCCACATGGAGCCTGCCAGGCGAGGCCGGCCGACAGCCGCCTTCATCCATGGCGGCACACGATTTCATGATCTCCATCAGCGCGGCATCCTGGCCCTCGCCCAAAAGCCCCACCGCGTCGGCCCGGCACCGGGTGCAGTGGCGCATCTGGGGCAGATGGCGGCCCGCGGCATCCCGGATCTGCTTGATATCAGCGGCAGATGGCTCGGCCAGATCTGCAAAGGCCGAACCCGGCGCAGGCTTGTAGGGCACGCAGTTAAAGAGATCCACCCCGAGTCCGGCCATGTGACGGGCCACGGCTTCGGCGTGAAAGTCGTTTACCCCTGGAATCACGATAAAGTTGACTTTCACGATAACGCTTTTTTCCGCCTTGAGCGCCCGGATGGCCGCCTGCTGGCGCTCCATGAGAATCGCCGTCCCCCGGGCCGGGCCGTATACCCGCTTGTCGAACCGCACCCAGGAATAAAGATTTTCGCCCACCGCCGGGTCCACAGCATTGACCGTGACCGTGACATGGCTGACCCCGGCCGAGACCAGGCGGCTGACATAGGGCTCAAGGTTGAGCCCGTTTGTGGCAAGGCACAAAAGCAGGTCAGGGTACTTTTCGCCGATCCGCTCCAGTGTCTCCAGTGTCTGCTCCGGGTTGGCCATGGGATCGCCGGGCCCGGCGATGCCGGCAACGGCAATGTTGTCCCTGGCCGCCATGACCGCATCGAGATAGACCATGGCCTGGGCCGGGGAGAGAACCGCGCTTGTCACTCCGGGCCGGCTTTCATTGACGCAGTCAAACCGCCGGTTACAGTACCGGCACTGGATGTTGCACCTCGGGGCCACCGGCAGGTGGACCCGGCCGAAGACCCGGTGTGCGTGCTCGTTGAAACAGGGATGATAAAGTATGTCCATGACAGCTTCCTTTTGTTTTTTATGCGTGTTTTCACTGTTTTGCCGGCAGCGTGGCGGTCTACATGTAGGCATAGCCCACAGATGATGCTTCCTGGCTGACCTGGATCACGGTATTGACGATCCGGTCAAACATCTGCGCCGCGCCCCGGTACCCAAGATGCAGGAGCCGGGAGGCGCCGAACCGGTCATGGACCGGGAAGCCGGCGCGCACCAGGGGAACTCCGAGTTTGCGCGAAATCGAATACCCCTTGCTGCTGCCCAGGAAAATCTGCGGGTCAACTCCGGCCGCCGCCTCTTCGATGTCAACGAAATCAGCCCCCTCCATGATTTGGATTTTTTCAGACACCGCGGGGTCCGTAACCGCTTCAATGGCTTTTTCCAGGCGGCCGGTTTTGGCCCCTGAGGCGCACAGCACCGGGATCATGCCGATTTCCGCGGCAAAGGCCGCCATGCCGCACACAAAGTCCTGCTCCCCATAGATCACCGCGCGCATGCCGGATACGTACTTGTGACCGTCGGCATAGGCGTCAATGAGCCGGCCGCGCTGTTTTTCGTATTTTTCCGGCATGGGCCGGCCTGTGATGTCTGAAAGGACGTCAAACAGGCGGTCGGTTTCCTGGACGCCCATGGGCAGCCCCGGAGACAGGCACCTGACCCCGCAGGTTTCTTCCAGATCCTTTCCCGCGCTGTTTTGGCCCGCCAGGATGCGGCCCAGCTCAATGCTTGCCGAGGCTTCGGCCATGGCCGCGATACTGTCAACGGATATGCCGCCCGGCGGGATTTTGTGGTACATAGACCACATGGGCCCGTCCAGGGTTTCGGAATAATCCGGCAGCACGGCCGCACTTATGCCGCAGTCGGCCATGATCTGCTTTAAATGCCGGACATCTGCCGGCGATACCATGCCCGGCATCAGGTTGCAGCAAACCGGGCCGGGGCTGTTCGATTGCTTTTCTTCGGCCGGGTCCGGCGTGCACAAAGCCCCGACCAACGCCCGCAGCGCGTCATGGAACCCCTCCATGTGCGTTCCCCTGTAACTGGGGGAAGACACGTGCACCAGGGGCGGCAGATCCGGGTGCCTGCGGCGGCAGTCCGCCAGAAACCGTGGCACATCGTCGCCGATGGTCTCGGAAAGGCAGGTGGTGGCCACCGCGATGATTGCCGGGTCATACTGGCTGCGAATGTTTTCAATGGCCAGCTCCAGGTTGGCGGCCCCGCCGAACACCGCGGTCTGCTCCGAGAAATTGGAACAGGCGATATCCACGGGCTCCCGAAAATGGCTGATCAGGTATCTGCGGATATAGGTGGAGCACCCTTGCGAGCCGTGCAAAAGGGGCACAGCCCCTTTGATGCCCTTGAACGCAAGGGCCGCGCCCAGGGGGGGGCACAGCTTGCACGCGTTTTGGGTGGCTGCCGTATTGTGCACAAATTTTTTCCGGTTCACTGGGGTTTTCTTCATGGGGTCCTCCGGGTGTTTTTTTTCAATCCGGGGGCAAACCGCCATACCGGACTGGTGACCGTGTTTTTCACCTCTTTGGCGAAATTGGCCATGCCCTCAAACCCGGCCAGGGGAATTTTGCGCTCGTGGTTGTGATCGCAAAATCCCATACCCAGCTTGTGGGCAATGGGCCGTTCCTTGATGCCGCCGATCATGATGTCGGCCTCCTTTTCCAGGCAGTAGCGGGAAAGCTCCAGGGGATTGGCGTCATCGAGGATCACGGTGCCGGGCTCACACATCTGGCGAAGCACCTGGTAATCCTCGTCCGTGCCGGTCTGCGATCCGGCCAGCACCACCCGCATGCCCAGGGTCTTTAAGGCCTTGATCAAAGAAAAGACCTTAAACGCCCCGCCCACGTAAATGGCGGCCTTTTTTCCCGAAAGCGCCTTTTTGGCGGCTTTGAGATCATCGGTCACGGCCTGGATCTCTTGTCTGACCAGGGTGCGGGTGTTTTCCATGACCCCCGGGTCCCCGAAATGGCCGGCCACGTCATAAAGGGCCCGGGCCGTGTCCTCGATGCCGAAATAAGACACACGGATATAGGGGATGCCGAATTCGGCTTCCATCTTTCTGGCCAGATGAGTCATGGCCCCGGAGCACTGCACCACGTTTAACGCCGCCGCCGGCGCCTGCCGGATGTCTGCCACCCGGCTGTCGCCGGTCATCACAGAGACCACGTCCACGCCCATCATTCTGTAGTATTCCCGGATGATCCAGGCCTCGCCGCCGATGTTGAACTCGCCGAGGATGTTGATCCGAAACGGGCCGCGGCCGGCAGCCGAGGCTGCGGCCCCAGGGTCCATCAGGGAAAACACGGCATCGCAGGCCGCCTTGTAGCCGTCTTTCTTGGTGCCCTTAAAGCCCTCGGAATGAACGGAGCGCACGGCAATCCCCTTTTTCTCCTGGATCCTGCGGCACACGGCATCCACGTCATCACCGATCAGGCCCACGATGCACGTGGCATAGACAAACGCGGCCCGGGGCTGGTAGGCGTCAATGAGCTGATCGAGTACCGCGGCAAGTTTTTTCTCCCCGCCGAAAATCACGTCCTTTTCCTGCAAATCCGTTGTAAAGCTCATCCTGTGCAACTCCGGGCCGGAAGAAAGGGCCCCGCGGATGTCCCAGGTGTATGCCGCGCACCCGGCCGGGCCGTGGATCACGTGAAGCGCATCGGCAATGGGATAAAGCACCACCCTGGAGCCGCAAAAAACACAGGCCCGCTGGCTGATCGAGCCGGCCAGGCTGTGGATGCCGCAGCTCAGTTCATACGGGGCGTCTCCCTTTTCCCAGATCTGGGAGCGGCGCTGCTTGAGTATGGGTATCGCTGACATGGGGAGCCTTCCTTTTTTTGGGGTCTACATGACCAGTTCAATGTCTATGTCTGTGGCATCCCGGTCCTTTCGGTCCAGCAGGGCGTTTAAAATCATCTCCAGCAGGCGGATGCCGCCCCTGTAGCCCACCGTGGGAAGATAGCTGTGGCCCACCCGGTCCAGAATCGGAAAACCGTGGCGCACCAGTGGGATGTCCTCGTCTTTTGCGATGTATTTCATGTAGGTGTTTCCCATGAGCAGGTCCACGGGGTGGTTTTTGATCCACTGGTGGAGCAGAAACAGATCCCCGCCGGTGGCGATGTTGACCTCGCAGGGCAGCTCCGCGGTGATTTTGCGCATCCGTTTTTCCCATTTTTTGCCCGCGGGCGTTCCCGTGACAATGTGAACCGGGTGCATGTCAATGGAAACCAGAAACGCGGCCAGGGCCAGGATCTGGTCCGGATCTCCGGCCAGGGCCACGCGCTTGCCGTGAAAATACGGGTGCATGTCCGATATGATATCCACCATCTGGCCACGCTCGTAGTTCACGGACTCAGGGACGTTGACCCCGGCCATGCGCCGGAGCGCGTCCACAAAGGCGTCTGTTCCGGAAAGCCCGATGGGCAAATCCAGAATCGTGCATCCCACCTTGCATTTGGCGTCCAGTGCCAGGGCCGCCGGACCGGCGGCCAGCTCGCCCAGGGCGATGGTGCCCGCGGCTGCACCGGCGTTTTTCAGGGCTTCGACCCGCACCCCGCCGTCCGGGTACATGCGGTACTTTCCGGTCAGGGGAGTGTTTAAAACACCGTCGGTGTCCGGAAACATGGTGGTTTCAACCCCCAGGGCGCCGGCAAGCCGCTTGATCTCGCCCATGTCCGATGGCTCCACAAACCCGGGGATCAGGTTGATGCGCTGTTTCCGCCGGCTCACGGGTTCTGCGAAATAATCCACCATGGCCTTCGCCATGTTGGCGTATCCGGTCACGTGGGAACCCACGTAGCTGGGGGTGTTGGCGTGGATCACGTACCGGTTGTCCGGCACCCGGCCGTCGGCCTTGGCCTTATTTATGATCTGGACGATATCGTCGCCGATGGTCTCTGACAGGCAGGTGGTGTGAACCGCGATCACCTGCGGATCATAGACCGAGAATATGTTGTCGATGGCCTGTATCAGGTTGGCCTGGCCGCCAAAGACCGACGCGCCCTCTGTAAAGGCGCTGGTTGCGGCCATGACCGGCTCCTTGTAGTGCCGGGTGAGGGCGCTTCGGTGATATGCGTAACAGCCCTGGGAGCCATGGCTGTGGGGAAGACAGCCGTGGATGCCCAAAGAGGCGTACATGGCGCCCACGGGCTGGCAGGTCTTGGCCGGATTGATGGTCAGGGCGCTTCTGTCTTTGATTTCCGCTGATGTGTGTCTGAGCAGCATGATGGATCACTCCTTATTCGGATGCGTATTTGGCGGACAGTTCCGGGTTTTCCTGCCAGGGGGCTTTCATGTAGCTCCAGACCCGGCTCGACGTCATGCGGTCGATTTCGTTGTAGAAATTCACCGCCCCGATAAAACCGGCATATGGTCCTCCGTAGTCGTAGCTGTGGAGCTGCTTCATGGGGATGCCGTGCTTTTGCACCGTGTATTTCTCCTTGATGCCCGCGCAGAAAATATCCGGGCGGAAGATCTCCAGGAGCCTGTCGGTTTCGTACTGGCTGATATCGTCGATGACCAGGGCGCCGCTGCCCATCTCCGGCATCATCCCGGGATAGTCGGCGATCGGGATGCCCTTTTGTCGCAATTCGGCCATTTTTTCCGGCGTGATCCTGGGCATGTACCGCTCCGGGTCCGGCTCCACCACCAGTTCCTGGATGTTGCGGCTGTCCGCGTCCACCTTGATTTCCCCGAGGACCCGGCGGCCCTCGTAGTCGTCTCTGTGCGCAAATTCATAGCCCGCTGATATGGTCACCATGCCCAGCTCCGAAAACAGCTCCTGGTAATGGTGTGCCCTGGACCCGCCCACAAACAGCATGGCGGTCTTGCCCCGGGTCCGGGGATAGACTTGCGCCCGGGCGGCATCAACAGCCGGCATTTCCTCTGCAATCACGGCCTCCACCTGACGGATAAGGCCCGGGTCTTCGAAGTATTGGGCGATTTTGCGAAGGGACCTGGCCGTGGCCGCAGCACCGATGAAATTGATCTTGATCCAGGGAAGCCCGTATTTGGTCTCCATCATCCCGGCCACGTAGTTAATGGAGCGGTGGCACATGATCAGGTTGAGATCCGCGGTGTGGGACCGGGCAAAATGATCGATGCTGGAGTTGCCCGAAAAGATCGAAACCAGTGTCAGGCCGCATTTTTTAAAAATCCGCTCGATTTCAAAGGCATCTCCGCCGATGTTGTATTCACCCAGAAGGTTGACCTTGAATCGACCGTCCGGGACCGTGTCGTCGTTTCCGATCACATGGGTGAAAATGCCGTTGTTTGCGATGTGATGGCCCGCAGACTGGCTCACGCCCTTGTATCCCTCACACGAGAACCCGAAAACGTTGATGCCCAGTTTTTCCTTCATCTCCCGGCACACCGCGTGGATATCGTCTCCGATCAGGCCCACCGGGCAGGTGGCAAACACGGCAATGGCCTTGGGGTGCACATTGTCATAGGCCTCCTGGATGGCCTGTTTTAGCTTTTTCTCCCCGCCGAAGATGATTTCCTGTTCCTGCATGTCGGTTGAAAAACAATAGGTCATGAAATTATGACCGTCCGCGGTTGTCCGCGCATCGGTCTGGTTGCGGCGGGTCAGCCAGGAGTAAAACCCGCAGCCGATGGGTCCGTGGGTGAGGTTGACAATGTCGCGGGTCGGGCCCAGCACGACGCCCTTGCACCCGGCATAGCAGCAGCCCCGCTGGCCGATCAGTCCCGGCACCGTGCGCGTGTTTGCCTGTATGGCCGGCACCCTGTCCCCTTCATCGACCCGGTTGACCACGATCTGTTTTGCGCGCTTGCGCGCCACTTTGGGGGGATAGGATTTTAACAGCTCGGATTTTATGGCTTCCGGATCCATCCGGATATCGATTGTCCCTGTTTTGCTCTCTGCAGCATCCATGGCTCGCGCTCTCCTTACAAAAACTTGTTTTTTTTTCGGCTATGCCTCGTCCAGGGCGCTGTTTCCGTCCTCGCCGGTGCGGATGCGCACCGCATCCATGCACGGGGACACAAAAATCACGCCGTCTCCGGACTTGCCCGTCTGGTTGACTCTGATGAGGATTTTGACAACCTTGTCCTTGAGGCTGTCGGGCACCACCATGACAAGGGCCCGCTTGGGAACCAGCCGGCCGCCCTGGCTCAACTGCTCGATGGCTTCCTCGTATCCTTTTTCCGCTCCCCGCAGAACCTGCAGATCCACCAGGCCCTTGCCCCGGCCAAGCACGTCCCGGGCGGTGATCGAGGAGACCCCGGCATCCGCAAGGGCCCGTTTGGTCTCGTTCATCTTGTCCATGCGCACCACCGCAAGTATCTCCTTCATGGCGCCACCTCCTCCAGCTTCCCGTCTCCGGTCTCCCGGATGCCGGAGCTGATGGTGTAGACCTCTTCAACCGGGGTGACAAAGATTTTGCCGTCGCCGTAAGCGCCCTTTTCACCGCTGCGGGCGGTTTCCATGATGGTGCGGATGACAAACTCCCGGTCGTTGTCCTTTATCACCGTCAGCAAAAGCTCCTTGGGGATTTCGTCATAGGTGATCTCGCCGATCTTGATGCCGCGCTGTTTTCCGCGGCCCACAACCGACATTCGTGTAACTCCTGGAAAACCCGCTTCCATGAGCGCGGCCATTACGTTGTGCACTTTTTCGGGCCGGACAATTGATCGGATCATCAGCATGGTCTTTTTCCTTTCATTTCCCTTTTGTTATGCGGCAATGCCGTAGTCGGTGAGCAGTTTTTCCAGATCGTCGATGGCAAGGGGTGTGGGGATCACCTTCATTTCGTTTTCGTCGATCTTTTTGGCAAGTGCCCGGTACTCGTCTGCCTGGGGATGGGTCGGGTCAAAATCAATGACCGTCTTCCGGTTGATCTCCGCGCGCTGGACCATGTTGTCTCTGGGCAGGAAATGGATCATCTGGGTGCCGAGATGCTCGGCAAAAACCCGGATCATGTCGTGTTCGTTGTCCACGTTGCGGCTGTTGCAGATCAGCCCCCCGAGGCGCACGCCGCCGCTTTCGGCGAATTTGACGATCCCCTTGCAGATATTGTTGGCCGCATACATGGCCATCATCTCACCGGAGACCACGATATATATCTCCCGGGCCTTTCCTTCGCGGATGGGCATGGCAAAGCCGCCGCAGACAACGTCTCCGAGAACGTCGTAGAACACGTAGTCAAGCTGCTCGCTCTCTGCATAGGCCCCGAGCTGCTCGAGCATGTTGATGGAGGTGATGATGCCGCGGCCGGCACAGCCCACCCCTGGTTCCGGACCGCCGGACTCGGTGCAAAAGACCCCGCCGTAGCCCCGTTTGCGGATGTCTTCGAGTTCCACGTCCTCGCCTTCCTCCCGGAGGGTGTCGAGCACGGTCTTCTGGGCCATGCCGTTTAGCAGAAGGCGGGTGGAGTCGCTCTTGGGATCACATCCCACCACCATGATCCGCTTTCCCATCTCAACGAGGCCGGCCACCGTGTTCTGTGTGGTTGTGGATTTTCCGATGCCGCCTTTGCCGTAAATCGCAACTTTTCTCATGACTTGCTCCTTTTGGCTGAATTAAAGAAAAACCGTTTTGATCAGGATAAAGCAAAATGCATGCCACCAGATGGCCGGTGCCGTACGGCTTTGCATAAAAGACTGCGATGACATGAGAAAATAAAAACACACGGACCGTTTTGCGGCGATCCGGAGAAGAGGTGATTACAAAGATGTTTGAAGGTTTCTACAAAAATGTCGACAGAAATAAAGGCGCCTTGCCCCGGCGGATCTCCGCGCGGCTTAAGCCGTGGGCGGCCACGATGCGGATTCCGGCATCCACCGGATCGAGCAGAAACACGCATCCGCGCTGCATCTCATCGCCGGCTGTGTGCCGTTTTTCTCCGACTTGGCGGGAAAAACGGGATGAAATTGCCGTGCGGCCGTAAAAGAAAAGTTAAACCCTTTACCGGCCGGCTTTTTCCTGCTATTCTTTTTCAGTTGTTTTACCTTCCGGGTGCCCTCTGTTTAATTGTTGGCTCTTAATTAAACCATAATATAACAGGAGACCCGGATGGTTTTTTTATTTTTTTAAGATGTCCGTGCAAAATTCAGGTAATAAACCGGGAGGACCATATCATGCCTGAAAAAGCATCATTTAAAAACTTGCGGGAAGGTGAGCGCGAAACGCGCAAGGAGATCATCCTCAATGCCGCAATCAAGCTTTTTAACACCCACGTGTTTCACGATGTGGGCATGCGGGATATCGCAGCCGAGGCCGGCATATCTCCGGCCACCATTTACCGTTATTTTCCCAGCCGGGACGATATCCTGGTGGAGGCCCTTTTGCAGGATATCAACCGGATAGAAAAGCGGCTGGATACCCTGCTGGCCGGCAAACGCATCGGCATGGAGGATCTGGCTGTTGAAGTGGTGGATTATTTTCTGGCCAATGAATCCACTTTTCACATGATGTGCCACTTTCTTACCAGCGGCATCGTGGACCCGGATGCCTTGAAAAAATTCAAGCTTGTCCAGGAGTACTTTCTCAACATGTTCAACATGAAGCTCAAGCAGATCAAGGGAAAGAGCCATGATGTCTTTTACACCCACGCGTTTTTCGCGTCTGTCACCGGCGTGGTGCTGACTTTTCTCCATTATCCCGGCTTGAACAAGCAGAAAAAGAAAGAGTACATGCACCGGCTGGCCCTTGCCATCATCAAGGATGGCGGAGATCTGTCGGTATTGAACCGGCAGGCGGCCACATAAACCGGACAACGTCTGCGGTTTACCGGACCTCGGGAAGGAAAACCTGAAAAGGCGGATCAATGGCGCCCCCGATCGAGTTCCGGATGTCGATTTTTCCAGCGGCAAAAGCACGATCTACAAGGTTCCGGAATCCCCCTGGGACAGACATGCCGGGAAAATGAAAACAAGCCGCCAAAGAAGTGGATACCGGGGCAGACGCGGAGCGCCTTGCCTGCTTTAAGGATCTGAATTGATGGCTGACCGCGTTCGGCTTTCAGTTTTGCCGTCACGGAAGGGCAGCGGAAAATGAAGCCCCCCCCCCCGACAAACCGACAGCCCCTGCCGCTTCCCGTACAAGGCTTTTTTTTTGCCGTGGTGTCGGGCCTTCTGCTCACCGGGGCCTTTCCCCAAACCGGCATGGCCTGGCTGGCCTGGATCGCCCTTGTGCCGCTGCTGCGGGTTCTTGACAACGCTTCGATCCGGCTGGGGTTTTATTCGGGCCTGGCAGCCGGGTGCGCTCACTATTTTTCCCTGCTCTACTGGCTGGTGCCCACCCTGCGCACCTATGGCGGGCTACCCTGGGTTCTGGCCGTCGGTTTTTTTCTCCTGCTCGCCCTTTACCTGGCGCTGTACCTGGGTGTATTTGCCGCGGTTTACGCCGGTGCCGGCAACCGGCCGGTTGTTCGCATTCTTGTTGCGCCGGTGGCATGGACGGCCCTGGAGTATGCCCGCGCCTTTATGCTGTCCGGATTTCCATGGGAATCGCTGGGCTGCTCCCAGTACCGGGTCCTGCCCCTGATTCAGATGGCCGACCTGGCCGGTGTCTATGGTCTTTCTTTTCTGATCGTCCTGGCCAACAGTCTGCTGGCATGGGCCGGATCCTGGGCGCCGAAGAGAAAAACGGTTACCCCGGGCGAAAAGGCCGGGGCATTGCTCCTGTTTGTCCTGTTTCTTGCCGTGGCCGGCAGTGCCTGGCTCTACGGTACATGGCGGCTGAAAGAGGTGTCCGGAGCCATGGCTGATGCGCCCTTAAAGAGGGTTGCCGTGGTCCAGGGCAATATCGACCAGAACCAGAAGTGGGATGCCGCCTTTCGGGATGCCACGGTTGAAAAATACCTGGCATTGTGCCGCCGGGCCGCGGATGCCGGACCGGACCTGGTGGTGCTGCCGGAGACCGCCATGCCGTTTTATTTTCCGTATGATGGCGTGGCCACGCGCAAGGTACTGACGGCAGCCCGGGAGGCCGGCGCCTGGTTTCTGGCCGGGGCCCCGGCGGCCGCCACGGAGAACGGCGCGGTAAAATATTATAACAGCGCCTACCTGATCACCCCCCAGGGCCGAATCGCCGGCCGGTACGACAAGACCCACCTGGTGCCGTTCGGAGAGTTCGTGCCCCTGGGTCCCCTGCGGGAGTGGCTGCCCTTTGTGCGGACCATTGTGGCGGCGGCCGGTGATTTTACGGCCGGAGAAGTCGGGCAGACCCTGGGCATGGACGGTCTTTCCCTGGGGGTCCAGATCTGCTATGAAATTATTTTTCCCTACCAGGCCCGGCGCATAGTTCAGAACGGGGCCGGCCTGATCATCAACATCACCAACGACGCCTGGTACGGCCGAACCAGCGCGCCCTGGCAGCATTTTTCCATGGTGGTGTTCCGGGCTGTGGAGACCCGGCGGGCTGTTGTGCGATCGGCCAACACCGGGATCAGCGGATATGTCGCGCCCACGGGACAGATCATTGGCGCCACCCCGCTTTTTGTGGAAAGCGTGGAGACCTGGAACGCGCCGGTAATGCGGACAATGACTTTTTATTGCCGGCACGGCGACCTGTTTGCAAAAGCATGCCTGGTGGGTTTGATCCTTGTTTTGTGGTATATAGTCGGAACGGCCCGGGGTGCCGGGAAAGCAGATCAAAAACCCTAGGGAATCTCTAGATATTGAATTTTTCGAGGTTCTCTTTACCGGTGTGTTTAATGGAGGATGAGATGGTGTTTAACAACAGCGCGGAAATTCGGCAGACGATTCGGGAGTCTTATGAAAAGGTAGAACAGTTTCGGAGCTATCTTTGACGAACCGGCCATGAGGGAACGGCTGGCCGAGATCGAGGCTCTGGTCGCCAGGGAAGGGGCCTGGGACGACCCGGAAAAAGCGGCGTCTCTGCTAAAGGAGCGGGCCCTGCTGTCGGACCGGCTTGACCTGCTTTCCGAACTGGGCCGGGAGGTGGAGGACGCGGAGGTGCTGCTGGAACTGGCGGAGGAAGAGGCGGATTCGGATGCCGCCGCCGAAGTGACCCACCGGGTGGAGGGGGTTCGGAAAAAGATTGAAAAGCTTTCCATTGATCTGACCCTTTCCGATGAGGACGACCCGGCCGACGCCATTGTGGCCATCAACGCCGGGGCCGGGGGCACCGACGCCCAGGATTGGGCGGAAATGCTGTTTCGCATGTATACCCGCTGGATCGAACGCAAGGGCTACAAGCTGGAGATGATCGACCATCAGCCCGGTGACGAGGCAGGGATCAAAAGCGCCACCTTTTCGGCCAGGGGGCTCAATGCCTTTGGGTATCTGAAAAACGAATCCGGTGTTCACCGGCTGGTGCGCATTTCTCCTTTCAACGCCGGCGGCAAGCGGCAGACCTCCTTTGCGTCGGTCTTCGTGTTTCCCCGGATCGACCGGCAGATCGATATCGACATCGACGAAAAAGACCTTCGCATCGACACCTTTCGGGCCAGCGGCGCCGGGGGCCAGCATGTCAACAAAACCAGCAGCGCGGTGCGCATCACCCATTATCCCTCCGGCGTGGTGGTCCAGTGCCAGCAGGAGCGGTCCCAGCTTCGGAACCGGGAAATTGCCATGGCCGTGCTGCGGGCCAGGCTTTACAAGCTTGAAAAAGATAAACAGAATCAGAAACTGCAGGACATGGAGGCGGGCAAGGATGATATCGCCTGGGGCAGCCAGATCCGGTCCTATTTTCTGCACCCCTACCAGAAGGCCAAGGACCACCGGACAGACCTTGAAATCGGGGATGTCTACAGCGTGCTGGACGGCGAGATTGATCCCTTTATCGAGGCCGTTCTCATGAAGGGACGATGATTGAGGCGCCGGGCCGTATTGAGACACGAAGGACATGAAGCTCACGAAGAAAAACATCTTCGTGTTAAAGCGCCAGGCCGATTGAACCGGCCGTCCGCAGCAAAACAGGAAAAAGTTGAGATGGCATCGAATTCAAAGGGAAGCGGCATTGCTCCCCTGGAGATCATAAAGCGGTATTATGATCCGCGCAGCCGGGCCTTTGCGTCCCTGGTTCCCCACTGCACCCGGGT
>JAXHVI010000264.1:0-11475 GCA_034189195.1 Thermodesulfobacteriota bacterium | reverse complement strand
GTGAATCATCTTCATGGCAATGATTTTCAGGCCCTCTTTTTCCAGCCGCCGCACCACTTCACCGATCAGGCCCCGCTCCACGCCGTCGGGCTTGACAATCGACAGTGTTCTTTCCATGTATCGCTCCTTGTTTGCGACAGGGTTTATTGTTAATGGCTACTGCCAGTTACCAAAAGTTTAAAGGCAAGTCAACCGATATCGCGGGGCGTAGCCGGACTTGAGACCGGGGAAAAAGGCCTTCAGTCGAACGGCATGAGGAATCACCTGCCGGCCTTGAGCCGTTCAATCCGCTTCAGGTTTTCCCGGGCGGTGGCATATCCGGGATGAATGGCCAGGGCCTTTTTCAGCATATCTCCGGCAACTTCATAATCTCCCTTGAGGGTCAATGCTGTTGCCAGGTTGTTGTATACCATAAAAGCCAAGGGATCGGCGGCCAGGGCGTTCTGGTAGTGCACGATGGCTTCGTCGATCCGGCCCGTGTCACACAGGAGATTGCCCAGGCTGTTGCGGGCCGGTACATGATCCGGCTGCAGGAACACGGCTTTTTCAAAATGGCGCATTGCCGCCTCAGGATTTCCGGCGCTTTCCATGGCCCTTCCCATATGATAATGCGCCAGGGCATTGTTTGGGTCAACGGCCAGGGCGGCTTCAAGCTGGCCGATCGCCTCGGTGTTTCGGCCGTGAAGAAACAGAACCTCTCCATAGTTGGCCCGGGTCTGGCTGCAGGCGGGGCGGACCTCGATCGCATGCCTGAAAAATGAAAGCGAATCCGCCCAGTGCCGCGCCTGGGCATGGGAAACAACCGTCAGCATCGCCACCACGGCCACGGCCGCCACCGCCCTGATACGCCTGCTCAAACCGAGCCGGCGCATCAGGGCGGCACAGCCCCACACAATTCCCAGCACCAGCCCCAGCACCGGCAGATAGGCATAGCGTTGCAGCAGAAAACGATGCTGTCCCACGCAGACCAGCAAAAAAGGCGCCAGCCCGATCAGAAACCATCCCCAGCCGACGAGAAGATAGGGCGCTTTTTTACGAAAACGAATGACCGCCAGCGTGACAACAGTAATTATTGTAAACGCTCCCAGAATCTGCCATAGGGGTACAAGATACCCCGCCATGGGCGGCACATAAGCGGGAAGCCCGGACGGCACCAGGGTCTTCCATAAATAGGTGACATAGACCACCGGAATGTTGAGCAGCAGTTCCGGCTGAAAACTTCCCTTTTGCATGGACTGAGCCATAGACGTGGTCTGAAAAAAAAACCGGCCGAGCAGAACCGCTCCGACTCCGATAACCGCAAGCGGGAGCTTTTCAACAACCAGCCGTCTCAAAGGAACCGCAGATTTTTCTTCTGCCTGCCGATCTGCATCAAATGGGGTAATCCGTTGCAAAGGCCAATAATCCAGCAGCAGGAGAAAAACGGGAAAAAGAATAATAGCGGGCTTGGACAAAAGTCCTAAGATAAAAAACAGACAGGCAAGCAGAGACTTCCACCACCGTCCCGTTTTCGTGTAACTTACATAAGCCATGACAGCCAGAATCGTCCAGAAAACACTCAAAACGCCCGCCCTGCCGGGAATCCATGCCACAGACTCGGTATGAAGCGGGTGAACAGCCCAGATGGCAGCGGCTGCCACGCTTTTCCAGAAACATCCGGTCATTTGAAACAACAACATAAAAAAAACGGTTGCCGTAATCCCGTGCAACACCCCACTGGTAAGATGGTATCCTCCGGGATCCATCCGAAAAAGCTCATAGTCAGCAAAATACGACGCCATGCTCACCGGAATCCAATACGGAACATGACCCGGCATCTCCGTAAATGCCATGCGTGTGTTATGCCAGAACCTGTCCGGCTGATGAGCCATATATTCAAAAAGATCGATATCATCCGCCATAACAAGACCGAAGTGCCTGGACTGAAAATATATTGCCCCGCTCAAGAGACATATGACCAGCGCGGCAACCGCTACTCTTGTATACAGCAATGCTGATGACTGTTGTCGGGTTGTGTTTAGCATCCGGTCTTCTTGCGGTAATCGCATGACATTGGTTCCGGCACGGATAACCCATCATGGTGATGGGGTTTCTGAAAAACCGCCTGCATCTCTTCCAGGGGATCGAGGTAAAACCGCGCCCGCCCCAGGCGCAGTGTGTCTGCGAAAAAATCCAGTATCTTCAGCAGCGGTCGTGGGTTGTAATAATGTTCAAGACGATTGCGCAACATATCCAGGGTGCAACAGATGCCCGCGCTCCCCATTTTCAGCAGATAAAACCCCTCTTCTTCAAGCAGGCGCCGCATGGTGGCACGGCTGAAATAGTACAAATGTTCAAACGGCTTTAACTGAATCCACCTTTTTCCAACCAGCCGGGGCATGATATGTGAGATGTCGGGGGTTCGAACATAACCGATGCCGCCGGGCCTGAGAATAGAAAAAACCTTTTTTACCGCACCCCTGGGATCCAGCATATGTTCAATAGAATCCCCCATTCTTACCACGTCAAAACTTTCAGGCGAATAATGAACTTTATTGAAATCCCCCACCGTGATGGAGACATTTAATCGTTTGGCGATTCTATCCGCATAAGCCGGTGAGATA
The DNA here is from genome assembly GCA_034189195.1 of Thermodesulfobacteriota bacterium. Taxonomy (GTDB): domain Bacteria; phylum Desulfobacterota; class Desulfobacteria; order Desulfobacterales; family Desulfosudaceae; genus Desulfosudis. Next base: position 8,872 of record JAXHVI010000264.1, on the reverse strand, counting down.
TCAACACCACTGACTTCCCACCCCCTGGATTTGGCAATGCCAAGAAAGTCACCGGTGGCACATCCCACATCCAGAAGCCGCCCCTTGCCGAGCGCAAACTTTTCTATCAAAGCAAGATGGCCGGCATATGTCCGCCGGTTGATGGCGGCGGTCATCACATAATAGTCAAAATAAGCGGCGTCATAAAGGCTTCCCGTGTTTATGGCTACCGGCATGGGATTCACATAAACAAGTCCGCACTTTCCGCACATTCGGATACTCATTTCCTGAATGGTATACAAAAGCCGTGGAGCATCAGCACCACAGAGGTTGCAGGCTTGCCATTGTAGTTCCAAAACGCTCTTCCCCGTCGCCTCACCGGCGAAAATTTTTTGACTGGTTTCCGGATATCAGATCATCCCTCACCCATCGTTCGGCAATCGTTGTCAGGCTGCTGGAAAACTGCTTGACATAGCGACTGAAACCGATTCGGAAAAAGGCCGGAATCTGTTTGAGTGTTCTTTTTACGCTTCCGTTCTGGCTTACTTGAATCACCCGGAAATAGGCCAGCGGTTCCAGCACCAGGGTGGACAAGAGTCCGGCCGTGATAAGCGTCAGCCGGAATCCGGCGCTTTGCGGCCGGCTTCTGCCGTGCGAAATCAGCCTCCTTACAGCGGACACCGGCAGATAAGCTGAAATCCGAATCAATTTGTTCATGGAAGTATGCCGGTAATGATAAAAATTTTTGTGCAGATAAGCGTCGGCCAATCCAGGGGAATCGGCAGTTATCCTTTCATACAGAGAGGAGCCCGGATAAAGCGTCAGGGCAAACAGTTGAAGAAAATAGGGTCTGGGCGCGGCCATCAGTACTTCAATGGTCTTGTACCGGTCTTCGTCGTTTTCCAGGGGATTGTCCAGAATGACGTCATAGTAAGCCGCGATACCCGCCTCATGCACCAGCCGGGCCGCTGCCAAAAAATGGCCGGCCGTGGAATGCCGGTTATAGGCATCGGACAGCACCCGGTCACTGCCGGACTGCAACCCAAGCGACATCCATGCAAGGCCGGCCTTCTTGAGCTTTTTCAAACGGCCGGCATTCACAAAAGCGGGGATGCAGCGGACGACAAAAGGCCGGGCTACGTGCCGGCGATAGGCCACGCAAAATTCTTCCAGGTAGGCGTCGGAACAGGCCAGAAAACAATCGTCCTGAAAGTTGATATATTCAATTTGCGGGTGGCCGGCAATGGCCCTGGACAGCTCGGACATGAGACTGGCCACACTCCGGCGTCGTATCTTTTTTGCGTCATACAGCCGGGAAAAAAAATCATTGCAGCAATAGGCACAGGCAAACGGGCACCCCCGGCTGCCCATGATGCTGTACACCGTTCCGCGCCACCGGCCGTAGCGCTTTAATTGTTGACGGTCCAGGGGAATGACTTTCCCCTGGTGGGCGATATAAGCCTCTCCGGGAAGATGCTCACCGGCGGGCAGGCCATCCAGATCCGCAATGACCGGCGCCAGCGGGTTCCGGACGATCCTTCCTTGCCGGCGATAACAGATGTTTGAAATATGTTCAACGGTTTTTTCTTCCCGAAAGGCACGGGCAAGAGCAGCCACCGCGTGTTCACCTTCGCCCACGCAGACATAGTCCGCATGGTCCAGACACATTTCCGGCGCGATGGTGGGATGAATTCCGCCCCAGATGACCGGCAGACAGGGGAAGGCCTGTTTGAGGCGACCGGTCAGGGCCGCCGCACCGGAAAATTCATGGGACATCAGGCTGATGCCCACAAACCCGGGATTGCGATCGGCGACAAAACGGGCGACCTGTTCTGTCAGACCCTTATCATCAGGGGAAAAAGCCGGAAGATAGAGCAGCAGAGAATTAAAGCCCCGGTCCTGCAAAACGGCGTGAACCTGCTTCAGGCCGATGGTGTCCAGATCGACCTGGAGCGAGATCAGCAGTGCGTCTGTCCGAAACCGGTTCACGCATTCTCCCTCTGTTTCCGGCGAAAAACCGAATGGCGGGTATCGTCTGCCGCTGGAAAGTATCCATCAGGCATTTTTTCAGAGTATATCGAAAACAAGAAACCTCTTTTTGCGGGTATCGTCAACAAAAACCTTGAATAACCGGCCTGAGATTTGCAGAAATACCCGTCGGAAATCTTCAATCGGAACAATAGAAAAAGGTTTACAAAAAAACGACTGTGTCTGGATTGTAAAAAAGAGGGATCCGTTTACCGGGTAAAAGGCCGCGCTGTTCCACTTCATGATCTGCGACCCGCACGGTAAGGGTCAGGCGGTCCACTGTCACGGTCGCTGCCACGGTTTGACGCTTGGGTTCCAGCACAAGGTGAGTCACCTTGCCGGAAAGGGGGGGGCAGCCGGTGCCGGCTGTTGGTGTTTTGGCCAGACCGAACTCGATAAGGGCTGAGGCGTCGGCATCCGGCGGCACCGGCACATAAATCCGCTGGCCGTTGGGCAGCTGTTTTTCCCACCGGCCTTGATCCGACGGCTGCCACGGTCCGGGCACCACGTTTTTGTTGCCCGCCTCCCAGACCCTGCCGCTGTACATCTGAAGCATCCGGTCTGAAACCGCGTGCATCCACTGCAGGTCGTGGCTGACCACCACCACGGTGGTGCCGTTTGTCTCCCGGGCCGCCAGCACGGCCTCCTGGATTCGGCAGGCGCTTTCCACGTCCACACCGGCAGTGGGTTCATCAAGAAGAAGCACGTCCGGCTCCAGGGCCAGCCGGGCCGCCAGGGCCACCCGCTGGGCCTGGCCTCCGGACAGCGAGTCGGGACGGCGGCGGCAGACATCAAAGGGCAGACCCACCAGGGCCAGGGCGTTTTCAATCCGCCGGTTCATATCTTCCGTCACCCCCCGCAGCCTCAACCCATAGGCGATGTTCCCGTACACGCTCCGCTTCAGCAGATAGGGGGTCTGGGGAAGAAACGTGACGGCAAACCGTACATGGTCTGAAAAGGTCGAGGCCGGGCGGCCCTTGAACCGGATGTCGCCGGCCACGGGTTTCTGAACAAACGCCAGCAGCTTCAACAGGGTGGTTTTTCCGCAGCCATTGGGGCCGACCAGGCCGGTGACCGTTCCCCGGATAATCTCCAGCTCCGGGACCTCCAGCACCCGGGGCCCGCTGTCATAGGCATAAACCAAATCAGATACCCGGTAGATTACCGACGACATCGGCATGTCTCCATAACACTTGGAATCAAACGGTTACCGCCGCTCATGACCGCCGTCGCAGCAGTGTAACCCCCAGGGTCACAAAAAAGGCGATCAACAGAAGAACCAGCCCCAGGGCGATGCCCATGGCGAACTGCCCTTTGTTGGTTTCAAGGGCAATGGCCGTGGTGATGGTCCGGGTATGCCACTTGATGTTGCCGCCCACCATCAGGGAAACGCCCACCTCGGTCATGACCCGGCCGTATGCCACCAGCCCGGCGGAAACAATCGCGTGGCGGGTCTCCCACAGGCTTGTGAGCAGCAGGTTCTTTGGGCCGGCCCCCAGGGACACCAGGGTGACACGAAGGTTCTTGTCCGTGGCCTGGGTGGCTGTGGCCACCAGGGAAATCACAATGGGAAGAGCCAGGATGGCCTGACCGATGGCAATGCCCGGCAGGGTAAACAGCAGGCCCAGCCCGCCCAGGGGACCCCGGGAGGAGATCAGCGCGTAGACCAGCAGGCCCACAAAAACCGTGGGCAGGGAGAGCAGGGTGTCCACCACGATACGGACCTGGTTCCTGCCGGGAAATTCATGGTATCCCAGCAAGAACCCCAAGGGGATACCGGCGATCAGGCTGATCGCCATGGAGGCCGTGGTCACCCGGAGTGTGACAAACACCGCCGAATAGGTCTCCGCGTCACCGGTGGCCAGCAGCACAAGGGCTTTTATCAATCCAGAGAAAATAAAGTCCATGATATTATCAATCCGGGAAAACCGGCGGCGGCAGGCCTCTTCCGCCGCCGGGGACAATGCTATTCGGCGTTCGGGAAAAAAAGCTGCCTTCCCATCATTTTAAACTCCTGAACATACGCCTGGGCCGGCTTGTCCGCCAGCCATTTGGCGAATGTCTCGGCCCCGTCGCGGTTGATCTTCGGACACCTTTCAGGGTTCAGCAGTACCACGCTGTACTGATTTTTCAGGCCGGCATCCCCTTCCACCAGGATTTTCAACGGTGGATTGTCCTTGTGGTCGGCGCTGTACTTGATGTAAGTGCCCCGGTCGGTCATGGTGTAGCCGCTGCACTCGGCAGCCACGTTGATGGTGGTCAGCATGCCCTGGCCCACCTGCATGTACCAGGGAGAGCCGTCAGGAACCGGCAGGCCGGCATCACTCCATAAAGAGAGTTCCTTCTTATGGGTGCCCGAGTCATCGCCACGGCTGGCAAACACCGCCTGTTTGGCGGTAATGGCGGCCAGGGCCTCGGCCACGCCCTTTCCCTTGATCCCCGCCGGGTCTGTCTCGGGACCGATGATCACGAAATCGTTAAACATCACCTCGGTCCGGCCGACACCGTGGCCGGCGTCGATAAACGCCTTTTCCGCGGCAGGCGCATGCACCAGCAGCACATCCACATCGCAGTTCTGGCCCATCAGCAGGGCCTTGCCCGTGCCCACCGCCGTCCACTTCAGCTCGATGCCGGTGTCCTTTTGAAACAGGGGCGCCAGATAATCCAGCAGGCCGGTGTTATCCGTGCTGGTGGTGGTGGCCATCATCAGGGGCGCCTTGGCGTCTTGCGCCCAGCAGGGAGATACCGCCATTGTGCAGACCGCCAGAACCATCAACACCGCAAAAATCTTTTTCATTTTTTTCTCCTTTGTTAATACGGTTTAACGCAATCAGGTGCCCGATGACACCGGGACCACCGCTTCAAGCCCCTGGGAATCTTCTCATACATCTCCTGAGTGGGAACCCGGCAGGGAGAATAAAGGGCGGCTGCCCCATACCGGCCGGCACCTTCAACCCGCCCTGGGGGTCCGGCATGTAATCCAGGAACGCCAGGGCCGCTTCCGGGTTGGGCCCATCCTTGATCATGGTGATGCCGTAAGTGCAGGATTGGCCGGTCTGGGTCATGAAGGTGCCGGGCTTGTCCCCGGTGACCTGGACCTGGGCGCGTTTGTAAAAATCATCATATTTATAATTGCCGAGATTGATATGGTCGTCCAGTTTGACATATTTAAGTTCGTGCTGCACTGCCACGGACAGGTACTCCCAGGCGTAATCCATGTTCCCGGTTTTCAGCAGGGCCACCAGTTCCACCGACTTGGGACGCACATTGGCCTGGGGCCGGTTGGCGATCAACTTATCGTACAGGCCCGGCTGGTTGTAAAAGATTTCGGCCAGCTGCAGCACCATCCGGCTGTGATATCCACAGGGGTCCAGGTTGGGATCGGAATGCCCCCACACCGCCTCTTTTCGGGCCAGGATCTCGTACCAGTTGTCCGCGCGGATCTCACCGGCAAACTTGCTTTTGTCGGTATAACAAAGCACCGGCTGATTGGTTGCAAACCGCACATTCCAGTCCGCGTGATCCGGCACCAGCACCTTGTCGATCACGACAAAATCGGCGGATGCCATGATATCGGCCGGCTTGCCCACTTCGGAAATCAGCCGGGCCATCTTGGTGCTGCCGCCCCCCTTCCTGAGGATATTCACCCTGGGATATTGCTGGACAAACCCCTTGCCGATCTCCTCCAGCGGCACACTGAGGCTGCCGGCATGAAAAATAATTAAGTCACCCGAGGGCTCGGCAACCGCCCACTGAGAAAAAGCCACACATACCAGCACGACCATTGCCATTTGTTTGATAAGTCCGATAGCACTCACCTTCTTCTCCTTTTGATTTAAAATGCGGTTTTCCGCATGTTGTAATATATTGATACCCTCGTAAAAAGTCGGAAAACGGTCATTTTTTAAAATTCGTGTTCAATAAATTCAGTATGTTATCGTGCTTAATTTGATAAAATTCGACCTTTTACGAGTTCATCATATATTTATGAATCTGTTTTTTATTATAAACTGTTTGTTTGTGTCAATATTTAGAAAATTTATAATTATTAATCCAAGAAATTACTTAAAATTACCTTTAAACCCATTATTCACTGCTGCAGCCCGAACCGATTTAAAAGTGTGACATCCTGCTGTTGTGCCTGTTGTGGATCTGTACCAATGGGAAATGCCCTACCGTGCTTTGCGCAGGCACTTGAACACCATGCCCGTGGGATTTCCCGCCACTCTTTCCGGAGTGGAGCGGTGCCTTCTCAAAGCCGTGTTTACCGTTGACGAGGCCAGGCTGGCCCTGCACATGGACTACCGGTTTGAATCCGCGGATATGATCACTGTGCGTGACCACCTGCAAGACCGGCGCCATCCGGCTGGGGAAAAAAAGTTTTCAAACCGTGCCGCCCAGGACCACCGAGGACCTGATGGAGGCCATTATGGCCGGGAAAAAGGGGACGGCGGGCAGGCTGCCGGCTGCCGCCAAAGGGGTCGTGGGCATAAAAAGGGTTAATGGGGCATGCCTCGGCGACCGGGCTGAGAATAAATAAGGGGGACGGTGCAAACCGTCCCCCTTATTAACGGCAAAATATGGCCGCTTATAACAGCAGCAGTCGATAATCGCTCTGGGGATCAGATATCGGCGCCGTGACCTGGCTGGAAGACCGGGAAATCGGTGTATCTCAATTTGAGCCCGGTTTTTTTGGAAAGTGGCATTCAATTGCACAAGGGAAGTTCATGTTCCGGCTGATTCAGCGAGCCATTGCTCAGGTGCTTGTGCCCCTATGGAGAAGATCGCCCAATACCTTCGGGGATGGATGAACTTCTTCGGCATGTCGGAGTATTACCGACCCATGCCGGTGTCCGTCAGGAACCTGTGGGTAAACATTCACTACTCCCGCCATGGCGGGACCCGGTAGCTTAGGTGAAACGCCCGGTGCGGACCCGCATGCCGGGTGTTGTGGGGGCCGGGGGAGAACCCCCCCGGCTACCCGATTATGCGCTGATTTACAATTCGTTTTCCTCAATTCCAGCGACCTTCATTAAGTGCCTTTGTAGGCCGATTTTCAATGGCGCATAGCCATGCACTGGGACGGAAATGCGCGAGTTCTCACCAGCTTTGCCGTAGATATGATGACTGCCATTGATACGTCTCAATTTCCAACACCTTCGCTTCGAGAAGTTTGCAGAAGTTCTTACCGCTGACAGGTTTCAAACGGCAACCTCCATTACCTTATCTTTTTCTGAAACCGGGATATCTTGAATATCTATGGACAAACACCCCTCTACTGCTTCATAAATGTTGCTCAGCAGTTCCTCGAAGGTCTCTCCCTGAGTTGCACAACCAGGAATGGAAGGAACTTCTGCCCAGTAGCCGCCTTCTTCTGCCTCGTGTACTACAACTTTCAGCTTCATGACATTTCCTCTCTATTGAGCACATAACGTTGGAAGCCAGGAGCAGCCAGGGCTTCCACTGACTTCATTAAATTTGTTTGATGATCAATCCCCCTCGATTAATCAAAAGTCCGCCGGCCCTGGCTGTCACCTGGGCTGACTGGTGTACGCCCGGCATGGGCGTGAGCTAATGGAGTTAAAGCCCCCTGTAAGTGTTCCCGTGTTGAGCCGACAGCTTAGCATGAATTACGAGCCGAAGCAAGGGCGCTGGGCGAGGGCGCTGGGCGAGGCAGGGTCCGAAGAAAGAGCGAAGCGGAAGGTGAGCCGAAGGCGAAAGCGACTGAAAGGAGCGGCCAACCCGGAGCGCAAACTTGTGATCTGACGGACAGAAACGTCATATAAGGCCGAGTCTCCGGTGTAAGGCAGCACAACAACATGCCGACGCCCAGGGAACAGGGGATACGGTAAATGGCGCAGTTGCACAAGGGAAGTTCATGTTCCGGCTGATTCAGCGAGCCATTGCTCAGGTGCTTGTGCCCCTATGGAGAAGATCGCCCAATACCTTCGGGGATGGATGAACTTCTTCGGCATGTCGGAGTATTACCGACCCATGCCGGTGTCCGTCAGGAACCTGTGGGTAAACATTCACTACTCCCGCCATGGCGGGACCCGGTAGCTTAGGTGAAACGCCCGGTGCGGACCCGCATGCCGGGTGTTGTGGGGGCCGGGGGAGACCCCCCCGGCTACCCGATTATGTGAATTATCACCCTTCGGTATATTACTTACGAACAACCTTTACGCTATCAAACGGTACAGCACCATTTGGCAGTGTAGATAATCCGTTCCACTGTTTTTTTTTGTTTGAATCTCTTATGTAATCAGATAACGTCTGAGATGCCGACGAGCTTGCCTGCACGATAAAAACTAAAAATTCTTCCCCAATATTTTCTTTATCGGATGCACCAAATTGTACGATACCTTGCCATTTGCCGTTTTTATTTTTTGGTAAAGGACCAGGCTGAGGGTGATAATTCGGAGATTCTACTGGTTGGATAACAATCCAAAGGTCTGAATTAGATTCTGATTCACCATACCAACCTTCTACAGTCTCTCGACAGGCAACTCGATCATCACTCTTAGGTTTGCTTATTCCTGGTTTGTGGTTTTGATTTGGAAGAGGGAATCCAACTGTTATCCAATACACAACAATACCGGCTATCACAGCGCCAAGTATACCCAAAAGCCATTTTTTCATTTCCAGAAACCTCCTTTCATCATTTATCAATACGCTAACGTTGGAAGCCAGGAGCAGCCAGGGTTTCCACTGACTTCATTAAATTTGTTTGATGATCAATCCCCCATATTCCCTGGAAGCCCGGATAAAACCGCACAGAGGCTATGGCCGCAGCCCAACTGAAAACAGGAGGCGTGCGATATTGATATGAAGACAGACGTTTTTTTAAAGCCGGCCGGCAGGCTGC
>JAXHVI010000263.1:0-5059 GCA_034189195.1 Thermodesulfobacteriota bacterium | reverse complement strand
ACCGGGACATGGTGATAAAAAAAGGCAGAATGGTCATTGACGCATGCAGAAAAGGCCCGGTCGACGGCCACACGCGTGAGTGGCCCGATGAATTAACGTTTGATATTTAAAAGAATTCCTGTTAAATTGTGCCCAGCCGTTTTTTAACGGGAGATAGGAAAGGGTTTTAATACAGAGGCAAAAGACATGACGCAACCTGTGCAAAAAGTCTTTATGAACAAGGACAACAAGGCCAACTTTACCTGTCCTGTCTGTAACAAGGCCCGGCTGATGGATGTGTCCCAGTACAAGGACATCGACAAGGCCGTCAAGGTCAAGGTGAAATGTCCCTGCGGCCATGTCTACAGCGTGCTGCTGGAGCGGCGCCGGCACGTGCGAAAGCCGGTGAGCCTGATCGGTTCCTATACCGCCGATGAAAAGGGCATGGACATCAGGGGCAGAATGACGGTGGTGGACATCTCCCGCACCGGCCTGCGGTTCAAAATGCACATGCAGCACTATTTTGAGGAAGACGACCAGATCAACATTGAGTTTCACTTAGACGACCAGGAGCAGACCCTGGTCAAACGCAAGGTCATCGTGCGCAGCGTGCACGGTCTTTACGTGGGGGTGCGGTTCGCCTCGGACCAGCACTACGACAAGCTGGGGACCTACCTGCTTTACCAGGTGGGATAGTTCGTTTCACCGTCTTACCAGCATGGGGCCATATCCCGCGTCCTTGAGGCGGGAGAGCAGCGGGGACGCCGCTTCGCGGTTTTCAAAGGCCCCGCACCGAATGCGGTGCCAGACAACACCGCCGGCCAGTTCGGCCTGTGTGGTGTAGGCGTCAAATCCTTTTTTTTTCAGCGTTTCAATCAGGTCCCGGGCGGCTTCGGCATCTTTTACCGCCGCCACCTGAATGGTGAATATTCTGCCGTCTGTCTCTACCGGAACCGGTTTTTCAGGGGCGGGAACTTTTTTTACTTCAGGTGGAGCGGCTGTGGGGGCCGGCACAGGCGGGGAGGATGGCTTGACCGTGGCCGGTGCAAGGACGGCCGGGCCTTCCGAAGGCCGTGCGTCATCTGTTTTCAGGGCCTCGTGAAAATCAAGGCGGACCTGGGCCTCGGCTGCTTTCTGTTCCAGCGCGTTTTTTCTTGCCTGGGCCAGCTCTTTTTCAAGCGGCGAACCGGCACCCGGCACCGGCACCCATCCCCGGCCCACCAGCAGGCCCAGAACGAAAAACCAGAGACACACCACCAGCAGCAGACCGGTCCAGCCGAAAAGTTCTCCGCCGGACATCTCCATGGAGAACCGTTTTCTGCCGGATGTGCGTTTTTTCCTGTTTAGCGCCATATCTCCGCATCGTCAGCGATTTTTGTTTTTGCACCGCAACGGCGCAAAGCGCGCAAAGGATTATGTTTCTCTTTGCGTCCTTCGCATCTTTGCGGTGAATTATATGTGGCGGCTTCCCCAATTTGTGGCGCAACATTATATGAAACAGCGGGTTACATGGATTCCGGGGCCGACACCCCCAGCAGGGCCAGGCCGTTTTTGATGACCTGCTTGACGGCGCACACCAGGTAGAGCCTGGCCAGGGTCAGGCCGTCGTCTTCCGTAAGCACCTTGTGCCGGCTGTAATATCCATGGAACCCGGCGGCCAGGTCCAAAAGGTAAAAGGTGATGCGGTGGGGCTCCAGGAACCGGGCCGCGTGGCTGACCGCTTCCGGGTACCGGGCCAGCACCTTGACCAGGTCGATCTCCTCGGGTTCCGCCAGGCGCCGCAGGGTTTTGTCGTCAACGGCGGTGACGCGGCCAATGCCCTTTTCTTCGGCGGCCTTTTTCAGCATGCTGGCGATACGGGCATGAACGTACTGTACATAATAGACCGGATTGTCGTTGCTCTTTTTCTTGGCCAGCTCCAGGTCAAAGTCCAGGGGGCTGTCGTAGTGGCGGGAGAGAAAGATGAACCGGGCCGCGTCCGCGCCCACCTCGTTTGTCACCTCCTTTAAGGTGACAAACTCGCCGGACCGGGTGGACATGGCCACGGGCTGCCCCTCACGCAACAGGGCCACCAGCTGGACCAGGATCACATCCAGGTCGTCCCGGCTTCTGCCCATGGCGCCGATGGCCGCCTTTACCCGGGGAATATAGCCGTGATGGTCCGCGCCCCATACATCAACGACCCGGTCGAAGCCCCGGTCAAACTTGTTTTTGTGATAGGCGATGTCCGACGCGAAATAGGTGGTCTCCCCGTTGTTGCGCACCACCACCCGGTCTTTTTCGTCTCCAAAGCGGGAGGTGGCAAACCACAGTGCCCCTTCGGATTCATAGACCACGTCGGCATCCTTGAGCCGGGCCAGGGTGGTTTCCACGGCCCCTGTGTCCACCAGGGATTTTTCCGAGAACCACTGGTCAAAGGTGATGGAAAAATCGGCCAAATCCCGGCGAATGCCCTCCAGAATATGATCGGCGGCCAGGCGGGCACAGAAGGCCACGGCTTCGGCCTCTTCCATTTTTTCTAATGCCTGGCGGTGTTCGGCGTCGATCTGCCGGGCAATCATGTGAATATAGCCGCCCTGGTAGCAGTCCGCCGGAAAATCAACCGCCTGGCCGGAAAGTTCGCGCCACCGCAGCAGCACGGACCGGCCCAGGGTCAGGATCTGGTTGCCCGCGTCATTGACGTAGTATTCCCGGTGGACCTGCCAGCCGCAGAACGCCAGAATCCGGGCCACGCTGTCGCCCACGGCGGCTCCCCGGCCGTGACCCACGTGAAGCGGGCCGGTTGGGTTGGCGCTGACAAACTCCACCTGAACACGCTTCCCGCCGCCCAGGTCGCAGGCCCCGAACCGGTCCCGGTCCTCGTGAATCCGGTGCAGCACCGGCAGCCAGGCTTCCGGGCAAATAAAAAAATTGATAAAACCCGGCCCGGCGATTTCTGTTTTAAGCAGAATGCCGGCGGAATCGGCCAGGTGGGCCACAATGGCCTCGGCGATTTTACGGGGCGCCATTTTCTGGGTGGATGCCGACACCATGGCCAGATTGGTGGCAAAATCGCCGTGATCCCTGAACCGGGGCGCTTCCAGCTCGATATCGGGAAAATGGGCGTCGGTCAGCGCGCCTTTTTCAAAGGCGGCCGTGGCCGCGGCCCGAATCATGGCCTGCAAGATATCTTTCATGCGTCCTGACACTCTCAAATTAAAATTCACCGCAGAGACGCAAAGGACGCAACGAAAAAGATGGGCGCTTACGCATAAAACAGCGATTTCCTTTTTCGCGAAGTGAAACCGGGCGCTTTGCGCCCTTGCGGTGTAAAAATGAAAAAACTTCAATAACCAGACGTTTTTTATGGGAAGAAGGCCCCTCCCGTCTCTGGCAGGGGTGACGGGCTAAGACAGATCTTCCTCTTCTTCCTCGTCACTTTCGTCTTCAAAGGGAATCTCGTCGTCCTCCAGCAGATCGTCGATGTCTTCGTCATCGTCCAGCTCGTCGTCGACAAAATCAACCTCCTGGTCTTTCATGATGGTCATGTCGTCCATCATCACTTCCACGGACTCCTTGCCGGCATCGTTAATCAGCTCTATCACGGCCTGGGCCAGCTTCTCAGCCAGAAAGGCCGGAGGGAAAAAATCCGTGGACCGCAGCCGGGCAATCAGCTCGCCAAGGCCGGTCTGGGCCGCCTTTTCCAGATCAGCCGCCTTGAACACATGCTCGCCGACCAGAGAGGTTTCGTTTTTCTCCAGCTCGGCAAACTCCCGAATCAGCAGGTCGGTCTTTTCCTCGCCCCGGGCAACTAAAAACTGTTGTTTCATATTCACTTTCTCCTTAATCTAAAAAAGGGGCTGTCACGGCTGCCCCCACCATAATATCGTGGCACTGAAAATCAAGACAAAAAAACAAAGCCGCACCGAATCCCGGCCGATATTGCCGATGGATGCCGCCACAGCGGCGGCTGATGTTACCGCATCCACCCCCATGGCGGCAAGTAAAAAGGAGCAGGCAATAAAAATAAGCACATAGAGGCACAAAAACCCCGGCACGCCCCGCATCACTTCGTCGGGAACCGTTTTGCCGCCGATTTTCACATGGACCACCACCCAGTCGAGATAGGGCTGTTGTAAGCGGCCATGGAAAGGTTCTGTGTGGAAAAACCGCCGGTGGGCATGGTGGTAAAGGTGTGGCAGACCGCGTCAAACAGGCTCATGCCTCCGATTTTGAGCAGCAGCACCAGCACGGCAGATATCAGCAGGTAACCCCGCCACAGGGTTTTGGCGGTGTCCCGAATGCGGGGCTGAAGCTTGTCCACAATGGCCATGCCTTCCCGGTGGGAGATCCTCTCTCCCCGGCCGGCCCGGAAGCCGGCGATCAGCAGTGCCCCGCAGCTTACGGTGAGGACCATGGCCCAGGCAAAGGACCGGGCGCCGGCCTCACCGAAATAAAGGCTGACACCCAGGGGAAGGACCATGCACAGGCCGATGCACACCAGCAGATAGCCGGTGATATAAAAAATCCGGGGCCGGATCATTTAGAAAAACTCCAGCTTGACGGAAAGCAGTTTTTCAATTTTGGGCACGGTTTCCCGCTGGGCGAAAATAATCACCCGGTCGTTGGGCACGATAACGGTTTCGCCGGAAGGCACAATGATCTCCTGGTCCCGGACCACGCCCACCACCAGGGACCCCTTGGGCATGGAGACCTTTCGCAGGGGCGCGCCCACCAGCTCCGAGGTGGACAGGGCCATGGCCTCGATCACCTCGGCCTGCTCCCCCTTCAGGGAGATGGCCGAAAGGACCCGGCCTTTTCGAATGTGTTGAAGAATGCTGTTGATGGCCGACAGCCGGGAGCTGATAATCTGTTCGATGCCGATGGTGGCCATCAGGGGAATATAGGTGAACTTGGATATCTTGGTGATGGTGTTGGCGGCCCCCAGCCGTTTGGCCAAAAGGGAGATCAGAATGTTGGTCTGTTCGTCGTTGGTCAGGCTGGCCACCACGTCCATGTCCGCGATGTTCTCTTCGCGCAACAGATCCTGGTCTGATCCGTCACCGTGAAGCACCACGGCCCGGGTCATCTTTTCAGCCAG
>JAXHVI010000262.1:0-7820 GCA_034189195.1 Thermodesulfobacteriota bacterium | reverse complement strand
AGGTGGAAGGCAGCTTCAGCGACGGGCATGCCACAACCAAATTTGACATCGTAACCACGGCAAAAACCGCCGACCAGCGGGACGCCGTCATCGCCGACCTGTCGAGCCGGTTTGTTTAAAAGGAGGAGTCATGGCATATTCGATTTACGAAGTAATTTTTGGCGCGCTGCTGCATGACGTCGGAAAAATGTGCCAGCGGGCATATGGCTCCATGAAAGCCGTTCCATGGGAAACCTATGATATGGAGTCAACGCTGTGTCCCAAGAACAAGCACCAGGCATACACGCACAAGCATGTCCTGTTCACCAATGCTTTTTTTGACTGGATTGAACAGCAGAAAATTCCGTTGCCCGATGGCGTCGTGTTGAACCACGTCGCCGATGCCGCGAGTTTCCATCATGCGCCGGATAAGGCTCCGGAAAAGGTCATGGCCTGGATTATCGCCCTGGCCGACCGATACTCTTCCGGCATGGACAGAAGAGAAAAAGACGAGGAGGAAGAGACGTCTTCCAGGGAAACTTACAGGCGCCTGCCCCTGCAATCTGTTTTCGATGAAATTGTCATTGATCCCAAGCGACCGGCGCCGACAAAAAACGCTTATGCCCTAACAGCTCTCGATCCCCATTCTCCGACGGCCTTGATCCCCCTGCCCTGGACCGGAGAAAGCCCATCGCTTCCCGAAAACTATAAGGCGGTTGCGGAATTATGGATTCGGGAATTTCAAAAAATCAAGGATATGCCAGAGCTTTCGCCCCGGCTTTTTGAGGAGGTACTCCTTGGCCTTCTGGAAAGGCACACCTGGGCCATCCCTTCCAGCACCATGGACATCCCCGACATCTCCCTGTTCGACCATTCGCGGACCACGGCGGCCATAGCAGCCTGTCTCTACCGCTATCATGAGGAAAAAGGCGAGCTTGAAAACCTGGAAGCAGTAAAGAACGAGTCGCTTCCAAAATTCCAGTTTATAGCAGGAGACCTTTCCGGGCTCCAGGCCACGCTTTTTACGCTGGCCAACCAGGGTGTCAAAGGCGTCAGCAAAATTCTGCGGGCACGGTCCTTCATGCTTTCCGCTATCACCGAGGCCGCCGCTCTGGCGACCCTGGATGCGCTTTCCCTGCCCCTGTCATGTATCGTTCAACAGGCCGGGGGACGGTTTCTGATTCTCGCGCCCGCCATGCCTGACATGGAACAGCGGATGGAATACCTCCAGCGCGACTTTGATCGATGGTTGCTGGACAACTACACCGGCAGCCTGGCCTTCCACCTGGCCGCAAGCCCCAGCTTTCCCGGCCAGTCTTTCAAGTCCGACGGACTTCACGGCATCATGGCCGAGCTGGCCCTTGCCGTTGAAAACGCCAAACACCGGCCGCTCGGCGCCTGCCAACAGGGCGCCATCAAACGCAAATTCCCATACGACAAAGCCTGCTCCACCTGCGGCGTCAGGCCGGCCGAGGTTCACAGTGAAGATGAATACCGTTGCCGCACATGCCAATGCGAATTTAAGCTTGGTCGCCATCTTACAACCGCTGACTGCCTGGTCTGGAAAAGGGGAAGGCCAATTGATGAGAAGGCGATTCCCGTGCTGGGATTGCAGCTCTCCCTATTGAAGACGGATCAAATCCATGTCAGGCCGGATACAGCCGTTTCCATCCGCAGCCTGAAGCCGGAAAGCGATAATGCTCCTTGGGCCTGGCGTATTCTGGCCAACCATATTCCCAGGTTTTCTGACGAACGTGACCTTCAGGATCCGAAGTATGACGGAGTTCCAAAAGAAGATAACCAGTATTCCTCCGGCATGCCCAAAACCTTTGCCCATATCGGCGCCGAGGCAAAAGAGTTCAGCCATGAAGACAACGACTACCGGGGCAAGCCTTTTCTCGGCCTGTTAAAAGCGGACGTGGACTTTCTCGGATATGTTTTCAGTTATGGCCTGAAGCGCGAGGATCAACAGAAGAGCCGTTTCACCCTTTCCCGCCTGGCCCAGCTTTCCCGCATGTTGGACCTTTATTTCACCGGCTATCTTCAGGGGATCATCAAAAACGATTTCCCGGACACCTACACGATTTACGCCGGCGGCGACGACCTGCTGCTCATCGGCCCGTGGTTCCAGATGCACCATCTTGCCAAACGGATGCGGGAATCCTTCGGCGCCTATACCGGCAACAACCCCAACCTCACGATTTCCGCCGGGCTTTCCCTTCTGCACGCCAACTACCCGGTAAACCGGGCCGTAGGCGAGGCAGAGGAGCTTCTCGAAAGGGCCAAACAGCACGACCTGGAAACCAAAGACAGAATCTGCCCCTACACCGGCGCCCCCATGATATGGCCGCAATTTAGCCAGGCCCTTGATAGCGCCCAATGGATTCACGACCGGATGCAGGGGAAACAGAAGGTCGGCACGGGCTTTGTCTATCAAATTCTCACCCTTGCCGATGACGCGGAAGAAGTGGCTGAAGGTGATGTGAGCAGGGCCGGCTGGCGGGCCAAGCTGGCCTATCATTTAGCCAGGAATGTTCCCGGCAAAAAAGACGAAAAAGCCCGAAACATAGCCGACTGGCTCAAGCGGCTTGGCCTGGACAATATGTTCCACACCGTTGCCAATGAATCCGGCATCGTCGGGTGGCGGCTGCCGATCACCATCGCTTTATATAGAAACCGCAAATAACATCATAAAGGAGGAGCCATGGTACAACCCAACAGAAATTCAGGATACAAACCTCATGGTCAGCAGGGCGCGGGCCGACCGTCTTATGGCGGCCAAAGCCCGACCGCGCAGCTGCCGACGCCGGTCCCATTAAATTACTACTCGGACCCGGATAAGAAACAACCAAGAGCCGACCTGCTGGACGATTATGCGCGGGAAATCGCGGACCGCCTTGTACCCATTAAAAACAAGGATGACAAAGAAAACTTGAAGGCGACCCAGATGCGCCGCTTCTACGACGAGTTGAAAGCCATTGAACGAAAAATCATGTCCGGCAAGGACCTTCAGGAGCAGCAGGCCAATTTCGAACGGGACCGGGCGTTGATCGTCATGTTCAAGGCCAAGGCGGTTTACGCGGAAAAACGAAAGGTGGCGCCAAGGGCCTTTACCCAGTTTATTTTTGACCACGTGGCCTCCATCAAAGACCTGGCCGATTTCAAAGGATTTTTAAAAGTGTTCGAAGCCGTGGTGGCCTTTCACAAGTTTTATTCACCGGAAAAATAACACAAAAGGAGAATCCGACCATGAAGCTGATTACCTCTTACTTGATCACAGGTCAGATAGAAATACTGACCGGCCTTCACATCGGAGCGAGCAAGGACGCCGTTGAAATCGGCGGAATTGACAACCCGGTCGTTAAAAACCCATACACGGGCGAACCTTATATCCCCGGCTCATCACTCAAAGGCAAACTGCGGTGTCTCATGGAGTGGGTCACTGGGTGCGTGGAAGACTCGGGCGAAACCTGGAAAAGCCGCGGCGAGACCGACCCGGACAAACTGGCGGCAGACCCCATTCTCCGTATCTTCGGCACCACCAGCAAAAACTGGGAGGCCGGCCCCACCCGGCTGATCGTCCGGGACGCCTGCCTGAATAAAGAATGGAAAGAGCGGATCATCGACCGGGGGCTCCCCTTGACCGAAGAAAAATTTGAAAACAACATCAACCGGATTCAGGGGAAAGCCGGGGTCGGTATCCGCAAGACCGAACGGGTGCCGGCCGGTTCGCTTTTTGACTTTGAGATGGTCTACCGGGTTTTTGACATGAACGACCAGGGTCGGACCGATATGGATAATCTGGACAACCTTTTTGCGATCATGTGCCTGCTGGAGCAGGATGCCCTGGGCGGCTCGGTCTCCCGCGGGTATGGCCGCATCCGTTTTGGCAAGCTCACGAAAGACGGCCAGGACATTCAGGCAAAGTATGAATCCATCGACGTCTCTAAACTGATTAAACATCAAAAGGTCGCGTAATTATGGCTCACTTTCGCATCACCATCACGCCGTCAGGGCCGCTTTCCACGGAATGGGTGTCCGGAACGATCTGGGGGCACATGGCCTGGGCCGTTCGATATCTTGAAGGCGAAGCGGCCCTTGGGCAATGGGTGGGGGAGCAGGAGACTTCGCCCTGGCTCTTTTCCAGCCGGATACCTGAAAACATGCTGCCTCGGCCGTTGCTGCCGCCGTCCGCAAACAAGGGAGTGAAGCCATCTCTGGCAGCGTTCAGCCACAGCAAAAATGCCGCTAAAACAGCCTTTATCCCGGAATCACTATTCCTTTCCCTGCGGGACAAATTAAATGAGCCGGCTCTCCTGGAAGGGTTGAAGGCGTCCGCGTCACAGGATCAAGGAGAATTGAGGCCGGGCCATCTTTTTCATAACCGCATTGACCGGAACTCCGGCCGCACCCCGGATGCCGGCGGCCTGTTCGTGGAAAACATCAAGTGGCCGGGAGAAAATCAGCGGTTCCAAATTTTCGCGGCCGCCGACCCGGATAGTCGGAAGCGGATGGAAAGCCTGCTCGCCTTTATCGGCCAGTCCGGATTCGGGGCCAATGCCAGCACCGGCCGGGGAAGTTTCAGCTTCGAAATCAAAGAAGAAACAGAACTTTTTGCCGGCGCCGGCAACCGGGCCATGAGCCTCTCCCACGGCGTCATCACCCCGGAGATGCAATACCCCAGGTACAAGCTCCACACCCACTATGGCAAACTGGGCGGCCATTTTGCTACAGGCGGTCGCAGCCCCTTCAAATACCCGGTGCTGATGGCCAAACCCGGCGCCACTTTCGGGCCCGGCGGAAATCCGCCTTTCGGGAAACTGCTGGATGGTGTCCACCATGACGGCAGCCTGAGTTTTATCCGGCATCACGCACTGCACCTGCCCATCTATTTTACGGAGGTGGCTCCATGACCACATACCATTTCAAGGCCCAGGCCCTGACGCCCATTCATATCGGCTGCGGCTGTGAGATCGACCCGACCTGCTTTTTGATCAAAGACGGCAGGCTGATTCAGTTCAATTCGGCCACGGTTATCGAAAATCTGTCGGCTGAAGAAAAAAACCGCTTTGCCGCCTTTGCCGACCGGGCCGACCTGAAGGAAATGCAAAATTTTCTTGGGCATCATCTGGATATCCAGCGTCATGCCATGAACACCATAGACGCGTCCGATGCTTTCATAAAAGAATATACGGCCAAGGCATCCAATCCAAACAACCGGTTTATCGTTTCCATGATGCCGCGCAACCCCCACACCGGCAGGGTTTATGTCCCTGGTTCTTCCATCAAAGGCGCGATACGAACGGCGGTGGTGAATTATTTTGCCAACATCGACGTAAACACCCGGCCCTCTGTTCACCAAAAAGTCCAGGCCGAACGCGACATAAAGAAAAAATGCGTGGTTCTGGAGGAAACGGCTCTCAACTGTCGCAAAAGCGAAACGCACAAGGATGTTTTCCGGCTCATTCACGTGTCGGACGCCGAACTTCCGGACAATTCCACCCGCATCGACTGGGCCGAGAATTCCGGGGCAAAGGGCATTCAGATGTGGGTCGAGCGGGTCCAATCAAAGGCCGACGCGGCAACCCCGCCTGAGTTTACTGTCTCCATACGCCTTGACAGCAAGGCAATGAAACGTCCCGGCGTGAAAGAGAACCTGGGCAGAGAACTAAATATTGATCTGATCATGGACGCCTGCAACCGGTTTTACTGGGCCAGGATGATTGACGAAGCAGCCCGCTTTGACAACAAAGAAGCCGACGATACCTCCTGGAAGGCCATTGAGAAACTTTTTCCTCTGGGGCAACTGGATAACGGGCAAACGATCAGCATCAATCCATCGGTCGACGTTTGGGACCATCGCGAATACGTCAACCGCCGCATGTTAATCCGGGTCGGCCATTTCTCTCATTTTGAGTCCCTGTCGGTCGATGAATTGCGGCAGGGCTGGCACGCGAACAAAAGAGAGCCCATCACCCAAGGCTCCACCCGGACGCGCTGCACCATGGAAAACGGCCAGCCCGCCATGCCCTTTGGCTGGCTGATACTGACCCTTGACCAGGAGCAGGGCGTAAGCCGTTATTGACGAGTCAAAGATTCAAGGGTCGGCCATATGACGGCAAATCCATAAAACAGGGATTTTTTGCAAATGAACAAACCGAACAGCGACGGGGCCGCAGGGGCCATGATCGTTTCCGTGGGCGGAACGCCCGCGCCGGTGATCGAGTCCATCCGCCACTTTCGGCCGGTATTTGTCTCCTTTTTCGCCTCTCAAGAGACCCTGGACAAGGTAATGGAGATCAAAGGCGCGATAAAGGCCGCCGGCCTTGAGTTGCAAAGCGAGGTCACCCTGGCTGAAAACGTCAACGACCTGCTGCACTGCCACAAAAAGGCCGAGGAGGCCGTGGCCCGCGTCATCGGCCGGGGCCACAGCCGGGACAGCGTCATTGTGGATTACACCGGCGGCACCAAGAACATGTCGGTTGCCCTGTCGCTTGCGGCCATCACCCACGGGTTTTCTTTCTCCTATGTGGGCGGAACCCGCCGCACCAGGGGGAACGTGGGCACCGTGGAAAACGGGGCCGAAAAGGTGTTTCAAAGCGTCAACCCCTGGGATTTTCTGGCCGTGGAGGAACGAAAGAAAATCGCATTGCTGTTTAACCGCCACCAGTTCAAGGCGGCCGGCCAGCTTTGCGCGGACCTGGCTGAAAAAAACGTCAACCGGAGACTTGTGTACAAGAAAATCGGGCTGATGATCGAAGGCTTTCATGAATGGGATTTGCTGCGTCACAAAACCGCTGTTCGGCGTTTGGAAAAATGCGAAATAGACGAGCTGCTGGATGATGAGAATAAAGGCGTCCAGGCCTTCGCCAAAGCCGCAAAGGCACTGCTGCCGTTCCTTGCGGATGCCGCCGGATGCGGAGAAAAACCATGCCCGGCATACATCCTGGACCTGTTTGCCAATGCCGAACGCCGGTTTGACGAAGGCAAAACCGATGACGCCGTGCTCCGCCTTTATCGCATCGTGGAAATGGCGGGCCAGCAGCGGCTGATGGACACATACGGCATCGACACGTCAAACGCGGCGCCGGAAAAACTGCCGGCCGGCCTGAAATCCATTTATGAAGAAAAGTACATGGATCCGGAAAGCAAAACCATCAAGATTTCCATGACAGCCGGGTATAGCCTGCTAAAAGAGATGGGCGACGACCTGGGTCTTCAGTTTTATGACCAAAAGGACTCGTTTCTAAAAATACAGGATTCCCGGAACCACTCGTTTCTGGCCCACGGATTCCGGTCGGCCAGGGAAACGGCGTACCTGTCCCTGCGGGATTTTATCGTGTCGTTAAACCTCTTTCAGGCCTCGGACGTGCCCCGGTTTCCGGTCGTTGTTTTTTGATTACCGGAAATACCGGAAAGCAGGGAGACAACCCGGTGCGGAAAAACGATAAAAAAACCACAATGCGCCGACCCAGGGCCGGAAAAGGAATAAAGAACCAACTAGCTGAATTTGTTTTGAAAACGAAAGATACCGGCCGGGAGGTCGGCGGACAATAAAAATAGTAAACGATTCTGAAGTGTTACAACATCACAACCCCATAAAAAGGAGGCGTAAAAAGATGAAAGAAAAGGAAACCGGCAGCGGTCCGCGGAAAACCCGCTGGAGCCCGTTGTTTTTATTGCCGATAAAAAGGCCGCGGAAGGAAGAGACCCGCTGTTAGAGGGGATTGCGACATAAAACTTGTTTTCACCCATGGTTTACTCCTTTGTTTAGAAGGAAGAGACCCGCTGTTAGAGGGGATTGCGACCCCGGTCCAGATAGCTCTGTTGAATTTTATCAG
>JAXHVI010000261.1:0-12913 GCA_034189195.1 Thermodesulfobacteriota bacterium | reverse complement strand
AGCATAAGGACATTGGGTTGATGAAGATTCTGTGTAAAATTGAGAAAATCATCTACAACATCGAGCTGACCGCCGTCGTGCTGTTGCTGCTTTCGCTGTCGGTGTTTGCCTTCAGCCAGGTTGTCCTGCGCAATTTTTTCGACTACTCGGTCATCTGGATGGCGGTCTACAACAACATGGCCCTGCTGGTGCTGTCCATGCTGGGGGCCAGCATCGCCACCTCCAGCTTTGAAAGAAGCCACATCAACGTGGACCTGTTTCAGGGGATTCTCAAGTTTCCATACAACAAGTACCTCAACGCGGTTCTTACCTTTGTGGCCGGCATCGCCTGCCTTTTGTTCTTCTTTTTCGCCGTGCACTATGTTGGCGTGGCCAGGGAGGTCGGCAAGGTGGAACATGCCATTCATACGCCGGAGTGGGTGGTGGCGCTTATTTTCCCGGTCTGTTTTCTTTCCATGAGCTACAAGTTTTTTCTGTGCTTCCTTACGGATGTAAACGATATCCGGGCCAGAAGAAAACAACGGTAATCGGGTTTTAGAAACGGAGGGCGATGTGGGCTTCATCATATTCGGGCTGATCCTGCTGGCGGTGTTTGGAGAGCCGCTGTTCATCATCATCGGCGGCGCGGCGTTCGCGAGTTTTTATTTTGTTCTTCACATTCATCCGGCCACGCTGTTCACCGATTTTTACCGGCTCACCACCATGCCGGTGTTCGTGGCCATTCCGCTGTTTATCTTTTCCGGATATCTGCTGGCCGAAAGCCGGATGCCGGAAAAGATGCTGCGGTTTACCAACGCCCTGCTCGGCTGGATTCCCGGCGGGCTCTGCCTGGTGGCCCTGATCGCATGCTCGATTTTTACCGCCTTTACCGGCGCCAGCGCCATCACCATCGTGGCCATCGGCACCCTTCTGTATCCCGCGTTTCTCAAGGATAACTACCCGGAAAACTTCACCCTGGGGCTGATCACCACCAGCGGCAGCCTGGGCACCCTGTTCATGCCCTGCCTGCCCCTGATTCTCTACGGCGTCATCGCCAGCCAGCAGGTCCCGCTGAACGTGGAAGACATGTTCATCGCCGGCCTTCTGCCCGGGGTCCTGCTGCTGTTGCTCATGTGGCTATACGCCTTTCCCTTCGGCCTGAAATACACCCGCCGGCAGGGATTTGCATTCAAAGAGCTGCTGGCCGCCACGGTGGACATCGTCTGGGAACTGCCCCTGCCTTTCTTTATTATCGGCGGCATTCTGGCCGGCCTTTTTTCCGCACCCGAAGCCGCGGCCGTGGCCGCCATCTATGTGCTGCTGGTGGAGATGTTTGTCACCCGGGACATGACTGCGGGCAAGCTGGTCGGGGTGATCCGGCGCAGCATGATCATGAACGGCTCCATCCTGATCATCGTTGGCATGGCCCTGGGGCTGACCGACGTGTTTGTCACCTTGGCCGTTCCGGACAAGATATTTGCCTTTATATGCAACTATGTGACCAACAAGTACGTGTTTCTTCTTCTGCTCAATTTTTTCCTGATTTTCGTGGGCATGGCCATGGACATCTTTTCCGCCTGCGCCATTATCGTGCCCATCGTGGTGCCCATCGCCATCAAATACGGCGTCGACCCGGTTCACCTGGGCATCATCTTTCTGGCCAACCTGGAGCTCGGTTTTGTCACCCCGCCCATCGGCATGAGCCTGTTTATCTCCTCCATCAAGTTCAACAAGTCTTTTCCCACCATTCTGCGATCGGTGGTGCCGTTTTTCATCATTCTGGTGATCGGGCTGATCCTGATCACTTATGTGCCGGAGCTGTCGCTTTACCTGTTGCGGTTTACCGCAAAGAAGAATCTGATTGATCCTATGGATCTTTTATAAAGACCCAGCGTATTTATTTCTAAGGAGGCGTGGTTATGTTCATGCGGGATGGTCGTTCCAGATGTGATGTGCGGAAGTTGTTCATGCTGGTGTTGTTCATGCTGGTGTCGGCAGGAATGCCGCAAGGCGCAGTCGCGGCGGATGCCGCTGCAAACGAGGTGTCGCAAACAGTGGCCGAGAGCCTGGAAGCCCTCTGGGCCGGCAAGGCCTTCAGTCCGCAGCTGCAACAGCGGCAGCAGGCCATGAAAACAATGTTACAGGCCGGTGCCGTGACCCAGGCCGACCTGAAGGCCATGATGGAGGCCGCGTTTTTTCCCATGCTGGACCGGGTCGTCACGTCCCGCTATATTCTGAAGGACATGGCCAGGAATTTTGACGCCGTTTTCGCGCCCCACATGACATGGGAGGAAGGGCGCAAAATGATATGGCGGGTCAGCACCTCTGTGGTAAAGAAGGGGGATCAGATATTGATCAGAATCGGCACCCTGGCGCCTCCGGGAACACCGTGGCTGAGCGTTCCAGAGACCATTACCATTCCCGAGATCGAAAAAATGACCGAGGGAAGGGTAGCCATAAAGATATACGGCGGCGGCGTCATGGGAGAGGACACCGATATCTTAAGAAAGATGGACATCGGCCAGCTCGACGGCTGCGGCTGCACATCCCTGGGCGTGCTGGCCGCATCACCGGAAACCTCGGTTTTTCTGGTCCCCGGCCTGTTCAAGAGTTACGATGAGGTGGACTACATTTGTGAAAAGTTCCGCAAACAGCTGGACCGGGCCTTTAGTGAGCGGGGATATATTCTGGCGGCCATTATCGATACCGGTTTTTTCCACATTTTTTCAAAAAACAGGATCGTCGGACTGGAGGATGTGAAAAGACAGAAGATGCTGACCTGGTTCGGCATCGTGGAGACCACCCTGTATAATGAGCTGGGCATCAATCCCACGCCCGTGGCCGTGCCTGAGGTGGTGTCGGCCCTGAGCACGGGTCTGGCCGATACCTGCCTGGCCCCTTCAACATGGATGCTGGGCATGCAGGCCTACCAGTACGCCAACTACTACCTGACGCCGCCCCTGCTTTATTCTCCGGCGGCCGTTGTGGTCAGCGGCCAGCTCAGGGACCGGATTCAGAAACAGGTGGGGGTGTCGGACAACTACGCCCAGAACTTCCAGGAGATCATTGTCTCCGAGTTCAATCTCATTGAGGGGGAGTGGCGGCGCCAGATTCGGGTTTATGACGCCAAAAGCCTGAAGGCCTTTGAAACCAAGTGCGGCATGAAGGCCATGACCTTTTCCGCCGAAGACCTGAAGCGCATTGAGCAGGCGGGTATCGCGGTTCGGGAGAAGCTGGCCGGCAAAGCCTATCCGGCGGACCTGCTTGCCGATGTCCTGGCGGCCCTGGAGGAGTTCCGGAAAACCCATAAGTAAGTTCCCATGTATATTCAAAAAGGTCATTGCGGAAGCCGCGCTTGAACGGGTTCGCAATGACCTTTTCTTTTCTGGGGACCAAAATTTAAATCCACCACAAAGGCGCAAAGGACGCAAAGAAAAACATGGATGCTTAAGCGTAAAACAGCGACCGTCTTTTTTGCGAAGCGCAACATAATCCTTTGCGCTCTTTGTGAGGCTGCGGTGGAAAACAAATGGGAATATCTTCCCTTTTTATTTAGAGGCCGTTTTTTGCTGAAGTTTTTTGAATTATCGCCGGCTCAGCAGGGCCAGAATTTCCAGATGCCGGGTGTTGGGAAAAAAATCAAAGGGAATCAACCGTTCGACGCCATATCCTTTTTTCTCAAGCAGGGCCAGGTCCCGTTTGAGTGTGACCGCGTTGCAGGAGAGGCAGGCCATTTTCTCCGGCCGGCAGGTGTCTGCCAGCCATTGGGCCACTTCCGGTTCCATGCCGGTACGCGGCGGGTTGGCATAGACAAGGCATCGAGGACCGTCGGGTTCCAGGGCCGCTGTCAACTGGGGAATGCGAAGCCCGCACATTCCCCGAAGGATGGTTGCGCCGGGCGCGTTCTGACAGGCGCATTCAACGCTTTCACCGTTTAACTCCACGCCGGTCACATGAACGGTCTTTTTTTGCCACCGGACCAGTCCGGCGCCGATGCCGCAATAAAGGTCCATCATCCGGTCTTCGGCCCCGGGATCTAAAAAGTGCTCCGCCCTGTCCAGCGCGGCTTCGGCCAGTTCAACAATCGGCTGACCAAAAGTGGTGGGGCCGTAGACCCGTCCCCGGGCATCAACGGACCGGGGCCTTCCCCACACCAGGCGCCACCCGTTTTTGGCAAACACACGATGGCCGGCAGACGGGTGCAGGCAGAGCCAGAGCCCTTCAACATCCATGTTCAGCAACCGGTTTTTTACGTCATTGGTCAGCCAGCCCATTTCCGGCATGCGGGCAGATTTTATCACCAGCGTGATCTGAGCGTTGGATTGAACATAAAATACAAGGGGAAACCAGGGGGCCGGCGGCAGTATGCCGGCAACCAGGGCCAAGGCGTCCCGCACCCCGGCGCTGTGAATGCGGCAACGGTCAACGGCAATCACGGCATCCCGGCGTTTTAAGCCGATGCGCCAGGACCGTCCGTCATGGATGGCGGAGAGACAGACCTTGTTTCTGTATTCCCACTGCCGCCGTTCCGGGGCCGTTTCCGGCCCTGTTATGACCGGCTGCCATGGGGCAAGGGTCTTGTGCGCGAAACCCAGCTTTTCCGCCAGACACTGGCCGGTGGTCATTCTCCGGCGCACACACCCCGGACACCCTTCGGGACAGTCGGTTTCTGTGAATCTATGGCGGGCCGCTTCTGTCATGCGTCGTTTCATCGATAGGTTTCAGGGCTGCCCCGGTCACAGGATGAGCCGGATATTTCATGACATATCCGGGCTAAGCCAGGGCGTTGACCTGTTCTACCAGCAATGATTTGAACCGGTCAAGGGTTACCGGTGCGGCCTGCATGGGAATCCCCATCCAGTCGCAGTAGTCGAGAAACGCCTCCGGACTGTCTGCCATATATTTGTCCATGAATCCGATGCCGTCCAGCACGATGGCGCCGCCGGTGTGCTTGGGAAAGTTTTCGTTGGCAATGCCCTTGTCCCATCCCTTGAACACCAGGTCTTTGAACTTCACCCATCCCGGCGTCATCCACCAGACATTTTCATCGCCGGCCAGATCCAGGGCGATCTGTTTCCGGGCGGCCTCGTCGGCGATCATGTCCATGCAGTGGGTGGCATTGACCCGGCCCACGCCGGGCCCCTGCTCCTCGATGATGTTGCTCATCCTCCGCAGGGGGTTGTCCACGTTGACATAGCAGAACTTGCCGCCGTAGACCACGATCACCTTGTCTTTGCGCTGTTTTGCCTTGTGAATTTTTTCCACCAGCTGGGTTTCAAGGGCCGGTATGTCCTGGTGAAGGCCCGGCGTGGTGAAGTAGAGCGCGTCGGTGTTCAAAAATCCTTCGTCCCGCAGGGCGTTTAGCTCCAGGCTCATGGTCCCGCAGGAGACAATGGCGATATCATCAAATGAAACCGTTTCCATGATAAGTTTCCTTTTATCCAAATCAAAATCGGTATCGGTATTGAAACGCATGCTGCGGCGCATTTAGGCACCACAGCATCTTCAGCCTGTTTCTGGATTTTCAGAGATCCGACACGATTTTTTTCAAGGCCGCGATATCGGCCGCATCCGGATGGCCGGCGGCCAACGGCGCGTCCTTCAGCCATGGCGGAGGATCGGGCCGGGCCGAGGCTTTTTCCAGGAACGCGGGGTTGACCTCGCCCTGGCAGTGAAAAACGCCCACTACCTCGGAGCCGGCCGGCACCAGGGACCGGGCGTTGTCCATGGCGGCCCTGGCATGCCCGGAATCAACAGCGGCGCCGTGGGTGGCAAAGAGGAACACCTTTTTGCCGGGTCCGATGGCGGCCAGGTAATCGGCGGCAGGGGCAACGGGTTTTCCGGCCTGAAGCCAGAACCCCACGGCCACCAGGTCATAATCATCGGCCCTCGGCACCGCCTTGTCAATGGGGTGCAGTACCTTGTCTCCGGAAAGGGCTTCAAACACGGCCTGGGCCAGTTTTTTCGTGTTTTCGGTCTGGCTGGCATATACAACAAGCGATTTCATGTTTTTTCCTTTATGGGGCGTCACCCGGCCGCATTCGACCGGGTGACGCGGGTTTGGTCGGTTTTACCGCAGCTTCTGAAGGGCCTGCTCGGCCGCCACGGTGATAAATTCGGCGCTGGGTTCAGACGAGATGTCCGGGTTGCAGGCCGAGGTAAAGGTGGTGAGTTCGGCAGCGGTTTTTCCCCCCAGAATAAAGGCCGTGACCGTGTCAATGGCCCTGGCCGGGGCAATGTCGTGACTGACGATCTGGCCGCCGATGAGCTTTTTTGTTTTTTTGTCAAACACCAGCTTGACGCGGCTCTCCTTTGCCCCTGGAATCATGGCGTGCTTGCTTCTGGAATCCACGGAGGCGCAGACCGTTTCAATCCCTTCCCGTGCCGCCGCCGACTCAGACAGCCCGGTGGCGGTGATGGTCATGTCAAACATCTTGCATCCCCCGGCATCCACCACACCGGGAAAGGGCACATCCAGACCGGCCAGGCGTTTGGCCGCCACCCGGCCCTGCATCACCGCCGGTCCCCGAAGCTGACCGGGGCAGGGGGCTTTGGTGATGAAGTTGATTTTTTCAACGCAGTCTCCGCCGGCCAGAATGTCGGGGTTTGACGTCTCCTGAAACGGGTTGACCTTGATGCCGAACCGGCCCATTTCCAGGCCGATGGCCTGGGCCAGCTCGATGTTGGGCCTTACACCGACATTGATGAACACCATGTCCGCGTCCAGGGTTTTTCCCGAGGCCAGGGCCACGCCCGTTACCTTTCCCTTTTCACCTACGAGCTTTTCCACCTTTTCGCCGGTGAGCAGGTTTAACCCTTTTTCCGTGAGGTAGGCCGTGACCAGGTCTGCCATGTCTTTATCCAGCATCAGGGGCAGGGGCCGGTCCATGAGCTCCACAACAGAGATGTCAAACCGGCCGGGCATCTGTTCGGCCATCAGGGTGGCGATCTCCATGCTGATAAATCCGGCGCCCACGAAAACAATGTGGCGGGGCGATTTTTCCGCCAGAAACGTCCGGATTTGTCTTGCGTCTTCAATGCCCCGCAGGGTCATCACCCCTTCCAGGTCTTTGCCTTCAATGGGCGGCACAAAGGAGCGGGATCCGGTGGCCAGGTAGAGCTTGTCGTAGGCCAGGGTGTTTCCTCCGGCCAGGGTCACGGATTTGCCGGCGGTATCCACCTGGATCACTTCATCCCGGATTACTTTTATGCCGGCGTCTTCCAGTTTCTTATCCGGCACTATAATGGCTGTATCGGCGGCCAGACCGGCCACCACATGGGGAAGCGCTCAGCGGACAATGAAAAACGGCTCTTTGCGGATAACGGTGACGTCGATTTCCGGCATCAGTTTTTTTGACAGCATGGCGGCCGGCCCGCCGGAGCCGCTGCATCCTACGATAACCAGCTTTTCTCCCTTTTTCATGGTGTTCCTTTCTTTTACGTTTTTAAGATATTTAAACGGATCGGCGATCCTGTCGGCAGGGTCGCCGGCATTATATAAACCGATACATTCAGCTCGGTCGGTATCAGAGGGCCTGCAGAATCGTCTGTGTGAGCAGGGCCTCGGGCTGAAGCCCCACAAACCGTTGAACCTCTTTTCCGTCCTTGAAAAGAATCAGGGTGGGAATGCTCTGAATGCCGTATTCTTTTGCCGAGTCGATGTTGTCATCCACGTTGGCCTCGGCAATAACAGCTTTTCCCTGAAGCTCCGCAGCGAGTTTTTCAATAATCGGGGCCTGTGCCCGGCAGGGGGCGCACCATGCCGCGTTAAAATCGATCAGGGCGACGCCCTGTTGAATCGTCTCTTTAAACTGGTGCCGGTTGGCAATTTTGATCGTGGTCATGTCATGCATCTTCCGTTGCAAATCGATTTGTCAAATCCCGGGCCGGCAGGTTAACCGGCCCGGGGATCCGGTCAGTTGCCCAGCGTGGCGGCCTCCCGCTCCTGGGCCAGGTGTTGGGACCATTTTTCTCCCCACAGGTCGGGGGAGACGTCCACCACCGGTACAATCGATTCCCATCCAATTCCCATTTCGGTAAAGATTTTTTCCAGCTCCTTTTGGTTTTCCGCCATCCACAGACAGTAGCGCAGCCCTTTTTCCTGGTTGTAGTAGGTCCGGATCCAGCTGGCGGCTTCATGGTCGGCCAGCTTTCGCCAGTTGGCCTGAACCGCTTCACACGTCATGCCGGGCTCATTGTGGACAACCATAAACTTTGTTGCTTTTGCCATTTGCAGCCTCCTTTTGTTTCGTGGTGCTTGCGTGATAACGGCGTTATCGCCAAATACCCGTCCACAGCCGTTACCTGTTCTGAAACAAGTTTTGTGCCAAAATGCTTTTGGCCGGCCTTTTGGGAGCAAATTTTCACTAATTTTAAGTGGTTAAATAATTTCATCCGGCCAGGCGCCCGCCGCATCCTTTTAAAATTTCCCTGTTGACTTCAGCAAAAAGCACTGTAAACTGTTAATGGTAACGTTACTTTGTGTTAAAGGTTAACGATTAGATGGGCACCAATACCAGCAACCGCACATCCATTACGCCTGAGTTCGCCGTGATGCTGTTTGACGCCATGGCGGAAGGGGTTTTTGCGTTGGATAAAAATGGCCGCATTCTTTCGTGGAATCCGGCCATGGAAAAAATCAGCGGATATTCGGCCGGCGAGGCTTTGGGGCAACACTGCGCGCTGTTGAAGTTTACCGAGTGCTTTGGCAAAACCTGCCCGGCCGGCATGAGCGAATGCGGCATTTTCAAGCACGGCCGGGTTAATTCAAAAGAGTGCCGGCTGAGGCACAAAGACGGCCGCCATGTGCCGGTGATGAAAAGCGCGCGGGTGGTTATCGACAACACCGGTGAGGTGATCGGTGTTGTCGAGACGGTTTCCGATCTTACCGAACTGCAAGAGGCCCGCCAGCAGCTGGCCGAGGCCGGCCGCAAGCTGGGAGAGATTTACCGGCTGGACAACATCATCGGCAAAAGCAACGCCATGAACAGGGTCTTTGCCGCGGTGGAGGCGGCCGCGGCCAGTGATGCCACGGTTTTGATCCAGGGGGAGAGCGGCACCGGCAAGGAGCTGGTGGCCGGCGCCATTCATCACAACAGCGTCCGCTCCCAGGGCCCGATGATCACGGTGAACTGCAGCGCCCTGTCCGAATCCCTGCTGGAGAGCGAGCTTTTCGGCCATGCCAGGGGATCGTTCACCGGGGCCCACCGGGACAGAAAAGGCCGTTTTGAAGAAGCGGACGGAGGCACCGTGTTTCTTGACGAAATCGGTGAAATCAGCCCTTTTATCCAGGTTAAGCTGCTTCGGGTGCTTCAGGAAAGAACCGTGGAGCGGGTGGGCGAGTCCCAGAAACGGTTCGTGGACATTCGCATCATCACCGCCACAAATAAAAACCTGCTGGCCCTGGTCAACAGCGGCGAATTCCGGCAGGATCTCTATTACCGGCTCAAGGTGTTTCCCGTCCATGTGCCGCCCCTGCGGGACCGCAGGGAAGACATTCCCCTGCTGGTTGAGCATTTCATCACGATGGAAAACAGCAAAACCGCCAAGAACATCGCGGGTGTGACAGCCAGCACCATGCGCCTGCTGATGGATTACAACTGGCCGGGCAATGTGCGGGAGCTGGAAAACGCCATTGAGCACGCCTTTGTGCTGTGCGCGGAAAACGGCACGATCTCTCCCTTTGATCTGCCGGTGGAGATTCGCAAGGCCGACTATTATGCCGGCCATGGGGATGCCGGATTGCTTTCCGTTGCCTCGCATCCCCGTCCCCTGACCCGCCACTCCCTGCTGGATCTGCTGGTTGCCTGCAGCTGGAACAAGGCCGAAGTTGCCAGAAGGGCCGGCGTGAGTCGCACCGCCATCTGGAAACAGATGAAAAAGTGGAATATTCCCCTTCAGCCGCCTGAAAAATGAGTTGCCGGTCCGGACACAGGTAACGTTACGGTTAACGCACTGTCGATCGTCTTCTGCCCACCGTTCAGAGTGGTCTATCTGATTGGCTGTTGATGTTCTTTGGCTTCATATCCTTGAATTAAAGGTGTTTTTTTGAAAAAGGAGGGCGCTTCATTCGGTTGCTTCCGGTGTGGCCGGGTACGGACGGGCAGGCGATATATCGGCATGCATTTTGCTAGACTTTTAAGATGAAGGTAATGCCATTCAACCTCCATTATTACCTTCTGTTTTGGCCGGCCCGCGATCTCGCTCAATCGCGGGCCGGTTTTTTTATTGTCCGCCAATAGGCTGGGGGGCTCTGGCGGCAAACAGGATGGCGTAAAGCAGCACGGCATAGCAGGCCAGGGCCATCAGGGAGAACAGGGGGTAATAGATGCCCAGGGGCGCCAGGACCAGGGCCGTGATCCAGTGAAAAACGCTCAGGGGCCGGGAGTGAAGGGCGATGGGAAAGTCGTCGTACCGGAAAATAACGGCCAGGCCGCACAGGTTCCAGCCGTACAGGGAGGCAAAGGCGTGGAGCTTCAGCAGCCAGTGGTAGTTTTCACTGGTGTAGCCTGGGTCCAGCTCGGCAAGGATGTAGCCGATGCCGGTGATGGCGGTGATCAGGAGAAATCCCATGCCCGAGGTCAGAAAATGTTTCTGCTGGGCCACTTTTCCCAGCCGGTAATAGAGCACGGTGATCATGGCCACGGCCGCGAAAAGAACGAGGGTGACCCCTACCTGGCTGGTCAGGTTCTCAAAGATAATAAACAGAAAGAAGATGATCACTCCCAGGTTGACGGCCCAGAATCCGGTTTCCTTTAAAATGCGCAGGCCGGTGGTTTCAGGCCCGGTCATAAAGGAAAAGATCAACGACAGGGTGATCAGGGAGACCGGAAAGGAAAACCCCAGGAAAAAAACATCCAGGGAAAGCTTGGGAAAGGAAACCAGGTTTGCGTATTCGTTGTTGACAATCACGGCCGCGGAAACGGCCAGGCCCAGGGAGAGGCAGAGCAGGGCCGCCTGGTGAAATTTCTGGTCCACCGGCTCGTCTTTTCTGAAAAACCCCCAGGGAAAAAGGGAAAAGCGCTGAACGCGCACACTTTCCACGATCAGGGCCAGCACCAGGGAAAGCATAACGGCCGGTGTGTAGATCATGAAAAAGGCAAACACCGCGTAGGCCATGGCCAGTGCCATGAACAGAAACACCCGAGGAGAAAAGCGGCGCGGCTGTTCGGAGAAAAAGAGAATCATCGAGCCTCCGGCACAGAGGTTGAAGAAAAATACGTGAAGCCGTTCAAAGTTATAGGGGCCGGCATCGGCAAAAAGGTGCAGAAAACCAAAGGCCAGGGCCGCAACCAGGAGACCGAAGAAAAACCATTTTAACCGTATGCTCATTTTAATCTGTCTTTCCCAGAATGTGGCGCAACGCGCCTTCGAGATCGGGCCAGCCGAAACAGTAGCCGGACTCTGTCAGTTTTGACGGCGCCACCCGGGTGCTGGTGAGCAGCACGGTGGTGCCCATTTCGCCAAATGCAAGGCCAATGGCGGTTGCCGGCACCGGTATGCGGGCCGGACGGCAAAGCACCGTTGCCAGGGTCCGGGTAAATTCGGCGTTGGTGACCGGGGAAGGGGATACCACATTGACCGGTCCGCTGACCGCGTCATTCATCAACAGGTAAAAGATGGCGCCGATGGCGTCATCAATGGAGATCCAGCTCAAATACTGGCGGCCGTTTCCCAACCGGCCGCCCAGACCGAGCTGAAAGGGCAGAAGCAGGCGCTGCAGTGCCCCGCCGTTTGGCGTGAGCACCACGCCGATGCGCATGCGAACGGTGCGAAGGCCGGCGTCCATTGCCGGCCGGACCGAGGCTTCCCATATGTTGCACACCTTTGCCAGAAAATCGTTTCCCGGCCCGTCATTTTCCGTCAGCAGGGCGTCGCCCCGTTCACCGTAAAATCCGGTGGCCGAGGCGCAGAGAAAAACCCCGGGCCGGGGGGAGAGCCGGGCCGCGGTTTTGGCCAGAAGACGGGTGCCCTGCTGCCGGCTGTCGATAATGGTTTTTTTCTTGGCGTCCGTCCACCGTCCGGTGCCCACATGCTCACCTGCCAGGTGAATCACCGCGTCGATGGTATGATTTTTCAGGGCATCAACGTCAATGGTGTTTTTTGCCGGATCCCAGAACACCTCGTCCTGGATCAAGGGTTTACGACGCACCAGCCTGACCACCCGGTGGCCACCGGTTGTGAGCAGGGGGATCAGGGCTGATGCCAGGACGCCGCTGGCCCCGGAGATCAGCACGGTCATGGGCGCCTTTTTGTCAAACCGCCGGTGCAGGGCCATGTCAAAGGCCGTGATCCGGTGACGCCAGGCAAAGATGCGGGCAAGTTTGCGCTCCACCAGGAGCCTGCCGGGAAAACGGGTAAGGGGATAAAGCGGCAGGCGATAATCAATGGTGTCGATGAGCCGGCACTGGTTTTTGCCGGCCGGCTCAAATGCGTGGGTGTGACGCCAGAAGGCCATGGGGCCCTTGACCTGCTCATCCACGAATTTTTGGTTTTCTTCATACACGGTGTGCCGGGCGTGCCACCGGTAGGGCACCGGGCCGGCAAACATCTTCAGCGCCACCCGGGCGCCGGCTTCGATGCCGCCGGTGCGAAAGATCACCTCCAGGGGGTTCCAGGGCGGGCTGAGCCGTTCAATGGCGCCGGGCCGGGCATGCCATAAAAACAGCGTGGGCACATCGGCATCAATGATCGACTGCCGGGTGAATGTGTCGGTGATCATGGCGGTCCTTTATATCAGGCGGCAGCAAGGTAAAATGAAAATAAAAAAAGGCACCTCCCGTCGCAATGACGGCGGAAGGTGCCTTTTAAAAATGCTTCCCGATAGGGTTACACGACGGTTACGTTTGCCGCAGCCGGGCCTTTTTTGCCGTCCACGATATCAAACGTGACGCGGTCACCCTCGTTGAGGGTTTTGAAACCCGAGGCGTTGATC
>JAXHVI010000260.1:0-2756 GCA_034189195.1 Thermodesulfobacteriota bacterium | reverse complement strand
AAGCCCCCCCCCGGGTCGCTTATTATATTATTGCCTTTGTTGTCATTGTCATGATCAGGGACGCGGTATGGGACATTTTGCAGACAAAACTTTTCAACGCGTTAAGAGAAAGACGATTTCGTGCCATTGTCTTTCCAAAAACTTTTTCCGGGCAAACTGCTTTTCCTTACCTGCTGGAAAACTATCGGCCGGCAAATTCCGATGGCGTAAACGGCATTCAGGAAACCATCGCCAACCTCTCCATATATGTGCCACGAGAGTGAACCTGAATCTTAAAAAAACCGAGTAAACAGAACGTCCATACAAAAGGAGCTCCCATGCGAACAACCGTTCTTGCTTTTGCGCTTCTTGTCTTCCTGTTCCTGCTGACAGGATGCCCCTCTTCGCCCGATCATCAAACCGGGCAGTCGCTGAAAGCCGATATTCAGGCCGACGCATCGCTTGAAGCGCATTCCGGCGTCTTCAAAAAAGGCGTCGAGCAGGTCACGGAAAACGTTTTTTCCGCCATCGGCTACGGCCTGGCCAACTCCATCATGATCGAGGGGGACGACGGCCTGATCATCGTGGACACCATGGAGACCCGGGAACAGGCCCGGCTGGTGCTGGCCGAGTTCCGGAAAATATCGGCCAAACCGGTGAAGGCCATCATCTACACCCATAACCACACGGACCATATTTTCGGGGCTGACGTGTTTGCCGAGGGGAAAAGTCCGGACGTATACGCCCATCAGACCACCCACGATCTTGTCAACCGGGTGGTAGGCGAGCTGCGGCCCGCCACCAACACCCGGGGCATGCGCATGTTCGGCACCTTCCTGGATGCCGACGGCCTGGTCAACGCCGGCATCGGGCCTTTTCTGGGGGTGGGCCGGAAGGCGGTCACCCTTGGATACATGCCGCCCACCGTCACATTCTCCGACCGGCTGGAGGCCACTGTGGCCGGGGTCCGCTTTGAGCTGATCCACGCGCCGGGCGAAACCGACGACCAGATCTATGTGTGGCTGCCGGACCAGCGGCTGCTGATCTGCGGGGACAACTTCTACTGGACCTTCCCCAATCTCTACACCATCCGGGGCACCCTGTTCCGCAGCCTGAAACAGTGGTACCGCAGTGTCGACATCATCCGGAACCTGCGGCCCGATCACCTGGTGCCGTGCCACACCCGGCCCCTTCACGGCGCGGACCGCATTTACGAAATTCTCACCGACTACCGTGACGCCATTCAGTTTATTCACGACCAGTCCATTCGGGGCATCAACATGGGACTGACCCCGGACCAGATGGTGGAATACGTAAAACTGCCGCCCCACCTGGCGGATAAGCCCTATCTGCAACCCTTTTACGGCACCGTGGCCTGGTCGGTGCGGGCGGTTTTTGCCGGTAACATGGGATGGTTTGACGGAGACGCGGCCAATCTGGAGCCCCTTTCCCCGAAAGCCCGGGCCCGGCTCATGATCGACCTGGCCGGGGGGGAAGCAAACCTGTGGCAGCATGCCCAGGCACTGCTCAGAAACCAGGAATACCAGGCGGCCCTTCACCTGTCCGGCCACCTCCTGCAACTGTCACCGGACAACACGGATTACAAGGGGCTGCGCGTCTCGGCCCTCACGGCCCTGGGAGAAAAGGCACAGAACCCCAATGCCCGCCACTATTACCTGACCGAGGCCCTGGAGATCCGGGACGGGTTCGTGGCCTTCTCCCCGGTCAAGGCCGACCCGGAAATGATCGCCCGCCTGCCGTTGGCCAACTTTTTTGAGGCCCTGGGCGTTTCACTGGACGCAAAGGCAAGCGACAATAAAAATATCCGTGCGGTTATAAAGTTTGCCGATGCCGGCCAGGCGTTTGAAATCCATGTGCGCCTTGGCGTGGCCGAAATTAACCAGCGGCCCATTGACACGATAAACAGCGACGATGCCGACATCATCGTGTCGGCGGACGCACAGAAGTGGAAGGAGATGCTGGCCCAGGTCCGCAGCCCGCTGATGACCCTGCCCACGTTTGACTATGAAAAAGGCGGACTGGTCGCTTTTGCGAAATTCATGAAGCTGTTCGAGCCGCAACCGGCCAAGCTGCCTTATGAACCCGTTCGATAGACGGTTTTTCGGCCGGAAAAATCAAAGGACACGAAGTATCGGCCCTGACCGGAGCCGCTTCGTGTCCTTTTATTTTTTTCAGTTAACTCTTTTTGGGATGTCAGGCGGCAACACCGGCCGCCAAAGATTCTTTCACGCCGCCCGTCACCGGTGTCTCGCGAATACCCCTGCCATGGCGCCGGATAAAGGCATCGGCCATCTTTTGCGCCACCGCTTTTGACCGGGGGCTGTTCATTTGATCGTACATGTTGAAAACCGCCTGGTACTTGCGGTGAATGGCCGTGTCCGGCGGCGTGTACCGGCCCACCTGGTCAAACAGGGTTGCCAGGCGGCTTAAAAACGTGTCCGAACACTTTGTAAAAACCCGGTCGTTGAAAGCAAAAGAGGCCAGCATCACCCGCTGAATGTTGCGCCTGACCATCCAGTAGTTGAAGGTGGCGGCCCGGACCTCGGCGTCGTTTTCCGAGTCTTTCAGGTTCATGAACCCCTGCCACATCACCAGCAGCGACGACAGGGCCACCGGGCCGTTCTCCCGGTAAAATCCTTCCCGCATCATCTCGTCAATCTCTTCCAGCCGCCGGCCGTCAATATGGGATTCATTGTAGCCGGGAATAAACTTGTGGCCGAACTGATAATCCGAGAACCGGAACATGTGCTTGTGCA
>JAXHVI010000026.1:0-7637 GCA_034189195.1 Thermodesulfobacteriota bacterium | reverse complement strand
ACGGCTCACGGACAAAGCGGGTTCACAATCACCCCTGGGGATGGGCCTGCCCTGTGCCCTCATTATGCTTTCTGAAAAACTCGATAAATTCCGCGGGCGAAAATATGGTGACATTCTGCCGAACCGCTTTGGGAAAATGTTTTTTGTTCCCTGTTATTATGCATACGGCCTGCCCGGCAATGGCAACCTCAGGAAAGGGCTCATCATCCGGATCCGGCAGCCTTTTTCCCAGTGGCGCGCCGAAAACCACCCGGCCCGTTTGTTTCAACCAGGCCAGAAAGGTGTTCACATCCTGCATATCAAATTGGAACCTGGGTCTCGCCAGGACATCCTGGTATTCAAGAAATATCCTTGAATCATATTGAACCGCAAGCACCCCGGCCGAAATCAGGCGGATGATCTCACCGTTTGGCCCATACGGTGTGAGAAGCCCGGAAACCAGCACGTTTGTATCAAGCACGATTTTCATTTTTTCCGCCGGGAGCGAACCGACTTGATTTCATCGTCGATTTCATCTGTGGAAATTTTATCCGTTCCCTTTCGCACGGATTCGTGCTGAATGGCATTAACCGCCTGCGTTGCCCTTGCCTGGCGAAAGAACGACAAAACCAGTTCGAGGTTGTCCTCTGTTACGGATGAAAGGATGGCAATCGGCCTGCCGTTACTGGTAATCACCATATCTTTCTGGTTCGGCAGCTCTTTCCAGATAAGCGAAGACTTGGCCTTGAGATCTCTGACACTTAAAAATTTCATGGTATCACCTCCAAATTGAGCCCCAATTGTATATTCAAATGAGACTCAATACACGAAAAATCTTCGGAACATCCGTAGCCCCCTCCAAATCGGGATCGGAACCGGGATCGAAACCCCCGGGAGCGCCCTTCGTCATTGCCGGGCGTGAACCGGCGAATCTGCACCGCCGGCTGAAGACACCTGGACAGTAACCCATCCGCTATTCCTGTTTCGTGTGGTATCCCATGGGCAAGCGTTTGAACCGGCCGCCGTAGATAATGGGATCACCTTGGTAACCCAATGCCTTGAAGTTGATGTAGTCGGTCTTGTCGATAAGATGTTCCACATCCCATCCATTGGATTTCATGTATGAAAAATCGGTTCCCTTGTGAGCGATCTTTTTGAAATCCACATCCCGCTGATCCTGATGGCACCGGTTGCATGTCCTATCGCCTTTCAGGCTGTCATGGCACTGGACACAGGACAGGGCCATGTCAGCGGGCATCACCTCGTGGTCCAGACGCCAGTACATCCAGGTTTCCTTCCACCTGTACGACCCGCTGTACTTCAACCCAACGGCATTCATTCCGTCCTCAAACGCTTTTTCCCAATCCAGGTGCTTCCAGTAGGCGGTGGTGTCCTCCTGGTCCCTCGGGAACAGGTGAGGGATCAGGATGTAGCCGTTGTCCGCATCCACCGGCTGGATGCCCTTCATGATCTTGAACGGGGTGATCCTGGACAGGGGATCGTTGATGGACCCGACCGGCTCGGTCAGGTTGATGACCTCGGCATTGATATCCACCTTGTCACCGATCAGCACACGGTTCATGTAACCGGAGTACCAGGTGTAATCCGGCACGGCCGACTCTTCCCACTTGAAATCTCCTTTTTTCCAGTCATAGTCGGGTTTGCCGTATTTATCCTTTTTCACTTTCCGTTGCTTGTCCCCGGCAGTGGACCAATCCCAGAAGGTCTTGGTTGGTTTGCACTTGGCAAAGACCGGAGCGTGGCAGACATTGCAGTCCAGGGTTTTGGCATGATCGTTCAGATGGTGATCCAGCAGACTGCCGCAGTAATGGGGAGATTCCCCGTGACAGTCCTGGCAGGAAAGGGCCCCTTCAGCCACAGGCACGGATGAACTCCGGCCGCTGATTTTGTGATTCCGAGTTTTATGGCATTCCGCACAGGTAAAATCATACCCGCCCATATGAATGTCACAGTTCCGGTCCGGTTCCAACAGCTGCCGGGACATATCCGCATGCTTGATGGCGTCGCCGCCCCCGCCGTTGAAATGGCAGGACCCACAACTGGCCCGGCTGGTGTGCCCGACATTTTCAGCCACCGCTTTGAGATCCACCTCTTTTTTGGGCATGCCCGCACCGGGCGGATCTTTCTCATACTTGCCGGTGGTGTCATGACACACCAGGCAGTCTATTCTGGTTTTATCCGTGAAATCAAATGATGCATCCTTCCAACCGTACCCTGCGTGGCAGCTTGTGCAACGAGCCTCGTTGCTGATGGGGCTGATTCAGTAGTTGTTCAGGGCCGTGGTGCTCTTGCCGTGCAGAATATCCTTCCGGTGTCCTGTGGTATAGGGTGACGGCCCTTTCCACAGCCAATGGGCGGTTTCCAGCATATCCTCGCCCTGTTCGTCATGGCATCTCAGGCACTCCCGGGTCACCTGAAAGGGGTCCGGGTTGTCCGGCAGCTTGACCAGCTCCTTGTGGCTGGGCACATGCTGAAGATGGCACCCCTTGCAGTCCACCGGCCCTTTGGCCTCATCCTGGTGGCACTGGATACACTGCTGATGATAGGCCGCCTTCAGTCCGATCCGTTCCGGACGATCCGGGTTGAACGAGTCCTGGTGGCAGGCGGAGCATCGGGTGGTCTCCAGTGCATTCTCATCTTTCGGCCGGAAATGATGGCACTTGGTGCAGTCATTGGTCATGGCCGCATGCCGTTTGTGGGCGAACCGGACCGGTTCGTACTGATCTTCCCGCTGCTTGATGATGGGGCTGTCCAGAAGAAAATACACATCCTGGACATCTTTCAGAGAGATACCGGCATCCATCAGACATATCCGGCGGGCAATCTGGCAGTCATCGCTGTATTCCTTTATGAACGGCACCACTTCCTTGGCCCGTTCCTTTGCCTTTTCCTGGTCCGGCGCTTTCCAGACTTCGGCGGTGCACCATGCCGCTGTCAACAGCACCAGGACGGCCGGTAAGACAGTTTTTCTTATCATTGCGGTACCTCCTTGGATCCGTGTAATACCGGCAGATACGTGACCACAATCCGGTAAATGAACATCAATGTGGCAATGAGTCCAAAGGTCACCAGCATCTCACCGGGAGCGGGGAAATAGGTTCCTTCAGTCAACGGCGGTTTGTATCCAACAATAAAGACATTGACACGGTTTAGCGCCACCCCCAGAACAATCATCGTGGCGGCGGTAAAAAGTGCGGGCCTTGATCTGCGGACTTTTTCAGAAAGCAGCATCAGCCAGGGGACGATCACCCCGAGGATCAGCTCCACCAAAAACGCATTGGTCTGGCAGGTTCCGTCAAACAGGTACACATAGGTTCCCCGGACCATCATGTCGCCGATCTTAAGCACCATGTAAAGACCCAGAGTAAAAATGGTGATCCGTGTCAGCGGTGTCAGAACGGTCATTTCCGAATCCAGCTTGAATGATGTGGCGGCAATGGTGGATTCAAACACCACCATGGGATACCCCACGGCAAAAGCGGAGGTCAGAAACAGCAGCGGCAGGATGGGCGTATACCACAGGGGATGAATCTTGGTGGGGGCCACCAGCATGAGGGAGCCCAGGCTGGACTGATGCATGCAGGAGAGGACCACGCCGAGAATGATGAATATCCACATGATCCTGCCCAGGATGGCGTCCCCGATGGACAGAACCATGTCGATCAAACCGTTCAGCGGCGACAGAAGGCCCGGCAGATTGACCCGACCCTTGTACTGTTCGGCCACAATGGGAAAAAATTCGATATACAGGACGCTCAGGTAGAACATCACACACATGGCCACTTCAAACAGAACCGAATTGGTGTTCCAGTAGAACATCGGCTTCCAGATGGCCCAGGACCGGCCGATATCCACCAGCAGCCCCAATACCACGAAGGTGTAGCCGAGAACCGCTGTCAGAAGGGCCGGCCGGGTTACCGATTCATAGGCATGGCGCCCGAAAATATGCGCCAGGGCCGCTGTGGTGAATCCGCCGGCGGCCAGGGCCACACCGGTGGCGACATCCACCCCGACCCACAGCCCCCATGGCCGGGAGTCACTCAGGTTCGTGACATAACCGATCCCGCCGGTGAACCGGGCCACAATGGCAACCGTCCCGGCGGTCATGAATGCCAGGAGGACGAAAACGCCCGGGGTCCAGAATTTTTTATCTATCGGACGTGCGTGGTGTGTCATCAGGCACCTCCTTTATCGTGAGAGTCATCCTGCCTGCCGCTGTTTCTGAACATGACCGTCCCCAGCACCACGAACAGGACAATGGGCGACCACAGGTAGCTGAACAGGGAGTGCTGAATGGTTTCAGACAGCTTCGGTGACGGTTCGTCCGGCAATTCCGGCAGATTCACCTTTTGAAAGGGCACATCGGAAATATACATCCACGAGGTACCGCCGACCTCCTTTTCCCCGTATACATGGTCGATATATTTCCCGGGATTATCCTGCAGCCGGGCTTTGGCGACTTTCAGCAGGGTCTCCCGCTTTCCAAAAGTGATCGCTTCAGTAGGGCAGACCGTGGCACATCCGGGAAGGCCGTTGCCCTTTGAAATCCGGTCGTAGCAGAACGTACACTTCATGACCCGCGGGGTAATCGGATCATGATATTCATAGGCCGGAATTTCAAACGGGCAGGCCACCATGCAGTACCGGCAGCCGATGCATTTGGTCACATCATACCGGACCGCCCCGGTTTCATCCTTTGTCAGTGCACCGACAATACAGGCCGACACGCAGGCCGGATCCTGACAGTGCATGCACTGGACTTTGGCAAAGACCGGGGCCGGCCTATCAAACTTGTCTAGTTTACCGG
Source organism: Thermodesulfobacteriota bacterium (assembly GCA_034189195.1). Taxonomy (GTDB): domain Bacteria; phylum Desulfobacterota; class Desulfobacteria; order Desulfobacterales; family Desulfosudaceae; genus Desulfosudis. Next base: position 2,830 of record JAXHVI010000026.1, on the reverse strand, counting down.
TAAAATACCGGTTCACTACGGTGTAGGCCGTGGCATCCGGCCGGCGCTTCTTCTCGAAAATCGTGCACTGGCAGTCCGGCCGTTCCGGTTCCGGCAGCCCGTTGACCTCTGCACAGGCATGCTCGCATTTCCGGCAGCCGATGCAGCGGGTCAGGTCCACCAGGCAACCGAAAGCGTCAGGCGGTGCCTTTGACTCCCATGCGCCGGCAGATGAAACACCCACCGTGACACCGGCTCCGGCAGCGCCCATCCACTTGAAAAAATGTCGTCTTGTTAGATCCATATCTTCTCCTGTTTGGAAAAAATTAATGAAACATGTCTGATACCATCGTAAAAAGTCGGAAAACGGTCATTTTTGAAAATTCGCGTTCAACAAATTCAGTATGTTATCGTGCTTAATATGATAAAATTCGACTTCTTACGAGTCCATCATGTCTTGCGGTTATATATGCCTATGCCCGATATCCATGACGGTCAGCCCTTTCTGATGCCCAGATGAATCCCGTCCTCCTTTATCTTCTGATAAGCGACCGTATCGCTTGACCGGGCAATGATGGTGGTCAGATCCGCTATTACATCCGCATCCGACAGCAGCACCTCCAGAATATCACCTGATTTCATATCCTTGAGGCATCGCTGACATTTCAGCAGGTTCAGCGGAGCCACCATGCCACGGAAGTCCAGTTTTAACGTTTCGGTCATTCAGCATCCACGGTTCATCGTCTATTATTGCCGGTTCAGCATTTATCCTGCAACTATCCTGCAACAGACATGCCAGCAGGGACACTGCGAGTCAATTAGATTCAAATCACTTATTTTAAATAAAATATTTATTAAACCGATCATAAAAACCTAGGCTGCGTGTTGACAGGTGATTGAATGTATGTTTAATATACTTTCCATTTTAAACACCTGTTTAAACAATCACCTGCCAGGAGGCTGCAATGGACGACCATGAAATCAACGTGTTCTGGAAACGGATCGTCAACACCATCAACGACGGCCTGATGTTCATCGGCACAGAAGGCACCCTGCTGATGGTCAACAAGGCGTTCGAATCCCTGACCGGCTACACGTCCGAAGAGGCCATCGGCATGCCTTGCACCATACTCGGATGCGATGCCTGCGAGCAGACCATCCAGGCACCCGGACAGGCCGCCTGGTGCAAACTGTTCCTGAGGGGGCACCCTGACATCAAAAAATGCCGCTGTTTGATACAACGAAAGGACGGCAGCTTCATGCCGGTTCTCAAAAACGCATCTGTACTGCTTGACGAAGATGGTCAGCCCATGGGGGTGGTGGAAACCCTCACCGATATATCCGAGCTGGTCCGGCTGGATGAAAAAGTGCATATCCTGTCCTGGCAGTGGGATCTTAAAAACGATTTTTTCGGCATCGTGGGTAAATCCAATGAAATGGCCCAGGTCATCGAAATGGTCCGCAAAACAGCTGAAAGTAATGCCCCGGTAATCATTCTCGGGGAAAGCGGCACCGGCAAGGAACTGGTCGCCAATGCCATCCATCTGTGCGGTCCGAGAAAAAAAGGACCGTTTATCCAGCTCAACTGCGCGGCATTAAATGAGGCCGTGCTTGAAAGCGAACTGTTCGGCCATGTCAAGGGGGCATTCACCGGGGCGCACTCCAGCCGGATCGGACGGTTCGAAGCAGCGGCCAACGGTGATTTCTTCCTGGATGAAATCGGAGATATCCCCCTGTCTATTCAGACCAAACTGCTCCGGGTTCTCGAATCCGGACAGTTCGAACGGGTGGGCGACATCACCCCGGTCACGGTGGATGTCCGGATTATTACCGCCACCAATCGGAACCTCGAAGAACTGATCGAGCAGAAGGCTTTCCGCCAGGACCTGTTTTTCAGGATCAATGTCCTTCCCATCCATCTGCCCGCTTTAAGGGACCGGAAGGAGGATATCCCGCTTCTGGTCAACTCGTTTATCCGCCGTCTGAATGCCCGGACCGGGAAATCGGTGACCGGACTGGACCCCGATGCCATGGAAGCGTTCATGGATTACAGATGGCCGGGAAATATCCGGGAGTTGAAAAACACCCTAGAATATTCTTTTGTCATTACCGACGGCCCGTTTATCCGGGCTGAACACTTGCCGAAAAGATTCTTTCAAACCACTCGCCTGTTTCCGTATCCGCCCGCATCCATGGAACACCCCCCTCCCCTTCCCGGCCCGGAACCGGACCAAAAGGCGCAGCTGATCCAGGCATTGGAACAGACCAATGGCAACCAGACCCAGGCGGCGAAACTCCTGAACATCAACCGGGTAACGGTCTGGAACCGGATGAAAAAATATGGGATTGATCTGAAAAGAGTGTTGTCCTATGACCGCAAACGACGGTTGGATTGAGTCAAGGCCCTCTGACTAAAGGCCATGGGGGCAGCGAAGGGACCGTGATCAAGTATGCGTTTTCATGAAAATCAGCCCGATGGCGTCCATTGCGACCGATTTAATGGACGTTTTGTTTACTTGTCGGACCAGCCCGATATTCGGGAAAAGCAAAGGGAGCGACGCGAAGGCATCACCTTCCCAACAGATACCCAAGCGGTGGTAATTTTGGCGCAATTGATAAAACATCCGGGCATTGGCGTTTCCGAACTCGCGAAGCGTGCAGCCAGCCGGGGGATATCGATCGAGCCGGCCGCCGTTCAAAGGTTGTTGCAGTTTCATGGCCTTTAAAAAAGGTTCTTCTCCCAATTAGTGGGAGGAAAAGGCCTGTATGACCTTTAATGTAAAGTATCTATCATCATGAAATCCATAGGCATTACGTTTTATGACCTTAATTTTATTGTTAACCCCTTCCA
>JAXHVI010000259.1:0-2252 GCA_034189195.1 Thermodesulfobacteriota bacterium | reverse complement strand
AGCGGCGGCACTGGTAGCAGGCAAGCAGGTTCTGCCCGGAACGTTCCATCACTTCAGTGATCAGGGGGGAGGCCACTTCCGGTGCTACCTCAATGGCGGATACCGTCATGATTAGCTCCTTGGTTGTGTGGTGCGTGAAGGCGGATGAACCGGGTCCCGGCGGGATATTATGAAAAACAGGCCTTGGCCTGTGCTGCTTTATCCTGAGAACACCGTTTCACCTTTGGGACGCCGTTCTTCACTGATATTGATATATCGGGGCGGCGGATGTGTCAAGAATGATTTTTCCCCTCATCAAATTCGGTATCGGTATCGGTATCGGTATCGAAATCGGGACGCAACCGTCAGGATGGGCTTTTCAGAAGATACGCTCCACGGTGCCCCGCCGATTTTGTAAAATTTTTGTAAAAACAGCCCAATCCGCTGTCCCATTTCCTGTTCATCATATATAAAAAAAACAGACCGACCGGCGGGCTTTTTTGCAAAGCACAGCGGGTCGATATATCAGACCTGCGGGCTATTTATGAGTTGAAAGGATCGATATGGCTGGTTCTGTTTTCGGCGTGGTGCGCGGATCGCTCTCCATGCTCTGTTATGTGGTCAATACCGTGTTCTGGTGTATTCCCCTTTACGCCATTGCCCTTATAAAGTTGTTTGTGCCGCTTGCCTGGTTCCGCCGGGCCTGCAACCGGCTGCTGATAGCCGTCTCTTTTTCATGGATTTTCTGCAACAACATAAACCAGAAAATTTTCAGCGGGACGCCGATCATCGCGACGGGTCTGGAGGGGCTGGACCAGAAGGGGTGGTACCTGGTGGTGAGCAACCATCAGAGCTGGGTGGATATCCTGGTGCTGCAGCGGGTCTTTTATCACAGAATCCCGTTTCTCAAGTTTTTCCTGAAAAAAGAGCTGATCTGGGTGCCTGTCATGGGGTTTGCCTGGTGGGCGCTTGATTTCCCCTTTATGAAGCGTTACTCCAGCCCCTTTCTTAAAAAATATCCCCACCTGAAGGGAAAGGACATCGAGATTACGAAAAAGGCGTGTGAAAAATTTTCCACCATGCCGGTGTCGGTGATGAACTTTCTGGAAGGTACCCGGTTTACCACGGGCAAGCACGCCCGGCAGCAGTCTCCCTACGCTCACCTGCTGCGGCCCAGGGCCGGAGGCATCGCCTTTGTTCTTGCTTCCATGGGGGGGGCATTAAAAAGCATCGTCAACGTGACCATTGCCTACCCGCCCGGCCCCAACAGTTTCTGGGATTTTGTGTGCGGACGGATTTCACGGATACGGGTTCACGTGGAAACCATTCCCATCACCGCGGACCTGGTCGGCGACTATTTTGAGGACGAGGCCTTTCGGGACCGCTTTCAGGTCTGGGTCAACGACCTGTGGGAGGCAAAGGAAAAACAGATTCAGCAGCTCCACGGTGAGTATCCGCTCAACTGATCCGCCGGTGCAAGAGCGGGTTATGCCCTGACCCTGTTACGGCCGACTTTCCCACGTCGGCCGTTTTTTTTGACAACGATGCTGAACAGTTCCTTAAACTTGTGCCATTGTCAGCCCCCCGCTTTTATGCTTTTCAGCGGGTGTGGTTTATGGTACTCATAAAACCGTTATTTTTTAATGGTATGTCATTCTGGAAGTGCCTGAAAGACACGGGCTAAGATTCCCCATGCGTATCGTAATCGTGTTTTTGTCTTTAATTTTACTCGATATTTAAATATGATGGCGGAAAGCGTAAGTACACGAGCACGAGCACGAGTACGATCAAGAGTAAGATTCTAATAAGAGATGGTGGGTAGAGACCTCATGAATATCGTATTAACCAATGACGACGGCATTGATGCCGAAGGGCTGCTGGCCCTTTACCGGGTCTTTTCCAAAGACCACCGGGTGGTGGTGGTGGCGCCGGAGGCGGAGCGTAGCGCCGTGGGCCACGGCATCAGCCTGCACCAGCCCCTGCGGGTCAACCAGCGGAGCCACCCGGCCGGCGGAGAATGGTACGCGGTGTCCGGCACGCCGGCGGACTGCGTCAAGCTGGGCATTCTGGCCCTGCTTGACCCCAAGCCCGACTTGGTCATTTCCGGCATCAACGCCGGGCTGAACCACGGGGCCTACATGCACTATTCCGGCACCGTGGCCGCGGCCCGGGAGGCGTGCGTGTACGGTGTGCCGTCCATGGCGGTTTCCATGGACGGTTATCCGCCGGCCCATTTTGATGAAGGCGCCTCCCTTACCCAGACACTGGTGGAG
>JAXHVI010000258.1:0-4680 GCA_034189195.1 Thermodesulfobacteriota bacterium | reverse complement strand
GCCGACCGGGTTTTTTTCTGCAACAGCGGGGCCGAGGCCAACGAAGCGGCCATCAAGCTGGCAAGAAAGCACTTTCACGACCGGGGCGAACATGACCGGTACACCATCGTGACCATGGCAAAGTCGTTTCACGGCCGCACCATGGGGGCCCTTTCCGCCACCGGCCAGGAAAAGATTCAAAAGGGGTTTGAGCCCCTGCTGCCCGGGTTTGTCACCGTGCCTTTCAACGACATCGACGCGTTGAAAAAGCAGGTGTCGCCGCGGATCTGCGCCGTGATGATGGAGCCCATCCAGGGCGAGGGCGGGGTCGTCTGCCCGTCGCCCGGTTATCTTGAGGCGGTGCGTAAATTGTGCGACGAAGCCGGGGCCCTGCTGATTTTTGACGAGGTGCAGACCGGCATGGGCCGCACCGGCAGGCTGTTTGCCCACGAACACTTCGGCATCACCCCGGACATCATGACCCTGGCCAAGGCCCTGGGCAACGGCCTGCCCATCGGCGCCATGCTGGCCACCGAGGCCGCTGCCGCGGCCTTTGTGCCGGGGGCTCACGCCACCACCTTCGGCGGCACGCCGGTGATCTGCGCGGCGGCCCTGGCCGTGCTGCGCACCATGGACCAGGAGCAGATCGTGGACCGTTGCGCGAAGACGGGTGTTTATTTCAAGGAGAAGCTCTCCTCCCTTGCGTTGAAACACAGCTGCGTGGCCGGTGTGCGGGGCATGGGCCTGCTGCTGGGCATGGAACTGACCGGCGAGGGCGGCCCTGTGGTTTCCGCCTGCATGGAAAGAGGCTATCTGGTCAACTGTATTCAGGACAGGGTGCTGCGGTTTGCCCCGCCTCTGATTGTAACCCAACAGGAGATCGACGGCCTGATCGCCTGCCTGGACGGGGTGCTGGGCGATCTGTCCTGAAAACGAAATTTTGCGGGAGTTTTTACGTTGTGAAAAAAGATATCACCACACTTTACGACCTGGAAAAAGAAGATTTCCAAATGCTGTTTGATTCGGCCCTGGAGCTGAAAAAGCGGCAGCGCATGGGTATTTACGACGCTGTTTTGTCCGGCAGGGTCATGGGCATGATTTTCGACAAGCACTCCACCCGGACCCGGGTTTCCTTTGAAGCGGCCATGACCCGGCTGGGCGGCACCGTGATCTACATGAGTTCCAGGGACATGCAGATCGCCCGGGCCGAACCGGTAAAGGACACGGCCCGGGTGCTGTCGCGTTATATCGACGCCCTGGTCATTCGCACCTACTCCCAGTCGCTGATCGAGGCGTATGCCCAATACGCGGACATTCCGGTGATCAACGCCCTAAGCGACAGGTATCACCCCTGCCAGGTGCTCAGCGACCTGCTGACCGTGATCGAGCACAAGGGCGGATACCAGGGGGTCCGCATCGCCTGGGTGGGGGACGGCAACAATGTGGCCCACTCCTGGATCGCGGCTGCCGCCGTGCTGGGACTGGATTTGGTGCTGGGCTGCCCTGAAAACTACATGCCGGATGCCGATATTCTTGCAAAGGCCCGGCAAAAGGGCAACGGTTCTGTCACCGTGGTCAATGACGCGGCCGAAGCGGTGGCCGGGGCCGATGTGATCTACACCGACGTATGGGCCAGCATGGGCCAGGAGGAGGAGCACCGGGAGCGGCTGGCGGTGTTTGAGTCGTTCCAGGTCAATGAGGCCCTGGCCCGGCTTGCGAAAAAGGACGCCATTGTGATGCACTGCCTGCCGGCCCACCGGGACGAGGAGATCACCGATGAGGTGCTGGAAGGGCCCCGGTCTGTGGTATGGGACCAGGCGGAAAACAAGATGCACATGCACAAGGCGATTTTAAAGGCCCTGATTTTACGTGCATGAGAAGTCATTGGGGGATTCGTCCCCCACAACCGTGGCTATGGCGCCCAGAGGCTTGGTTCTGATGAATATTTTTTGCACCGCAAAGACGCAAAGAACGCAAAGGGTTTTGTCTCGCTGCGCAAAAGGGTGCTGTCTGTTTTACGCACAGCGCTCATATCTTTCTTTGCGCCCTCTGCGTCTCCGCGGTGAATTTTAACTTTGAGAGGCGCTCACAACTTTTACTTTAACAACAGGGAGGTTTGCTTTGTCGGACATTAAAAAAGTGGTGCTTGCCTATTCGGGCGGGCTGGATACGTCGGTGATTTTAAAATGGCTCATCGAGACCTATAACTGCGAGGTGATCACCTTTTCCGCGGATATCGGCCAGGAAGAGGAGCTGGATTATATTGACGACAAGGCACGGGCCACCGGGGCCACCGGGGTCTACATCGACGACCTGAAAGAGGAGTTTGTAACAGACTACGTGTTCCCGGCGTTTCGGGCCAATGCCATTTACGAGGGTCAGTACCTGCTGGGCACCTCCCTGGCCCGGCCCCTGATCGCCAAGCGACAGATCGAGATTGCCGTGGCCGAGGGGGCCGATGCCGTGAGCCACGGCGCCACGGGCAAGGGCAACGACCAGGTGCGGTTCGAGCTGACCTATTTCGCGCTCAAGCCCGATATCCGCATCGTGGCGCCCTGGCGGGAGTGGGACCTCAAGTCCCGCACCGCGCTGATGGATTTTGCCGTAAAGCACGGCATTCCCGTGCCCACCACGCCGGCCAAGCCCTACAGCACGGACCGGAACCTGCTGCACATCAGCTATGAAGGCGGCATTCTGGAAGACCCGTGGAATTCGCCCTCAGACGACATGTTTACCCTTTCCGTTTCCCCCCGCCAGGCACCGGACGAGCCCGAGGTCGTGGACATCGCCTTTGAACAGGGCAACCCGGTCTCCATCAACGGCCAGCCCATGAGCCCGGCCAGCCTGCTGGCGGCCCTGAACAAGATGGGCGGCAGGCACGGCATCGGCCGGGCCGATATTGTTGAAAACCGGTTCGTGGGCATGAAGTCCCGGGGCGTGTACGAGACGCCGGGGGGCACCATTCTGCGGACCGCTCACATGGCCATGGAGTCCATCACCATGGACCGGGAGGTGATGCACCTGCGGGATTCGCTGATTCCCCGGTACGCGGAGATGATCTACTACGGGTTCTGGTTTTCGCCGGAGATGAAGGTGATGCAGCAGATGATCGACCAGACCCAGGTGTATGTGTCCGGCGAGGTGCGCCTGGAACTTTACAAGGGCAACTGCCGGGTCCTGGGCCGCCGGTCGGCCAACTCCCTGTACAGCGCCGACTTTGCCACCTTTGAGGGTGACAGTGTCTACCACCAGAAGGACGCTGAAGGCTTCATCCGGCTCAATGCCCTGCGGCTGCGGCTGCATGCGCTGCTTGGACGATAGCCCGAATATTTCATAAACGTTTTCGTCATTGCGAGGAGCGAGGCGACGAGGCAATCTCCTTCGTTATGAAGGGGATTGCTTCGCCGGCGCTCGCAATGACACGGGTATGGGCAAGATGCTGCGCTTGTGCGTAATGACACGGGGGCGGTCCCGGTCCCGATTTCGATGTTAAGATGAAAAGGAAAAAATCATGACGGAAAAACCCTGGGGCGGGCGGTTTTCCGAGGCCACCGACAAACAGGTGGAGGCGTTTTCCGCCTCCATTGACGTGGATGCGCGGCTCTACCGGTGGGACATTGAAGGCAGCATGGCCCATTGCCGCATGCTGGCCCGGCAGGGCATCATTCAAAAGAAGGAAGCCGCCGCCATTGTGGCCGGACTTGCGGCCATTCAAAAGGAGATCGACGCCGGCACCTTCGTGTTTGACCCGGCCCTGGAAGATGTGCACATGAACATCGAGCGCGCCCTGTTCGACCGCATCGGGCCGGCGGCCCGCAAGCTGCACACGGCCCGCAGCCGCAACGACCAGGTGGCCCTGGATGTGCGGCTGTTTCTGCGGGACCGGACCCTTTCGGTTGTGGCCGGGCTGGTGGCGCTGCGGCAGCGGATCGCGGATTTTGCCGGCGCGCATATCGACGTGATCATGCCGGGGTATACCCACCTGCAGCGGGCCCAGCCGGTATTGTTCGCCCATCACCTGATGGCCTATTACGAGATGTTTTTCCGGGACACCCAGCGGTTTGCCGAGGGCCTCAAGCGGATCAATGTGCTGCCCCTGGGCAGCGCGGCCCTGGCCGGCACCCCCTATCCCATTGACCGGGCCTATACCGCCGAACTGCTGGGGTTTGACGCGGTGTCGGCCAACAGCATGGACGCGGTGTCGGACCGGGATTTTGCCATCGAGTTTACCGCTTCCGCCGCCATCTGCATGATGCATTTTTCCCGGCTGGCCGAAGAGCTGGTGCTCTGGTCCTCGTCGGAGTTCGGATTTATCGAGCTTTCCGACGCGGTTTCCACGGGCAGCAGCATCATGCCCCAGAAAAAGAACCCCGACGTGCCGGAGCTGGTCCGGGGCAAGACCGGCCGGGTGTTCGGCGACCTGATGGGCCTGCTGACCCTGATGAAATCCCTGCCCCTGTGCTACAACCGGGACATGCAGGAGGACAAGCACCTGCTCTTTGACGCGGCCGACACCCTGGCCGCCTGCCTGCCGGTCTGCACCGCGCTGTTTGACAACATGAAGGTAAACAGGGATGCCATGGCGCAGGCCGCGGCCCGGGGCTACCTGAACGCCACGGACATGGCCGACTACCTGGTGGGCAAGGGCGTGGCCTTCCGGGACGCCCATGCCTGCGTGGGCAAGGCCGTGGCAGCAGCCAT
>JAXHVI010000257.1:0-14142 GCA_034189195.1 Thermodesulfobacteriota bacterium | reverse complement strand
TGGCCGGGTCCCGCCCGCCCACGACCCGGCCCTCCCGGACGGGCGCCGGCGCCGGCGCCGGGGAGAGCCGTGGTTCAACGGATTCAAAGTCGCACACGCCGCAGCCGCTGCATGCCTGGTCCCGGCAGTCCGGCGTGAGCCGGGCCCCATAGGCGCTGTCGCGCTCCTTTTCCAGAAATGCCTTGGAAACCCCTGTAAAAACATGGTCCCAGGGAAGCGGCTCCGCGGTCTCCCTTTTTCTGGTGGCACACGCCTCCATGTCCAGCGCACAGGCCTCGGCGGCCGCCTGCCAGGCGGCAAAATCAAAGCTGTCGCTCCACCCGTCAAACCGGCACCCCCGGCGCCAGGCCGCCTCGATCAGGGCCGACAGCCGCCGGTCTCCCCTGGCAAACAGCCCTTCCAAAAGGCTTGTTTCCGGGTGCTGCCACTTAAACCCGACCTTTCCGGATTCCAGCCGTCGTTTAAGCGAAAAGATAAGCTCTTTGGCCCGGGCCACGGAAACCTGAGGCTCCCATTGAAACGGGGTGTGGGATTTGGGAATAAAGGCAGCCACGCTCACATGCAGCTTTTTTCCCCGGCCCCCCGGCGCTTTAATGCGGGCCAGCCGGGAAACAAGAGAGACGATGCCGTCGATGTCCGCGTCGGTCTCTGTGGGCAGGCCCACCATGAAGTAGGTCTTGATCAGGTTCCACCCCAGGCCAAAGGCATCGGATACGGTGTGAACGATTTCCTCCTCGGTGATGTTCTTGTTGATCACGTCCCGCAGCCGCTGAGTGCCGGCCTCCGGCGCAATGGTAAACCCGGTCTTGCGCACCGACCGGATCAGGTCCATCTCCTCCTGGCCCAGGGATCCGGCGCGAAAAGAAGGCACGGAAACCGCGACGTTGTCTTTGCCGTGAACAGAGAGCATCCGTTCCAGCAGGTGGTGGAGCCGGCTGTAGTCGCCGGTACTCAGGGAAAGAAGCGAAAGGTCTTCATAACCCGTGGCCGCCAGGGCCTGACCGGCCAGGGCCAGCAGGTCGTCTGCCGGCCGCTCCCGCACCGGCCGGTAGATCATGCCGGCCTGGCAGAACCGGCACCCCCGGGTGCATCCCCGGGCGATTTCCAGGCGAAGCCGGTCATGAACCGGTTTGCCATAAGGCACCACAGGGGTGTTGGGAAAATCCTCGGCGGTCAGGTGGGGCACCACGGCCCGGGTCACCCGGGTGTAGTCCTTTTTTACCGGAGTCAGGCGCTGAAAACCGGCGGCGTCATACGTGGCTGTAAACAGGGAGGGCACATAGACCCCTTCGATGGAAGACCACCGGTCCAGAATTTCAGCCCGGTCCACGGTGCCGCTGCTTTTTTTGATCTCCAGCCAGGCCCGGCACATCTCTTCTGCCACCCGCTCCCCGTCGCCGATCACCATTGCGTCAAAAAAATCGGCCACCGGCTCCGGATTCACGGTGCAGGGGCCGCCGGCAATCACCAGGGGATGGGCCGCTTTTCGGTCGGCCGCGTAAAAAGGAATACCGGAAAGATCCAGGAGGGTCAGAATATTGGTGTAATTGAGCTCGTAAAGAAGTGAAAATCCTATAATATCAAACATCTCAAGGGGCCGCCGGCTCTCCAGGGAAAAGGCGGACCGGCCAGTTGTCCGCAGAAGGGCCTCCATGTCCGGTCCTGGAGAAAAAATCCGTTCGGCCGCTATCTTCTTGTTCCGGTTTAGAATGTGGTATAGAATCTGAAGCCCGAAATGGGAGGTGCCGATCTCGTAAAGATCGGGAAAGCAGAGCGCCATCAACAGATCGACCGAGGCGGGATCTTTTCGGATGGTGTTTATCTCGTTGCCCAGGTAGGTGCTGGGTTTTCTGACGGACGCCAGCAGACTGCCGTTCAAACCGGTTTGCATGATATAAACCCTAAAACCCTTTCTTAAAAATACCTATATAAACATGGACCACACAAAAATACTACACCTTTTGAGTACCCAAACCCCCTTGCCCGGTGTGCGGGTATGCGGATGGGTGAAAACCTGCCGCAATTCAAAAGCCCTTTCCTTTCTCGAAATCAACGACGGCTCCTGCCGGCAAAGCCTTCAGGTGGTGGCCCCGGCGCACCTGGATAATTTTGAACAGGTTCAGAAGCTGCTCTCCGGCAGTGCGGTGGCGGTTTCCGGCGACCTTGTGGCCTCTCCGGCAAAAGGCCAGCAGTGGGAGCTGGCGGCCCGGCGGATCGATATTATCAGCCGGACCGATGAAACCTATCCGTTGCAGAAAAAACGGCACTCGGATGAGTTTCTGCGGACCATCGCCCATTTAAGGCCCCGGACCAATAAATACAGCGCCCTGTTCCGGCTTCGGTCAGAGGCAGGGTTTGCTATTCACGCCTTTTTAAGAGACCATGGATTTTTTCATGTTCACACGCCGATTCTGACCGGTTCGGACTGTGAAGGGGCCGGAGAGCTGTTTTCCGTCACATCCCGGTCTCCGCTTTTTGACAGGGGCGTGTTTCTTACCGTGTCCGGTCAGCTGGCCGCTGAGATGTTTGCCCTTTGCCTGGGCCGCGTCTACACCTTTGGTCCGGTGTTCCGGGCCGAGCATTCCAACACGGCCCGCCATGCGGCCGAATTCTGGATGGTGGAGCCGGAAATGGCTTTCTGTGACCTTGAACAGAACATGGATTTTGCCCAGGCCTTTGTTAAACAGACCGTGACCCACATGGTTGAAAACTGCGGGCCGGACATGGACCTTTTTTCCCGGTTTGTGGACCCGGAGCTGCCGGCCACCCTGGACAACATTCTGGCCTCCGAATTTGAACGGATCTCCTATAAAACGGCCATTGACCTTCTGGCCCGCTCCGGGGCCGCTTTTTCCTTTGCGCCTGAATACGGCAACGACCTTCAGACAGAGCACGAGCGGTATCTGACGGAGACTGTTTTTAAAAAACCGGTGTTTGTTTATGACTATCCCCGGACCATCAAACCCTTCTACATGCGGGTCAACGATGACGGCGAAACAGTGGCCGCCATGGATCTGCTGGTGCCCCGCATCGGTGAACTGATCGGCGGCAGCCAGCGGGAAGAACGGCTGGATGTGCTTGAACAGCAGATGGACAACAGCGGCCTTTCAAAAGACCATTACGGATGGTACCTGGACTCAAGGCGCTATGGATCGGTTGCACACAGCGGGTTCGGCATGGGGTTTGAGCGGTTTTTAATGCTGGTGTCCGGGGTCTCAAACATCCGGGATGTGATTCCTTTTCCCCGGACGCCCGGCACTATCGAATTTTAAATATCAAGCGTCTCCACCTCCAGGGCGTTTTCCTGGATGAACTGCTTGCGGGGCTCCACCACATCTCCCATCAGCAGGGTAAACACCGCGTCGGCTTCCGCCGCGTCGTCAATGGTGACTTTTAAGAGCTTCCGGGTTTCCGGTTCCATGGTTGTCTGCCACAACTGATCGGCGTTCATCTCACCCAGGCCTTTATATCGCTGGAACACCACGCCTTTTTTCCCAAGGGCCTCCATGTACTGGTAAAGCTGCTTGACCGTGTCAAACCTGGCCTCCTCCTGATCGGTATCGCTGTTGTATACCGTAAACGGCGGCACGTTGAAGGGGGCGATCTTTTCCGACAGCATCACGATGTTCTGATACCGGTTGGAATAGATCAGGTTGCGGCCGATTCTCACCGGCTTGATATCCTTTTTCGCCGAACCGGTCACCGCCTCCTCTTCATCTTCGTGCAGGGGAATGGTGACCAGAAATTCATACATTTCTTTTTCATCATTATACAGCACATCATCCACGATAAATCCGTTTTCCGACAGGGTCTGCTGAAGGGCCGCCACCTGGTCTTTGTCCTGGAGAAAACTCTTTTCTTTAACGTTCTGCCGAATCAGAATTTCGATCAGTTTTGAATTATATCCCCTTCTTTTCAGTCCCGCCATTTCACTTATGAATTCAGACAAGTTACATAAGAAAAGATATAACTCATGGTCCTGCAGCTTTTTTTCACCTGTTTTCACATGCTTTTTTTCACAGGCGTTTTGAATAAAATAGTCTTTAAGCTGAAGCTCGCTGTCAATATAGACCTCTTTTTTCCCCCTTCCCACCTTGAACAGGGGAGGCTGGGCAATATAGAGATGTCCCTGCTTGATCAGATCCTGCATCTGCCTGAAAAAAAAGGTTAAAAGCAGGGTTCGAATATGGGCGCCGTCCACATCGGCATCGGTCATGATAATGACCTTATGATATTTTATCTTCTCAATATTATACTCCTCACTGCCGACGCCGGTGCCCAGAACCGTAATGATGTTTTTTATCTCCTCGCTTTTTAAAATCTTGTCGAACCGTGCTTTTTCTATATTTAAAATCTTACCTTTAAGGGGCAGAATCGCCTGAAAACGCCGGTCTCTTCCCTGCTTGGCCGAACCGCCGGCGGAGTCTCCCTCCACCAGAAAAAGCTCCCGCTCAGCCGGGATGGAGGACTGGCATTCCGCCAGTTTTCCCGGAAGACTGGAATCCAGCAAGGAACCCTGGCTTCGGGCAATATCTCTTGCTTTTTTGGCCGCGTTTCTGGCCCTGGCCGCCTCTGTGGCCTTTTTTATGATGATTTTACCAACAGAGGGATTTTCTTCTAAAAAGATATTAAGCTTTTCATAAACCAGCGAGTCCACATATCCTTTTACCTCGCTGTTACCCAGCTTGGTTTTGGTCTGTCCTTCAAACTGGGGATTTTTGATGCGCACGCTGATAACCGCTGTCAGCCCTTCCCTCACATCATCGCCGGTTATTTTATCGCCGTTCTTTTTAGAAGATCCGCCTCCCTGGCCGGCGGCATACTGATTAATAGACCGGGTCAGGGCCCCTTTAAATCCGATCAGGTGAAATCCGCCTTCCACGGTATTGATATTGTTCGCAAAAGAGTACATGGTTTCAGAATAACTGTCGTTGTACTGAATCGCGGCCTCTATCTGTACATCATTTTTTTCACCTGAAATATAAATGGGTTTGTGAAGTACGGCGTGTGCCCGGTTAAGATAATCCACAAAGGTGGCAAGCCCGCCCTCATAAAAAAATTCAGCAGACTCATCGGAGCGGTGGTCCTCTATTTTAATTCGCACACCGTTATTTAAAAATGCCAGTTCCCTCAACCGCCGGGTAAGAATATCAAAACTGAAATTATCGGTGTTCATTATGGTTGTATCGGGTTTGAAAACAATTTTCGTTCCCCGCTGGGTGGTGTCGCCTATAATCTCAAGTTCGCTGGTTTTCTGTCCTTGTGAATAGGTCTGCTTATATATCTTTCCGTCTCTGTAAACATTTACTTCAAGAAAGGATGAAAGGGCATTGACAACGGAAATTCCCACACCATGAAGACCGCCGGAAACCTTGTAGTTGTTGTTGTCAAACTTGCCGCCGGCATGCAGCTTGGTCAGCACCACCTCCACAGCCGGTATATGCTCTTTTTCATGCATGCCGACCGGAATACCCCGGCCGTTGTCCATCACACTGACGGTGTTGTCTTTGTGAATAATGACATGAATAAAATCACAGTACCCGGCCATGGCTTCGTCAATACTGTTGTCCACCACTTCATAAACCAGATGGTGAAGTCCTTCTTTATCCACATTGCCGATGTACATGGAAGGTCTTTTCCGCACAGGCTCCAGACCTTCGAGTACATTGATACTGCTTTCATTATAAGTGTCTTTAATTTCTTCTTTTTTCATTTTTTTTAAATTTTCATCGGCATAATGATGTTAATATTTTCCGGATTTTTACAGCCACAGATAATACAGGGGGCCTGGTCTTCCTTTAATTTCAGACAGACCTCATCGTCTTCAATCAGGTTGACCGCGTCAATAAAATAATCCGGGTTGAACATGGTTTTAATCTGTTTTTTATCATACTGAATGTCCATCCATTCATAGGATTCTCCCCGGTCCGGATTCTGGGCATTGATGGTGAGAATGTTTTTTTCAAATGTAAAAATAACGCCTTTATAATTATCAGTTGTCAAGATGGACATCCGTTCCAGCATGTCTTTTAATTTTTTTCTGTTTATTCGTATTTCGGTTCTTCCTTTTTCATCAGAAAAAAGCGTTTCAAGGTTCGGGTATTCACCGCTTAAAAGATTTATATATATGACTTCATTATTATTTTTAATAATAAAATAGTTATCCCGGGTGCCGATTTGAATGGTTCCCTCATCTTTTAAAAATTTAAACAGCTCATTTAAGGCTTTTTTCGGAAGAATCGTGCTGGTCTCCGGCGTGTCGGGTTCTCCATTTTTGTAGAAATACTCTGTTTTTGTAAGCCTTTTCCCGTCAGTTGAAACCATTCTTATTTTTTTTGTTTTTTCGTCTTTAATATATTCCAGGTTGGCGCCGATCACATGGGCCCTTTTTTCAGTTCCACTGGAGGGAATCACGGTTGCCCACAAAATCATATTTTTAAAATCAGCTGAATTTACTTCTATATAGGCAACATCAGGAATGACCGGAAGTTGAGGAAAACTTTCCGTCTCTCCACCCATGATCTGATATTTAAGACGGGATCCGTCCTCTGTGTCGCTTATCTGAATCCACTGTTTTTGTTCTTCTTTTAAATATATAATATTACTGTCTATTTTCTTTACAATCTCATAAAATTGCCGTGCGTTAATGGCAATGGTTCCCTCTTTTTCGATCGTGGCCGGATAGATGCCTTCAAAACCGGTCTCTATATCCGTGGCTGATACGGATATCCCCTCTTTGCCGGTTTTGATTAAAATATTTTCGGTGATGGCAAGGCTTGACCTTTTCCCCGCAATACCCTGGACATTGGCCAGCATTTCAATGATCTCTTTTTTTTCAACGAAAAATTTCATGATTTAACCTTTAAATAAAATTAAAGAGTTATGTAATGCCGCCGGTTGATGAAAGATATGCCCGAGTGTAATTCCAATTTAAAAAAAATTCAATCAAATAATAGGGTCTGAAGCAGGATTTTTAAATGGGTTACAAACCGGATGAAGTAAATAAATAGAGTTTTAAACAAAAATATAATTAAAAAATAATAATAAGGATGGGATAAAAGATGAAAACTAAAATAAATATTTAATTTTGTTTATTTTATTTATAAAAAAAACGGACTGAAAAGTCGTATGAAATATAAAAAAAAAGCTGTTTTTAGAAATATTGATTTAGGTGTTTAAAAAAGCAAAGTTATCAACACAGAAGTGGTAAAGAGGTGTCCGGTTTTTTAACAGGAAAAGGAGATAAAAAGTTTTATGGGTGAATAAGAAAAAAACAAAAAAGCCGTTAAAGTAGAGATGTGCCCGTCATTTCCGCCGGCTGATCAATTTTCATAATAGAAAGAATGGTGGGACCGATATCCGCCAGTTTTCCCTCTTTTAAAATTATATGTTTTCTGTTTTCATCCACCAGGATCAGGGGAACCGGATTGGTGGTGTGGGCCGTAAAGGGATGCCCGTTTTCGTCTTCCATCTGTTCGGAGTTGCCGTGATCCGCGGTGATCAACACCACGCCACCGGACTGAATAAAAAGGGGAACGATTTTTCCAATACACGCATCCACGGTTTCACAGGCAGCAACAGCCGCGTTAAATATACCTGTGTGACCCACCATGTCCATGTTGGCAAAGTTGACCACAATAAAATCATATTTTTGCTTAATTATCTCATCCGCAAGCGTATCCGCTACTTGCGGGGCGCTCATCTCGGGTTTCAGATCATAGGTGGCCACCTCCCTGGGAGAGGGAATCAGTTTGCGGTCTTCTCCGGTAAAAGGGGTTTCCACGCCGCCGTTAAAAAAATAGGTGACATGGGCGTATTTTTCCGTTTCCGCAATACGGAGTTGAGAATAACCCTGCCGGCTGATCACCTCTCCAAGGGTGTTGGACGGATTTTCAGGAGGAAAGGCTACTGGCAGAGGAAAAGTTTTATCATACAGGGTCATGCAGACAGGGGGTGCAACAACCGGTTTTTTTGTTTGATTAAAAAAGGAAAAGTCAGGGTCTGTAAAAGCCCGGACAATTTCGCGCATGCGGTCGGCCCGAAAATTAAAAAAAAGAATACCGTCGTTGTCGGCAACAACACCCTCTTTCTGGCTGCCGGACGCAATAACAACAGGCGTCACAAACTCATCGGTTTCGCCGCGCAGGTAAGCGTTTTTAACCGCTGTCACCGGATCGGTTTCACGGGTTCCTTCTCCCAGGGTATAAAGGTCATAAGCCATTTTTATTCTGTCCCAGCGGGTGTCCCGGTCCATTGCGTAAAAACGGCCGCATACCGTGGCAATGGAAGCGGACGGGTAATCGGCCAGAAAACGGCAGAGGTCCGTCATATACGTTTTCCCGCTGTCCGGCGGCGTGTCCCGGCCGTCTAAAACGGCATGAATAAGCACCGGCAGGTTTTTATTTGAAGCCATTCGCACAAGTGCTTTTAAATGATCTATATGGCTGTGTACCCCGCCGTCGGATAAAAGCCCAATCAGATGAAGCCGGCCCTGTTTTTTTATGATCTTATCCATCAGTTGGATAATAACCGGATTTTTAAAAAAAGAGCCGTCCTGAATGGCCACGTTGATGCGCATCAGTTCCTGGTACACCACCCGGCCGGCGCCGATGTTCAAATGCCCCACCTCGGAGTTGCCCATATATCCGGCCGGCAGGCCGACGGCTTCGCCGGAACAGACAAGCCGGGTATGGGGATATTCTGAAAAGAGTCGGTCCAGATGGGGGGTACGGGCCGCGGCCACGGCATTGCCTTTTTTGTCGGGGTTCAGACCCCAGCCGTCCAGAATCACCAGCATGCAGGGAGGAGTTGCTTTTATCATATTTTATATCCACCAGAAACAGGGTTTAAATTTCAATCCGCCGGGCATCGGCCCAAAGCCCTTCAATATTGTAGAAGGCACGCACCGATTCATAAAACACATGAATAATCACATCGCCGTAATCCAGCAGCACCCACCGGCCCTCGGAGACGCCCTCCATGGACAGGGGTTTGATGCCCTGATCTTTTAGTGCTTTGACGATATGGTCGCTGATGGCCGACACCTGCCGGTTGGATCGGCCTTCGCAGAGAATAAACACATCAGCGATGGATGTCAGCCGGCGTACATCCAGGGCCACGACGTTTTCCGCCTTCATGCCGTTGATGGCGGCAAGGTAAGGCTCAATCTCCGGTTTTGGTGAAGCCGTCATATATAAAGTCCTTTTTTTCGAATATACTGCGCCACCGGGTCGGGCACAAGCCCCTTTATGGGAAGCCCGGCCTTTATGCGGGCGCGGATACCGGTGGCCGATACATTAAAATGCCGGGCCGCGTAAAAAAAAACCGGATAAAGTGTCGGATGAATATAACCGGCCTGTTTTTCAGAAAACGTGTATCCTTTTGAAATGGTGGTGGTAAGAAAGTTTTCAAACGCGGTTTTTTCAGAAGCAAGATCCAGGGTCCGGGTAAAGACAATCAGGGGCAGGCTGGCCACCAGGGACAGGTAGGATTTCCAGGTGTCAAGCTCCAGAAAAGCGTCAAGCCCCAGGACCAGATAAAAAGAGGATTGTGGATCAGAGGATATAAAATAACGGACCGTGTCAATGGTGTAGCACGGTCCGGTCCGGGCCATCTCCGCATCGGACACGGACACACCGGCCATGTTTTCAAACGCCAGGCCCACCATGTGAAACCGGTCGGCAGGGTCGGCAATATAATCCACCGGCTTATGGGGAGGCCGGGCCGTGGGCACAACAATCATCCGGTCTAAGGGAAAATCCTTCAGCAGGGCTTCTGTAAGGCAGACATGGCCGGTGTGAACCGGGTTGAAGGTTCCGCCGAATATCCCTTTTTTTATTATTGCCGCCGTTGGCACGGGCAACCCTTCGGGCAGACGGTCCGGCTACTCCCGGATCTGGCCATTGCCCAGAACAATAAATTTTGTGGTGGTCAGCTCTTCTAAGCCCATGGGGCCGAAGGCGTGAAGTTTTGAGGTGCTGATGCCGATTTCCGCGCCCAGGCCCAGCTGGCCGCCGTCGTTAAACCGGGTGGAGGCATTGACCAGCACCACGGACGAGTCCACCGACGCCAGAAACCGCATGGCCCGGTCGTAGCTGTTGGTGACAATGGCTTCCGTGTGGGAGGATCCGTAGGTGGCAATGTGGGAGATGGCCGCATCTATAGAGTCCACCACCTTTACAGCCAGAATCAGGTCGAGATATTCCGCATACCAGTCCGCCTCTTCCGCTGTCTCTATATCGGGCAGAATAGCCCGGGTGGCGGCACATCCCCGCAGGACCACGCCGGCATCGGCAAACTGCCGGGCCATATCCGGAAGAAACCGCCGGGCCGTATCCCTGTGAACCAGCAGCGTCTCCATGGCGTTGCACACGCCGGGCCGCTGGACCTTGGCGTTGAAGCAGATCGCCCTTGCCATCTCCAGGTCCGCGTCCTGGTCCACATAAACATGGCACACACCCTTGTAGTGTTTTAACACCGGAATGGAGGAATGCTGCACCACAAAACGGATCAGCCCTTCTCCGCCCCGGGGAATGATCAGGTCAATAAACTCCTCCTGGGCCAGCAGGTGGGTGACCGCTTCCCGGTCCGCCACGGGAACCACCTGCACCGCGGTTTCCGGAAGCCTGGATTCGGCCAGGGCCGCGCTGATGGATTCGGCCAGGGCCCGGTTGGAGTGCAGGGCCTCGGAGCCGCCGCGCAGGATCACGGTGTTGCCCGCCTTCAGGCAGAGCCCTGCCGCGTCCACGGTAACGTTGGGCCGGGATTCATAGATGATGCCGATCACACCCAGGGGAATGCGCATGCGGGCCACTTCCAGGCCGTTGGGCCGGCGCCAGGCGGCGCTTTTGGCGCCCACCGGATCGGGCAGGGCCGCCACTTCCCGCAGGCCCTCGGCCATGGAGGCGATAACCGCGTCGCTCACGGTGAGCCGGTCGATCATGGCTTTTGAAAGGCCGGCCTTTTCCGCAGCCGCCAGGTCTTTTCTGTTTTCCGCCTGAAGGCGGGCCGCGTCCTGGTGCAGGCGGTCGGCCATGGCCAGCAGGGCCCGGTTCTTTTTATTGGTGGGACAGGCGGCCATGGCAGAGGCGGCTTTTCTGGCCGCTTTCGCAATATCGAGAATGGTGGTTTCAATGGTCATTTTCGTATCCTTTCCTTGCGCGCCGGCCGGAGCCCCGCGTTTACACCAGCACGAGGTTGTTTCTGTGAATCACCTCGTCATAAGGCTTGGCGCCCAGGGCTTTTTCAATCATGCCGGATTTCAAGCCCTTTATGGTTCGAATTTCAGCCGCGCTGTAGTTGACAAGCCCGACGCCCAGGTGTTCGCCGGCTGCGGAGAGAATATCCACCGGCGCGCCCTGGGAAAAATCTCCGGAAACCGAGGTGATGCCCCCGGGCAAAAGGCTTTTTCCCTTGTGAACAATGGCGCCGGCCGCGCCTTCATCCACGGTAAGGGCGCCCCGGGTTTTCAGGCTGTAGGCGATCCACCGCTTTCTGCTGCACAGCTTCTGTTCGGTGGGCAGGAAAAAGGTTCCCACGGGCTTTCCGGCAAACAGGTCGGTTAGAATGTTTTTCCGCCGGCCGTTGGCAATGACCACGGGAACGCCGGAGCAGGCGGCCTTTTTGGCGGCCTGTATCTTGCTCATCATGCCGCCGGTGCCAAGGGCTCCCGGCATCCGGCCGGCGGCCTGTTCCAGGCTGCGGGTGACGGCGGTCACTGTTTTTATCTGCTTTGCGTCGGCATGGGACCGGGGGTCTTTGTCGAACAGGCCGTCGATGTCGGTAAGATTTATCAGCAGGTGGGCGTCCATAAGCAGGGCGATCATGGCGGCCAGGTTGTCGTTGTCGCCGAACTTGATCTCTTCCACGGCCACGGTGTCGTTTTCGTTGATGACAGGCACCACCTTCCACGACAGCAGGGTGTAGAGGGTGTTGCGGGCGTTCAAGTACCGTTTCCGGCTGGACAGGTCGTCGCCGGTCAGCAGGATCTGGGCCACCTGCCGGCCGTGCCTGGCAAAGGCCTTTTCATAGGCCAGGATCAGTCCGGCCTGGCCAACGGCGGCAACGGCCTGCCGCCGGGGAAGCTCCGCCGGCCGCTGCATCATGTCCATTTTTTTTGTTCCGCAGGCCATGGCGCCGGAGGAGACAAAAAGCACCTCAAGGCCCCGTTCCATCATCTGGCAGATCTCTTTACTGATGGACCGGACCACTGTCAGGTTGAGCCCGTTTTCTCCGGTCAGAATGTTGCTGCCGGCTTTGACGACAACACGGGTGGCCTGGTCAAAATAGCGGCGTCTTTCATCAGGTGTCATGGCTGCATAATAACTCAAACAGATGTTTTTTCAACTCCTCCACCCCGGACCGGGTGGCCGCGGAAATCAGAAAGTATTTTTTTATGCCGGCGGCGTTGATAAACTGTTGGGCCAGCGCATCGGCGCCGGTAAGGTCCATCTTGTTTAACACCACCACCTGTGGCCTTTCGGCCAGGGCCGGGCTGAACATGGCCAGCTCCGCATTGATGATCCGAAAGGGGGCAACCGGATCTTCCGGGTCGATGGAGGAGGCGTCGATCAGGTGAACCAGCAGCCGTGTGCGCTCAATGTGTTTTAAAAAGCGGATGCCCAGGCCGGCCCCGGTGTGGGCCCCCTCGATCAGGCCGGGAATATCAGCCACGGCAAAAGGCTCGGCGCCGGCAAGGGTCACCATGCCCAGGTTGGGGGAAAGAGTGGTAAAAGGATAGGCCCCGATGGCCGGCCGGGCCGCGGAGATCACGGAGAGCAGGGTGGATTTGCCGGCATTGGGCAGACCGATGATGCCCACGTCGGCCAGCAGCTTGAGTTCCAGGCGTACCGTGGCGGTCTGACCCGGTTCTCCGGGCTGGGCAAACCGGGGGGTCTGGTGGGTGGAGGTGGCAAAATGTTTGTTGCCTTTGCCGCCCCGGCCCCCGGTCAGAAACACAAAGTTTTCTTCCGGGGAAACCATGTCCCGAATAAGTTCACCGGTGTCAGCGTCAAAGATAAGGGTTCCCGGCGGCACCTCAATGACAAGATCGTCACCGGACTTGCCGGATTTCTGCCGGCCTTCTCCGGGCGCGCCGTTGGGCGCGGCAAATTGTTTTTTGGAGCGAAAGGCGTAAAGGGTGCGTTTGGATGGGTTTACGCGGAATACAAGGCTGCCGCCACTGCCGCCGTCGCCACCGTCCGGGCCGCCCCGGGGGACGAATCGTTCCCGCCGGAAACTGACACATCCCCTGCCGCCCTTGCCGGAGCTGACCGTGATCGTGGCTTCGTCAATGAATTTCAATCGGCATAAACACTGACTTGTTTGCGGGCGCCCGAAGACTCATAGGTCACCACGCCGTCGATCTTGGCAAACAGCGTGTAGTCTTTGCCCAGACCCACGTTGTTTCCGGGATGAAAATGGGTGCCCAGCTGGCGTACCAGGATGTTGCCGGCACGGACCTTTTCGCCGCCGAACCGCTTGACGCCACGGCGCTGGCCCCTGCTGTCGCGGCCGTTTTTCGAGCTGCCGCCTGCTTTTTTATGTGCCATGGTTACTGCTCCTTATAAAAAAAAGGACTTTTTGTGTATTCCCTGGTCTGTTGCCGGGCTTATCCCGCCTGAATGGTGTCGATCCGGACGGCGGTAAACGACTGGCGGTGACCCTGCTTGCGACGATACCGTTTGCGCCGCTTGGTTTTAAAGACCAGGATTTTTTTGGCCCTGTCCTGCTCCACGATTTTACCGGAGACAGTGACATTACCCAGAACTGGGGTTCCCACGGAAACGGATTCGCCGTCTGAAAACAGCAGAATCTTGTCAAAGGAGACCGTCTCCCCCACCTGACCGGGAAGCTTTTCAAGCCTCAACACCTCGTCTTTTTCGACCCGGTACTGCTTTCCACCGGAAGCAATTACAGCGTACATGCCAACTCCTTGTGATATTTTCAAAATCGCCTGGACACCAGGCGGCTGACAAATCTGGTTATTATAGACGGCAAAGCCTGTTTGTCAAGGGGTTTTTTGCTTTTGACGGCCGGATTGTTTTATATGCCGCCGCCTCTTGACGGAGACCGGGCGGTGCTGGCCGGGTCAGACCTTTTCCACTTTTATCACACCGGGCACCGTTTTTTTCAGATAAGCCT
>JAXHVI010000256.1:0-2086 GCA_034189195.1 Thermodesulfobacteriota bacterium | reverse complement strand
ACGAGCAAGAGCAAGAGTAAGAGCACGATTAAGATAAAAAGCGTGAGTAGCGTATGCAAGAGGTTGCTCCCAACATTTTCATGATCACTGAAAAAGGGGCCATGGGCGCCCTTATGCCGCCGGTCAACCTCTACGTGCTGGCCGGTTCCGACGGCCTGATCTTCGACACCGGTTACGGCAGAAAGGCCATCCTGGCCCATCTGGGAAAGGAGCTGGAGCGTATTCAGGCCGTGATGACGGACCGGGCACTGCCGTTCGCCGTTACCCGGGCCCTTCCCAGCCACTCCCACCCCGACCACTTTTCCGGCCTTGGTTACCTGAAAGAACGCTTCGGCATCCAGTCCATGCTCACCTCAAAAATGGCCGTCAACCTCGACCCGGCAAGATACCGGCGCCGGGCACTGGCCTACTGGAAGTATGACATCGGCCTTCGAAAAAAGATGACCCTCACCGCCTACCTGGCCGTTATTCAATCCCTGCTGCTGGGCACCACCTTTATCGACCGGCCCGATACCATTATCGAAGAAAACAGCCGGCTGACCATCAACGGTGAGCCCTGGCACGTGCTGCCCGCGCCCGGCCACAGCGATGACCACGTCTCCCTGTACAGCGAAGAAAGAGGTATTCTTTTTTCCGGCGACACCATTCTTCGCTCCATCACCACATGGCTGGGCCCGCCCCTGTCGTCCATCTCCGCCTACACGCAAACACTGGAACGAATTCTGGCCCTGCCGAAGCTGGACCTGATTTTAAGCGCCCACGGCAGCCCCATCACAGAACCCCGGCAACGCATTCGCCAGATTCTGACCCACCGGGCCCAGCGCACCGCTGATGTGCTGGCCGTGATCGCGCAAACCAGCGGCAGGGGCGCCACCATAAATGAAATCGCCGACGCGCTTTACCGGGACGAGCACGCCCAGAAGCGGAATCTCGCCGACGGCTGGATCATTCTCACGCTGGAGGAACTGGTAAAAGAAGAAAAAATAGAGGCTGTGGGAAACCGGTTTTTCGCGACCTGAAAACGGGCGGGGCTTCCTCTGGAGCTCTGTTTTTTTATGCACCGCAAAGGCGCAAAGAGCGCAAAGGGTTCTGTTTCGCTTCGCGGAGAGGGGACCGCTGTTTTACGCAAAAACGTCCGGTTTTTTCTTTGCGTCCTTTGCGTCTTTGCGGTGAATTTTAATTTTTAGGCACTGCCAAAAAAGAGGTGACCATGAAAATTCATTATATGAACTGCGCCACCATGTTTCCGAAGCTGGCAAAATGGTTTGCGCCCCATCTTGCCGCCGTGCCCTCCATCTGTCTGCTGCTGGAAACCGGCACAACCTGCATCCTGATCGACACAGGTTTCGGCACCAGAGACATGGCCGACCCCCTTCGCCTGGGGCCGGCCAACCGGATCATCAACGCCCGGCCTGATATCAAGGACACGGCCGTCTACCAGGTTGAACGGCTGGGCATTCCCCCGGCAAAGGTGGAGCAGATCATCTGCACCCACCTGGACAGCGACCATGCCGGCGGGCTTTCCGACTTTTCCCATGCCCGGGTACATGTCCTGAAACCGGAATATGATGCCGTGTTTTCACCGGAAAACAGCGGAGAAAAACACCGGTACCGCCGGTGCCAGGTGGAGCACGAGCCGGCATGGGTCCTGCACGATGAAAGCGAATTGTCACCAGACCCATGGTTCGGCATGGAGTGCATTCGAAATATTTCCGGCCTTCCTTCTCAAATTGTGCTGGTGCCCCTGCCGGGCCACACCCGGGGCCATTGCGGCGTGGCCGTGGAAACCGAAAACGGCTGGCTATTTCACTGTGGGGACGCCTTCTATGTAAAACATGAGGTTACGGGGAAAACACCCCTGGGCGTCGCCTTTTTCCGGGCTGTGGCCCACACCTACCGGTTACAGGCCGCAAAACAGGTGGAACGGTTAAAAGCCCTGGTGGCTGAAGAGAAAAACCGCGTCACTCTGATCGGCTCCCATGATCCGGTTTCTTATAAACAATTTATCAAAAAACCGTTACAATAGTCTCTGTCTTTGGGATTAAAGGTAGAAACCGGACGACGCCGTAAAAAGTTCAAGTTCAAG
>JAXHVI010000255.1:0-2685 GCA_034189195.1 Thermodesulfobacteriota bacterium | reverse complement strand
CGCCGAGACCGTCAATATCAAAGGCTCCCTTGGCGGCAAAATGCTTGATCCGTTCCTTGACCTGGGCCGGACAGGCGGCATTGACGCAACGGGTCACCGCCTCGGACGGTTCGCGCACCACCGGCATCCCGCACACCGGGCAGGTGTCCGGCATTGGAAACGGTATTTCATTGCCGGTCCGTCGGCCGGTGATCACCTGGACCACTTCCGGAATCACATCTCCGGCCCGCTGCACCAGCACCGCATCACCGACGCGAATATCCTTGCGCGCGATTTCGTCTTCATTGTGCAGGGTGGCCCGGGAGACAGTGACGCCGCCGATGTTTACCGGTTCCAGCCGGGCCACCGGGGTCAGCGCACCGGTCCTTCCCACCTGAACATCAATGGCAACCAGCCGCGTGGTCTCCTGGGACGCGGCAAATTTATAAGCGATCACCCACCGGGGGCTGCGGGACGTAGCACCCAGGGTGCGCTGAAAGTCAAGGCGGTCCACCTTGACCACCATGCCGTCAATGTCGTACGGCAGTGACGGCCGTATACCTTCAAGAAAGCGATAAAAATCGATCACGCCCCGAATGTCGAGGTCCCATCGCACATGGGTGTTTGTCCTGAAACCGAAATCGGTCAGCCGGGTCACGACCTCGTGCTGCGTGGAAATGGTGTCGATTTCCGAAAACCGTCCGATACCGTATGCGATCAGTGAGAGGGGACGGGACGCGGTAATACGGGAATCCAGCTGTCGCAGCGATCCGGCTGCGGCATTGCGGGCATTGGCAAACAGGGGCTCCCCCCGCTCCAGGCGAAGGGCATTGAGTTTTTCAAATCCCTCTTTTGTCATCACCACCTCGCCCCTCACCTCCAGCAGGTCGGGCATGGGGCCGGCATCGCCGGTCAGGTGCAGGGGCACGGAGCCGATGGTTCTGGCGTTGGGCGTGATCACCTCGCCGGTGACCCCGTCCCCCCGGGTGGCGGCCATCACCAGGCGACCCTTTTCATACACCAGTTCCACGGCCGTGCCGTCCAGCTTGGGCTCGGCCAGGTAGGTCACCGGGGCGTCGGTCTGAAGTGAACGCCGCACCCGCTCGTCAAATTTAAACAGCTCATCATCGGCAAAGGCGTTGCTGATGCTCAGCATGGGAATGGTACGGGTCACCGTGGCCAGTTCCCCTGCGGGCGGCGCGCCAACGCGCGCGGTGGGGGATGCGGGATCGGCCAGGTCCGGGTGGAGGGCTTCCAGGTCGGCCAGCTCCCTGAACAGGCGGTCATATTCCGCGTCTGAGATTTCAGGCGCGTCCTTGATGTAATAAAGATGGTTGTGGCGGTGCAGCTCGTTTCGAAGAAAGGTGACGCGCTCCCGGGCTGCGGATTTATCTAAAGTGTTGTGCATAGTCGGGCCATTGCGTTGCATAACTGTTTTCGTGTTTCAAGAAACCGGGGATCCAAAAACCCCGGTTTCCAGGTGCCGGAAAACAGTTCATCCGACACCGCCAGCAGGGCCGCGGCATTCACGTTCCGAAACCGGGCCACGCTAAACAGGGCCGATGTTTCCATTTCCACGGCCTGCGCTCCCATCGCTTTGAACCGCCCTACCCTGGCCGGGGTTTCCCGGAAAATGGCGCCGGTGGTCCATACAGGGGCACTGGAAAAGGGAATCCCTTCCTGTTCAAGGGCTGTTGCAGCGGCCTTTATGGTTTCGGGTGCGGGTTCGACAATCGGAACATCGCTGATGTCGGCAGCGGAATCGGAGAGATAGGCGGCCGTGACCCCATCATCGGCAAGGGCGGCAGAGGGTACCAGCACGTCGCCGGTGGAAAGGCTGTCGGCAATGGCGCCGGCCCAGCCCCAGAAAATAATGGTTCCGGCGCCGGAGGCGATCAGGGTTTCGGCAAGTAACGCGGCATAGGCGGCCCCCAGTACCGGTCCGGTCAGGCAAAAGGGCCGCCGGCCAGGGCCGGCCGGGTCGGCGTAAAGCCGGCTCATGAAAAAGGAGACCCCGTCCCTGTCCGCCAGGCCCAGGTGGTCGCACAGGGAGCGCAGATCTCCCTGGTTGGCCACCAGTACGGCCAGGGGCCCTACCCGGTCGGTATGCATGGGAAACGGGGAAAGAATACCGTTGTCAGGGGGTGTCACCACCGCTCTCCTGTTGCCACAGCGGCAAGATGTGAAACATCGCCCTTGGTGAAAAACTATTCCGGGCGCACCCGGGCCGCCAGTTCGTCCTTGATCTCATCAATAATGTCGTAGAACCACGAGATGTCTTCCATTGAAAGCCGGCCCGCTTTTGCCGGGGCACGGTCCGTGCCGTCCTGTTTTTTCAGGATGCGCGGGCCGATCTGCACCTTGGGCTGGCCGTTGGCATACTGGTTGATGGAGACAATCAGGCCGGTCTCCTCACACTTCCACTCTTTTAACAGTTTGTCTTTTTCCGGTTCAAAGGGCATGGTTCCCCTCCTTTTTTACGTGTTGATCCATTCATATTATCGGCCCGTATTATCGGCCGGCCGCCTGTTCCGTGGAGAGCGCGGAAAAATCGGCAAATCCCTTGAAAAGCGAGTTAACACGAGACAGAAGGGCCAGCCGGTTGCGCCGCCGGTCCGAATCTTTTGCCATTACCAGCACCTCATCAAAAAAGGTGTCCACAACGCTTCTCAGGTCCGCGATTTCGGTCAGGGCCCGGGAATAGTC
>JAXHVI010000254.1:0-11495 GCA_034189195.1 Thermodesulfobacteriota bacterium | reverse complement strand
AGATCATGTACCGGTCCGGGTGGATTATGAAAGGCTATTACAAGGACAACGAAAAAACCGCCGAAGCCATGCAGGACGGGTGGTTCAAGGGCGGAGACCTGGGCTACATCGACGAAGACGGAGAAGTGCGGCTGGTGGACCGCAAAAAAGAGTGCATCAACACCGGCGGGGAAAAGGTCTTTCCCATGGAGGTGGAGGAGGTGCTGCATCGCCATCCGGCCGTGGACGACGTCTGCATCATCGGCGTGCCTGATGAGGAGTGGGGCCACACCGTGCGGGCCGTGATCAAACCCGTGGCCGGCACGACCCCGGACCCCGCCGACATTCTTGCCTTCTGCAAAGGCAAGCTGGCCGGCTATAAAATTCCCAAATCCGTGGTACTGGTGGACGAACTGCCCCTCTCCCCGGTGGGCAAGATGCTGCGGGCCAAGATCCGGGAGCTGTACGGAAAGCCGTAAACCGGCCCTGCGGAAATCAGGCGATATCGGTCTCTGACCGGTTGAAAAAGCGTCTTTTTCCCCTGCCGGGTCAGTGATGAATCCGGCCACACTCTCGGCCGATCAACGATGATACGGCCGCCGCCGACCACCGGGACGGAAACCAGTGACGCGATGTCCTCTTTTCTTTGCGGCCTCTGCGGTGAAATCTCATTTTTCAAAGTTCCCTACACCGTTTCATACACCCGCCGCACCGCGTCCGGACCGTGAAGCCGTTCCAGCCGGCGGATGATAAAATGGCCCCGGCCCATGTCCTGAAAATGGTTGATAAACACGGTGTTGATGGCGGCCCCGCCCAGCGCGCCCACAAGGGGCACGGCCTGGGCCGCCGCCTTTTCAGACACCACGACGGAAAACCGGGAGGCAATACGGGAAATCAGACGGACAATGGCCGGGGCGCCGGTATCGGACACGCCCCGTCTTGCAAGGTGGGCCGCGGCCTCAGACACCGCCTTGGCCATGGCGGCCCGGGCCGCGAAATAGCCGGTCTCGGTGCCGTCATCCTTTTTTGACCGGCCGCCCAGTGCAAATACCTGAATACATTGGAGTCTGGCCTCAAGGTTCTCCAGGTCTTCGCCTTCGCTTCTGGCGATATCGGCAATGGACCGGAGCATGATGGTGGTGGAGACCGGCAGTTCAACAGCCAGGGCCGCCAGGCCGAATGCTCCGCCCACGGCGCCGGAGGCGCCTGCCGCCAGCTTGTGCCACCGGTTGGCCGGCGGCCGGGGACCGCTCCGGTCCAGGGTTCGCAGGGCCACATCCAGGGCGGCGGTAATAGACATGGATGCCGCCGCGTTTACCGCCAGGGCCCACTTTTCCGGAAGCCGGGCAAACCCCTTTTCAATGGGCGACCCCACCAGGTCGCTGATTTTCGCGGCAAGACCGGGATGCTCCAGAAGGTTCTTGGCGAACCTGAGCTCTTCGATTTCAGATAAAGTAAGCGGCATAGTAGGGCAACTATTCGATCAGGCAAACTTCCACGTGGTGGTGCCGTCCGGCGAATCTTCCAGCACCACGTTAAGGCCGGTCAGCTGCTGGCGAAGCTGGTCGGCTTTTGCAAAATCCCTGGCCTTTCGGGCCGCGGACCGTTGGGCCACCATTCGGTCGATTTCGGCCGGGTCCACGGCATCTTTTTCAGCCCCGGCCTGCTTGCGTCCCTCAAAATAGGCCTGGGCCGGTGTGTTGAAAAGTCCCAGCACATCACCGATTTTTCGCATGACATCATAAAGGGCCGATACTTCAACGGTATCACCGCCCTGGTCCAGCAGCCGGTTGATATGGCGGGCCGCCTCAAACAGCACGGCAACGGCCCTGGCGGTATTAAAATCATCGTCCATGGCCTGGCAAAAGCTGTTCCAGCATTCACCGGCATCCCCACCTGAGGCCGGCGACGATTTTTCCCCGGAAGATTTCAGTGCCTCCACCCGGCCCAGGGTCGTGTAGAGCTTGTCCAGGCCGGCCCCGGCCTCTGCCATGGAGGTATCGGAAAAATCAATGGGGCTCCGGTAATGGCTGGAGAGCAGAAACAGGCGCACCGTTTCCGGATGGTAAGTCTCAAGAATCTCGTTGATCATCTTGAAGTTGTTGAGGGACTTGGACATCTTTTCCCGGTTGATCTGAACAAACCCGTTATGCACCCAGAACCGGGCAAACTCCCGGCCAAAGGCCGCCTCGGACTGGGCGATTTCGTTTTCATGATGGGGAAAGATAAGGTCCTTGCCGCCGCCGTGAATGTCAAAGGTCCGGCCCAGGTAACGGGAACTCATGGCCGTGCACTCGATATGCCAGCCGGGCCGTCCCCTGCCCCAGGGACTTTCCCATGAAGGCTCACCCGGTTTTTCCGCCTTCCACAGAACAAAATCAAACGGGTTCTTCTTGCGGCTGTCCACCTCGATACGGGCACCGGCCTCCATCTGGTCCAGTTTCCGGCCGGACAGCTTGCCGTAACCGGGAAAGGCCTCCACTGAAAAAAAGACATCCCCGCCGGCCTCGTAGGCAACCCCCTTGTCCACCAGTGTCTGAATCACGGCGAGAATGTCATCAATATGCTCGGTGGCTTTGGGCTCCACCGTGGCCCGCTGAACAAAAAGGGCGTCCATATCCCGGTAGAATTCGGCGATATACTTTTCAGCGATCTGCTCGGACGTTGTCCCCTCTTCGGCGGCCCGGTGAATGATCTTGTCATCCACGTCGGTAAAGTTGCGCACATAAGTGACATCATAACCGGCAACCCTCAGGTACCGGGCGATCACGTCAAACACCACAACAGACCGGGCATGGCCGATGTGGCACGGCCCGTACACCGTGGGGCCGCAGACATACATGCCCACCTTGCCGGGATTTACCGGCACAAACGGCTCTTTCTTGCCTGTCAGCACATTATAAATAGAAAGTGTCATGATTTTATCCTTGTCATCCAAATCGGGATCGGGATCGATTCCGTCTGTCATGCCTTTTCACCCGGCCCCCTGGCCCCTCGAATCCTTGGCCTCTTCTTCATCAATCAGGGCCACGCCCATGGCGGCCATGGCCTCGCCCCGGCCCACGGCATCAAGACCCTCGGTAGTGGTGGCCTTGACATTCACACAGGCGGCGTCAATGCCCAGGACCTTTGCCATGTTGGCAGCCATGGCGGCTTTATGGGCTCCCAGTTTCGGGGACTGGGCCAGGACCGTGGCGTCGATGTTGACCACAAAAAACCCTTTTTCTTTCAGCATCCGGCCCGTCTCTGCCAGCAGCAGGAGACTGGAGACACCCTTAAACCGGGCATCGGTATCCGGGAAATGGTCCCCGATGTCGCCCAGGCCGGCGGCCCCCAGCAGGGCGTCGCAAACGGCGTGCACCAGCACGTCCGCGTCTGAATGGCCGTCCAGCCCTTTTTCAAACGGAAGGGTCACTCCGCCCAGAACCAGCCGTCGGCCGTCCACCAGCCGGTGCAGATCGTATCCCGTGCCGATTCTCATTTTTTGTTTCCCTCAAAAATTCCACGCAGGCGGCACACCCTTCCGGCCAACCGCCAGGGTGTCCATAAAACCAGATTTTAGCGTATGCCGTCAAGATCATAATCAGATATATTATCCTAAATAGCCGAATTGGAAATATCGAAATCGAAATCGGTATCGGCCCTTCTTCCCTGTTGAGTCCGCTCCATGGGTA
The DNA here is from genome assembly GCA_034189195.1 of Thermodesulfobacteriota bacterium. Lineage (GTDB taxonomy): Bacteria > Desulfobacterota > Desulfobacteria > Desulfobacterales > Desulfosudaceae > Desulfosudis. Next base: position 7,842 of record JAXHVI010000254.1, on the reverse strand, counting down.
TGATAAAAAACAGACAAACTCCACGAAGGGGAAACAGCAATGGCACCAACACGCACCAGCCTGCCGGAAAGCGGCATCTACACGGTTTCCCGGCTCACCGGTGAAATCAAGGCCCTGCTGGAAAAACAGTTTCCCATCATCTGGGTGGAAGGCGAGATTTCCAACTTCAAACGGCCCGGCTCCGGCCACTTCTATTTTACCTTAAAAGACAGCACCGCCCAGGTTCAGGCCGTGATGTTCGCCAACCAGAACCGGGGCCTGAAGTTTATGCCGGAAGACGGCATGAAGATCACCGGCCTGGGGCGAATCAGCGTTTACGCGCCCCGGGGCAACTACCAGGTGATCTTTGAGCACATCATGCCCCAGGGCATGGGAGAGCTGGTGGCCGCCTTTGAACAGTTGAAAAAGAAACTGGGCGACGAAGGGCTCTTTGACCCGGCCCGGAAAAAACCGATCCCCTTTCTGCCGGCCAAAGTCTGCCTGATCTCCTCTCCCACCGGGGCCGTGGTCCACGACATGATTCACGTGATGACCCGCCGTTTTCCCGGTATCGAAATCGAAATTCTTCCCGCCTCGGTCCAGGGAGACAAGGCGGCCGATGAGATCGCCGCGGCACTGGCCCTGGCCAACCGGCGGGCCGATGCCGACGTCATCGTGGTGGCCCGGGGCGGCGGCAGCCTGGAGGACCTGTTTGCCTTTAACACCGAAACCGTGGCCAGGGCCGTGGCTGCATCCGCCATACCGGTGGTGTCGGCCGTGGGCCACGAAACCGATTTTACCATCTGCGATTTTGTGGCCGACCTGCGGGCCCCCACCCCGTCGGCCGCGGCAGAGTTGATTGTGCCGGTAAAAAAAGAGCTGCTGGCCCACTGTCGCAAACTGCGGGTCCGCATGACAAAAGGATTTGATAACATCATCCGTCACCGGCGCCGGGCACTGCGCGACATGGCCAAACGGCTGATCGACCCCCGCCGGGCCCTGGGCGACGCCCTGCTCCGGCTGGATGAACTGGCCATGCGGCTGGTCCGTGCCCTTGACCGGGAAATTACCAGACGGGCCGAACGGCTGGCCTGGCAGAACAAACGGCTCTTTTCCCGCATGCCGGAGCGGCTGACAGCGGACCGCCGGACACTCACTGACCGGCTCTCCCGGCGCCTTTCTTCAGCCATGCAGACCACATACCTTCGGGAAAACCGCCACCGGGTGGACGGTCTTACCCAGCGGCTTTTTACGCTTTCGCCCAGGGCCGTGCTGGAGCGGGGTTACAGTATTACGCGGAAAGTCTCCGACGGGCAGGTCATTAAAAAAACCGGCCAGGCCGAACCGGGAGACGCATTGACGATTATTGTGTCCGATGGATCGATTGGGTGCACGGTGGACTCTTGATCCTCTTATTAAAGAAGCCTCTAATAAAAATTAAGGGGGTTCCCATGCTAAAAAATTTAATTTTGATTTTTGGAAGCTTCTTTTTTGCACCGCAAAGGCGCAAAGTACGCAAAGGTTCATATTCCGCTTCGCGAAAAAACGCTTTCTGTTTTACGTGCGGCGTCCATTTTTTCTTTGCGTCCTTTGCGTCTCTGCGGTGAATTCTAATCTTCAACGGTTCTTTTAAGGAGTTAGTTTCATGGCCACACAGAAAAACTTCGAGCAGTCCCTTAAAAAACTGGAGCAGATCGTCGAAGAGATCGAATCCGGAGCCCTGCCCCTTGAACAGGCGTTGAAAAAATTCGAGGCCGGGGTCAAGCTCTCAGAAGAGTGTACCGCCCTGCTGAACGATGCGGAAAAAAAGGTCCGCATCCTGATGAAGGACAAAGACGGCAACCCCATCAGCGCGCCCTTTGCAAGTGACAACGACCGTGAAGAATCTTGAAACCTACCTTGCCCGTCGTCAAAAGGCCGTCAACGAGTCCCTGGACCGGATTCTTGCTGACTGCGTTCCCGGGGGCCGGCTTTTTTCCGCCATGCGCCACTCCCTGAAGGCCGGCGGCAAGCGGCTTCGTCCCATCCTCTGCATGGCGGCGGCGGAGGCGGTCGGCGGCACATGGGAAGATGCCCTCTTTCCTGGCTGCGCCATCGAGCTGATTCACACCTATTCCCTGGTGCATGACGATCTGCCCGCCATTGACAACGACTCCCTGCGCAGAGGGCAGCCCGCTTGCCACGCGGCCTTTGACGAGGCCACCGCCATCTTTGCCGGTGACGCCCTGCACACCCTGGCCTTTGAGGTGCTTTCATCGGACCGGTATATCTTTTTTCAGGGAAAGCGGCGGCTGGCCCTGATCCACCTGATCTCTCGGGCCACGGGCAACCACGGCATGATCGAAGGCCAGATGCGGGACATCCTGGCCCAGGGCGACAACCTGGGGCTGGACCAGTTAAAAGAACTCCACCGGCTCAAAACCGGGGCACTGATCACGGCGTCGGTACATGCCGGGGCACTGACCGGAAAAGCAACGGCGCGACAGACCGGCAAGCTGATTGAATATGCCGAAAACATCGGCCTGGCCTTTCAGGTGGCCGACGACCTGCTCAACGTGGAAGGAGACCCCCTGCTCACCGGCAAATCCATTGGCACGGACCATGTCCTTGGCAAAGCCACCTTTCCCAATCTGATGGGCATTGACGCCTCCCGGCGGTTTGCGGCCCAGCTGGTGGAAAAGAGCTTGCAAGCGATTGAATCCCTTGGTATAAAAGCAAATCCGCTGCGTGCTGTGGCAGAATATGTAATCGAAAGAAAACTTTAGGAGTAAACAGGTGGGGCTCTTAGAAACCATTGACTCCCCTGCGGACCTGAAAAAGCTGCCGGTGTCCGACCTGCCGGCCCTGGCCGAAGAGATTCGCGAACTGATCGTTCGCGTGGTCTCTGAAACCGGCGGCCACCTGGCCTCCAGCCTGGGGGCCGTGGAACTGGCCATTGCCATTCACTACGTGTTTGACGTGCCCAACGACCGGGTAATCTGGGACGTGGGCCACCAGTCTTACGCTCACAAGATTCTCACAGGCCGAAGGGAGCGGTTTTCCACCCTGCGGCAGCACGGGGGACTGTCCGGATTCACCAAACGCAGCGAAAGCCCGTTTGACTCCTTTTCCACGGGCCACAGCGGCACCTCCATTTCCGCCAGCCTGGGATTTCTCTGCGCCAGGCACCAGCGCAACGACCCGTCCAAAGTGGTGGCCGTGATCGGCGACGGATCCATGACGGCAGGCCTTGCCTATGAAGGACTCAACCAGGCCGGAGACCGCCACAAGGACAAGAACCTCATCGTTATCTTAAACGAAAACGACATGTCCATCTCTCAGAACGTGGGGGCACTCTCATCGTTTCTGAGCCGCACCCTGTCGGCCACCTATCTTCAGGACTGGAGAAAAGAACTGGGCGAACTGCTGCGGTCCCTGCCCGGCATCGGCGACGATGTCTATCAGTTTGCCAAACGGTCCGAAGAGTCGTTCAAGACCTTTGTCACCCCGGGCATGCTGTTTGAGGCCTTCAATCTCGAATATTTCGGTCCCATCAATGGCCACAAGATAAAGCAGTTGGTCAACATTCTGCAAAACATCCGGGAAATCCGGGAGCCGGTGCTGCTGCACGTTACCACCACCAAGGGCAAGGGGTATGAACCGGCGGAAAAAAACCCGGCCTATTTCCACGGCGTCGGGGCCTTTGAAATCACAACCGGCAGTAAACGGCCCGAATCGACCCCCTGTCCGCCCACCTATACCCAGGTGTTCGGCCGGACCATGGTGGATCTGGCGGGAAAAGATCCGGACATCGTGGCCGTGACCGCGGCCATGCCCGAAGGCACGGGGTTGGCCGGGTTTGCCGAAAAATTTCCCGACCGGTTCTACGACGTGGGCATTGCCGAGCAACACGGCGTCACTTTTGCCGCGGGCATGGCCGCGGACGGCCTGCGGCCGGTGGTGGCCATCTACTCCACCTTCCTGCAGAGAAGCTACGACCAGATCATCCACGACGTCTGCCTGGAGTCGTTGCCCGTCACCTTTGCCGTTGACCGGGCCGGCATCGTGGGCGAAGACGGCCCCACCCATCACGGCCTGTTCGATCTTTCCTACCTGCGGAGCATGCCCAACATGATGGTCATGGCGCCGGCGGACGAAAACGAACTGCGCCGCATGCTGGTCACCGCCATTTACCACAACGGTCCCGCGGCGGTCCGCTATCCCAGGGGAAAAGGCACGGGCGCGGCCCTGACCGACCCCCTGCTGCCGGTGCCCATCGGAAAGGCAAAAATCCTTGCGAAAGGCACCGACATCCTGATCCTGGCCCTGGGCCGCACGGTATGCGAGGCCATGGCGGCACGGCAGCGGCTTGAGACCGAAGGCATCTCCGCCACAGTGGTCAACTGCCGGTTCGTCAAACCCCTGGATGAAGAACTGATCTGCGACCTGGCCGGCGTCACCCCCCGGATCCTGACGGTGGAAGACGGCATGCTGGCCGGCGGGTTTTCCAGCGCCGTGCTGGAGTGCCTCAACGATCACCGGGTAACCGGCGTCACCGTAAAACGGCTGGGCATCGGCGACACCTTTGTGGAACACGGTTCCCAGGAGATTCTGCGGGCCCTTTACAAGATAGATGCCGGGGCCATTGTCGCGGCGGCAAAGGAGCTGACGGTCTAGCCCGAATATTCCATGCAATATCCGTCCTGGTTGTTTCGATTTCGATCCCGGTTCCGTTTTAAAGGCAACATTCATGCCCCCTGTAGCAAAAAGACGGCTGGACCAGCTGCTGGTGGAAAGAGGGCTGGCCCCCACCCGGCAGAAGGCCCAGGCCATGATCATGGCCGGCGCCGTGCTGGTGGATGATCACCCGGCGGACAAGGCCGGTGTTCAGGTGCCGGAAAACGCTCCAATCGTCACCCGGGACGCCTGCCCCTATGTCAGCCGGGGCGGGCTGAAGCTGGATGGCGGGCTGGACGCGTTTCGCCTGAATGTCACGGGCATGGTCTGCCTGGATGTGGGGGCCTCCACCGGCGGGTTCACCGACTGCCTGCTGACCCGGGGGGCCAGCAGGGTATTTGCCGTGGATGTGGGCTACGGCCAGCTGGCCTGGAAGCTGCGCCAGGATCCCCGGGTGGTGGCCATCGAGCGAACCAACATTCGGCATATGCCCGCCGACGCCCTGCCCTGCCCGGTGGACCTGGTGACCATTGACGCCTCTTTTATCTCCCTGAAAATCGTGATTCCCGCGGCTGTTCGTTTTATGAAACCGGAAGCCGTGATCCTGGCCCTTATCAAACCCCAGTTTGAGGTGGGCAAGGGCAAGGTGGGCAAGGGCGGCGTGGTGCGCGACCCGGACCAGCACCGGGAGGTGCTCGACGACCTGTCCCGATGGGCCGAAACCCAGGGACTCTGGTGCGCGGACGCAGTGGTTTCCCCCATCACCGGCCCCAAGGGAAACGTGGAATTTTTTAACCTGTTTGGTCTTGATTTTTCCAAAAATACAAGATAGGTATTTTGAGTTTATACCCGGCGGATGAACGGGTGCGGGACAATAAATGGCACGCGGCACAGGCGTGAACAGGTAAACCCTTGGCAGGAATAGGAGTTTTTCATGAGTGAGAAAATTGAAAAAATCAGAAACATTGCGCTGGCCGGTCACAGCGGATCCGGCAAAACCACTATTTCCGAGGCACTGCTGTTCAACGCAAGGGTGATTGACCGTCTGGGCCGGGTGGAAGACGGCAACACCGCCATGGATTCCGAACCCGAGGAGATCAAGCGCTCCTCCAGCATCACCAGCGGCCTGTTTCAATATGAATGGAAAAAGCACACCATCAACCTGATCGACACCCCGGGCGACCAGAACTTCTTTTCCGATGCCCTCGGCTGCCTGCAGGCGGTCGACGGCGCTGTCATCGTGATTGACGCCGTGGATGGGGTCAAAGTCCAGACCGAAGAATCATGGGAGTTTGCCGCCACCCACAACCTGCCCTGCGTCATTTTTATAAACAAGCTGGACAAGGAGCGGGCCGATTTTGCCCAGGCACTGGAAGACGCAAGGGCCTCCCTTCAGGAGCCCCGGCCCATCATTCTGCAACTGCCCATCGGCGCCAAGGAGGGGTTCAAAGGCGTGGTGGACCTGGTCAACATGAAGGCCTACACCTACGACGGCAGCGGCAACCGCACCGCCATTGATATTCCCGCGGACATGCAGGAGACCGTGGATGCGGAAAAAGAGGCCCTGATCGAGAACATCGCCGAGGCCGACGACACCCTGCTGGAGCGCTACCTGGAAGGTGAAGCCCTCACCGACGCCGAACTGAACGGAGCACTGAAAAAGGGCATCCTGAACCGGGTGTTCGTGCCGGTGCTCTGCGGCGCCGCCACCGCCACCATCGGCATCGACCTTCTGGCCGATTTTGTCACCACCTGCATGCCCTCTCCGGCTGACCGGGGTCCCTGGACGGCAAAGGACGCCGACGGCAACGACGTGGTCTGCGCCCCCGATCCGGCCGAACCCTTTGCCGGGTTTGTGTTCAAAACCGTCAGTGCTTTTTCCGGCCTGCTCTCCTTTGTCCGCGTTGTCTCCGGCAGCCTGGGCTCGGACGGCACCCTTTTCAACACCATCCAGGGAGAAAACGAACGGTTCAACCAGCTCATGGTCTCCAGGGGGAAAAAACAGGACAGCGTCGATGAGGCCTTGCCCGGCGCCATTGTGGCCGTGCCCAAGCTCAAACTGACCAAAACCGGCGACACCCTGTGCGACCCGGCCCGTAAGGTGATTTTTGATTGCGTCAAGCCGCTTCCCCTGGTGGTCTCATTTGCCGTTCAGCCCAAGAACAAAGGGGATGAAGACAAGCTTCAGTCTTCCATCACCAAGCTGACCGAGGAGGATCCCTCCCTGGTGCTTTCCCGGGATGCGGAATCCAAGGCCATCATTCTGTCCGGCCGGGGCCAGATTCATATTGAAACCGCGGTTGAAAGGCTTAAGCGCAAGTTCAACGTGGAAGTGGTGCTGGATCTGCCCAAAATCCCCTACCGGGAGACCTTCACCAAAAAGGTCCGGGTCCAGGGCCGGCACAAGAAACAGTCCGGTGGCCACGGCCAGTTCGGCGACTGCTGGATTCAGATGGAACCCATGGAGAGGGGCGAGGGATTTGAGTTCGTGGACCAGATCGTGGGCGGCGCCATTCCCAAAAACTATATTCCGGCCGTTGAAAAGGGCATCATCGAGGCTGCCGAAAAAGGTCCCCTGGCCGGGTTCCCGTGTGTGGATTTCCGGACCATCCTGGACTTCGGCTCCTACCACTCGGTGGACTCTTCTGAAATGGCCTTTAAGATCGCCGGTTCCCTGGCCTTTAAAAAAGCGGCGGTGGAAGCCGGGCCCGTGCTTCTGGAACCCATCATGGAGATAACGGTGACCACCCCCGAAGAGTACATGGGCGACGTGATGGGCCATCTCAACAGCAAGCGGGGCCGGGTACTGGGCATGGACAGCAAGGGGAAAAACCAGGTCGTCAAAGCCCATGTGCCCATGGGCGAGTTTCAGAACTACGACCCGGACCTGCGCTCCATGACCGGCGGCCGGGGCAAATTTTCCATGACCTTTTCCCACTACGAGATCATGCCCGCCCAGGAGGCACAGAAGGTGATTGAGGCGGCTGAAACGGAAAACCAGCAGTCTTAAACAGAACAGAACTTGAGGTAAACCAGTGGACAAAGACAGACGCGTAAATCGGGCAATGACGCCCCGGCTTCCGTCTCCATCCCAAAAAGCATGCATTATTTTAAAACATTATGTCGTTTCACAAAAAAAACACCCTTGACAACGCCGTTTTTTGCAATATAATTTTATAATTTTAATCGTCGGGGGATGACACTAGT
>JAXHVI010000253.1:0-2383 GCA_034189195.1 Thermodesulfobacteriota bacterium | reverse complement strand
TTTTGGCAAACCGGTCCGTGGTTAAAATGCTTTCGGAAAAGTCGGGCAGCCCGTCCGGACGTAATGCCTTTACCAGGCCGGGCACGGCGCCGGTGATGGTTTCCGTGGGCATGGGGGCACCGATAACGCCGGTGGAGGCCACCAGCACCAAGGCCTCATCAATGCCCAGGGCCTCGGCCACGGCCTTTGTCATGGCACGGGCGGCCTGCATGCCCGCATCCCCGGTGCAGCAATTGGCGTTGCCGCTGTTGGCCACAACGGCCCGGCAACGGCCCGACACCACCCGCTCCATGTCCAGCAGCACGGGCGCGGCCTTGACCCTGTTCGCGGTAAACACCGCGGCCACGGCGGCCGGCGTGTCAGACACCACCAGGCCCAGGTCTTTTTTCTTCCAGTTCTTGATGCCCGCGCACACACCGGCCCATTGAAAGCCGGGGCACTCCATGGGTTCCATGTTTCACCTCCACAAAACCGTCAACAATCAGACAGACGGCGGACATGCCTGTCGCCGTCAATGGATAATCCCTATTACCATATCCGGCCGCTGTTCGTCCACCGGCTTAATTTTTTGTGGCACGTTTTACGCGCCTTATTCGCGGCGCCAGGGGCAGTCCGCCTGGTTGCAGACCGGGCAGGGACAGGACAGGGGAAGAGACCGGGCCGTGATCACGGCGCCGGAGATCGACTTGGAGGGCACCATGGCGCCGGTGGCCAGCACGCTGACGTCAATGGCGGCCGGTTGCAGAAAATCGCCCAGGACCTGCTGTCCCTGGGCCAGGGGCCAGTCGCAGTAGCCCGGGCTGAAACGGCGGGAACAGACCATGTTCCGGGTCGCGCACCAGGCGCGAAGCTTTTTTTCAACGCCATCGGCGGCCTGTTCCACTATTTCCGAGCCCAGGCCGTCCAGCACATAGGCTTCAAAAAGCGCGGCCTTTTCTTTTACCCGGTCAAAGTCACGGCCAAGGGTCAGAATAAAACCATACAGGTCTTGGGGTCCCTGTGCCTGCCGCACCACGTGAGACCACCGGAGGCTTTGAACACGCACCGGCCCGGCGGAAAACCCCCCTTTGCCCCATTCGGTGATATTGGCCGGTCTGCCCAAACCGGCCAGCGCAACCGCGCTGATGCCCTGAGCGATTACCGTTTTGATGCGGCCGGCTTTTTCACCGGAGGGAAGCGTGTCCGGCCCGTAACCGATACGCCGCGCCACCGGCTCAAAACAGTCTTCAGCAGACAGGGCCAGGCCCAGGGCCTCCGGGTCAAGACCGGTAAAACGGAAACCGGCGTCAAGGGTCGAATCATCAAAAAGGGTCATGGAGCCTTATGTCAACTGTTTTGCCGTACCAATGGTCAGGACCCGCCGGGTTTCATCGGGAATGGTGATCACGTTTTCAGCGTATCCGTCAGCCCCCATGTGCCGGGCCAGTTCCGGGTCAAAGGGGGCGCCGCCCACCAGGATCAGGGTGTCGGGATAGGACCGTTTCACCTGCTCGATCAGGCGGTTCATGTTTTCCAGGGTGGTAGACATCATGGAGGACAGGGCCACAATGTCGGGTTGCTCCGCCTCAATGGCTTCCAGAAAGATTTTGTTGGGAACGTTCTTGCCCAGGTCGGTGACATGGAACCCGCACGCCTCCAGCACGGCAGCCACGATGTTCTTGCCCATGTCGTGCACGTCGCCCTCCACCACGCCGATGACAATCTTCGGGGCCTTGCGGTCCCCGGCTTCGGGAAACCGGTCTTTTAAAAACGCGGTGCCCACGCGGTAGGCGTCGATGGCCAGCAAAAAGTCGGGCAGGGCAAAAGATCCCTGCTTGAAGTTTCTTCTGGCCTGTTCAATGCCCCGGTTCAGGGCGTCAAGCAGGGTGTCGGCGGTGTTCTGCTCCTGAAGGGCCGGCAGCAGGGACAGCAGCGAATCCGTGTCGCTGGCACAGACCGATGTTTCAACAAGGTCAAGCGTGACGGAATCGTTCATCTCTATTTTCTCCCGTAGGTTTTGGCCGCGTGAACCAGGGCAAAGGCATTGACCAGGCTGATGTTGGGCGGATACTCGCATCCCGGTGAAAGAATATAACCGCCGCCCGGCGCCAGGTCATCGATGTGGCGCCTGCTCTCGTCGATCACCTCCTGGGGTGACCCGTGAACCAGCAGCGGGGTGGGCACATGGCCCATCAGGGTGATACGGTCGCCGTACTTTTCTTTCATCTCCCTGCGGGAGGCGCAGTCGTCGGGCAGTTCGGAAAAATTGATCAGGGCCGGGTCCATGGAGCGGATCTGGGCGTCAAAATAGGGGGCATGGCCGCAGTTGTGAATGGCCACGATCCTGCCGGTGGACTTGATGGCCCGGCTGATTTCTCCGGCAAAGGGGCCTTCGATCTCTTCC
>JAXHVI010000252.1:0-23015 GCA_034189195.1 Thermodesulfobacteriota bacterium | reverse complement strand
GGATATCGATCGAGCCGGCTGCCGTTCAAGGGTTGTTGCAGTTTCATGGCCTTTTAAAAAAAACTCCGGATACCGGGCTGTGACGTGTCTTAAACACCATATGGACAAGATGGCCAGGGAGTACGCCCCCATGAACCTGTTCAGGCACGCCCCCACGATTTACTTCCAGCCGGAAGTCAGTTGTTTGCGGCCATAGATATTTTTTACCGGAGATCGAAATATAACCATTCGAATTTTATTCGGTTTCACGTACGGACCGTTTGCTCGATATGGATATCGTAGCGCTTCAGGCGTTTGTAAAGGGCGACCCGGCTGATCCCCAGCATTTTCGCGGCCTCTGATTTATTTCCGCCGGTGGCGTCCAGGGCCGAGAGCAATTCCTGTTTGGCGTTTCGTTCGGCCGGCTCTCCCGCCAAGAACGGTAGTGCGGCCATCGACCGGGGCTTGCCCATTTTCATGATCGTGGCGGGCAGATGCACCGGTTTGATTTCACCTTCATCGCAGAGCACAAAAGCAAATTCAATCAGGTTGATCAGTTCCCGGATATTGCCCGGCCAATCGTAATCGTAAAGCAATTCCAGCGCGGCCTTGCTGATTCCCGAAACCGGTTTTCCCGTTTTCAGACGGATGCGATCAATAAAAGCGGTCACCAGCAGGGGAATGTCCTCCTTTCTTTCCCGCAGGGGCGGCATGTGTATCGGCAACACGCCGATGCGGTAAAAAAAGTCCTCGCGGAATTCACCCTTACTGATCATCTGTTTCAGATTTCTGTGCGTGGCCGAAATGGTTCTGACGTCAACCGCCAGAGATCTATTGTCCCCCACTTTTTCGATCCTTTTATCCTCAAGCACGCGCAGCAGCTTCACCTGCACGGACAGGGGGATGTCACCGATCTCGTCCAGAAAGAAGTCCCCCTTGTCCGCGGCTTCAAACCGGCCGATTCTGGTTTTAAAAGCGCCGGTAAAGGCGCCTTTAACGTGACCGAAGAGCTCGCTCTCCAGTAGGGATTCGTTCAAGGCGGCGCAGTTGAGTTTCACAAAAGGCCCCTTCCGGCGCGCGCTTACGTTATGGATGGCATTGGCGACCAGATCCTTGCCGGTGCCGCTTTCGCCATAAATGATGACCGGTGAATCCGACTTGGCGACGCTGGAAATCAAATCAAATACCCGCCGCATGGGGGCGGAAGCGCCGATAATTGATTGAAAACCGTCCCGGGCCCTTAATTCCTGACGAAGGGTTGAAATCATCTTCTCCATGGCCAGTGCCTCGCTCAGATCCGTCAGCGTCTCGACGCCCCCGATGATTTTGCCGTGGCCGTCTTTCAGCACGGCGGCGTTTTTCAGGGTATCCACGGTCTGACCGTTTTTCTTTCGAAGAGTACATCGAATGTTCAGCTTTTTCTGTTCGAACAGGGCGCAGAAATGCTCCGGAGACCGGCTCTTCTTGACGGCGCAGGTATCGCAATTCAAAACCGAGCAAGGTTTGCCGACCAGTTCTTTTTCGCTGAACCCTGTCAAATCAAGCATGGACTGATTAACGGAAACAATCACTCCCCGATGATCGACCACCATCAAGGCTTCGGCCATGGTGTCGATAATCGTTTTCCAGTACTGGTTCCGCCCGATATGCAACCGATCCATCCTCCCTTCCCCCCCCGTTTGGTTTACAGATGTTAATACAACAATAATTTACAAATGTAAATATGCCTTTGGCGGGAAATCACAATAAAACATAGAAGACAAATGGTTACAAACAAAAAAAGTTCGGCACGCAACTTGCGTTTTAATTCACCTTGAACCGAGCGGAGTTCGGCATGAAGCGCAAAAAATCCATGACGGCGGATCAACAAATCGATCTTTATGGCGTGATGGTCCCTGTTTCCGTTCTGCAGGCGAACCGGAAATTCAGCGACATGAACGTCGGCGAAGTCCTGGAAATACGCAATTGCGACCGGGAGACGCTGGCCCTGTTTTTAAAAGTGATCCCGAAAAACGCCTGTGTATTACTGTCGGACCGGAAGACGCGCGAGCCTTCTTCCCTGAACCGGATATGGATAAAAAAGCAAAGGAGATTTTGAAAATGGAAAAAACGGATGTGCTGGTCATTGGTGGCAGCGCCGCGGGCATTGTCGCGGCCACAACCGCGAAATCTTTTAACCCGGACAAGTCCGTCATGCTTGTCCGCAAAGAGCCTGTCGTCATGGTACCCTGCGGTATTCCATATATTTTTGGCGAGCTGCAAGGTAAAAGCGATCAAAACGTCATCCCGGACACGCTGCTTTCCAAGACGGGCGTGACGCACAAAATTGCGGAGATCACCGCCCTTGACGCCGAAAAGAAGATTTGTCGGACCGCCGAGGGGGTTGAAATCGGTTTTGACAAACTCGTTCTGGCCACCGGGTCAACCGCCATCGTGCCGGGTTGGCTGCCGGGGACCAATCTCAAAAACGTCTTTACGATTCCCAAGGACAAGGGCTACCTGGATCAGTTCCTCGCCAGCCTGGGACAAATCAAAAAGATCATCGTTATCGGCGGCGGATTTATCGGCGTGGAAATGGCCGACGAACTCCACAAATCCGGCAAGGACGTGACCCTGGTGGAATTGTTGCCCCACGTCCTGAGCCTGGCCTTTGACCCGGAATTCACCGTCATGGTCGAAGACGTCCTTGCGCGCCGGGGGGTGAAGCTGCGGACCGGCATCAGTGTCAAGGCCATTAACGGCCAGGACAAGGTCACGGGTGTCACTTTGAAAAATGATGAGGTTCTGGAAGCGGACGCGGTCATCCTCTCGGTCGGATATCGTCCCAATTCCGCCCTGGCCCAACAGGCCGGACTGCAAATCAATAAAATGGGGTTTATCCCGGTCAATGAATATATGCGCACGGAAAACCCGGATATCTTCGCGGTCGGTGACTGCGCCCAGAAAACCAGTTTTGTCACCCGCACCCTAAAACCGACCATGCTGGCTTCCACCGCCTGCGCCGAAGCCAGAATCGCGGGCACCAACCTTTATAAACTCTCCACCGTGCGGATGTTCGGCGGCACCATCTCCATATTCTGCACCTGTCTGGGCGAGGACGCTTTTGGCGCGGCTGGCGTGACCGAAGGGTTGGCCAGGGACCGCGGCCTGGATGTCGTGACCGCCACGTTCGAAGGCGTCGACCGCCATCCCGGGACCCTGCCGGGCGCCCATAAACTGATTATCAAACTCATTGTCGCCAGAGAATCCGGTGTGATACTGGGCGGTGAAATCATGGGCGGGAAATCGGTCGGTGAACTCACCAACCTGCTCGGGTTTATTATTCAGAATAAGATGTTCATTGACGCCCTGTATACCTCTCAGATCGGCACCCATCCGCTGCTGACCGCCACCCCGATTATCCCGCCGTTGATTAAAGCGGCGGAGATGATCATCAAACAGCGGCGAAATGAAAAATAAGCGCCGGCCGGAGAAAAATCATTAACAATAACCAACCTTTGCCGTAAAGATGGAAGCCAATAATCATCATGAAGGTGATTAGGAGAAAGTTTTCGATATGCAGAAAATAGCACCAGACTACCGGGTTTGCAATACAGTTCTGATTGACCCCGGTTCAGGCGGCCTGACCCGGGGTTACTCCGCAAAGAATCAGGCCGACAGCAGGGCCAGCGTGGTGTCCAGCATGCGGTTGGCATAGCCCCATTCATTGTCAAACCAGGCCAGAACGGAAACGCCGGTGGTGCCGGCAACCCGGGTCTGGGAGCCGTCGATGACGGCCGAGTGGGGGTCGTGGTTGAAGTCGCAGGAGACCAGGGGCAATTCGGTGTATCCCAGAATGCCGGCAAGCGGGCCGGTGGCGGCTGCCGCAAAGATGTCGTTGATCGTTGCGGTGTCGGTTTTCCTGTTTACCTGGGCGGTGAGCTGCATGGCCGACACGTTGGTGATGGGAACGCGCAGGGCAATGGCCTCAAACCGGCCGGCCAGCCGGGGCAGGAGCCGGTCAATGCCGCCGGGCAGCGCGGTGTTGACCGGAATCACCGACTGGCTGGAGCTGCGGGATTTCCGCAGGTCCCGGTTGTGATAGGCGTCGATCACCGGCTGGTCGTTCATGATGGAATGGATGGTGGTGATCATTCCGTGGTCAATGCCCAGGGCACGGTCCAGCACGTCGATCACCGGAACAATGCAGTTGGAGGTACACGAGGCGTTGGAAACGATGGTGTGGGCCTTTTCCAGCGTGTCATGGTTGATACCGTAAACAATAGTGGCGTCCGCGTTTTCCGCCGGACAGGAAAAAACCACCTTTTTGGCCCCGCTTTTTAAATGCCCTTCGGCCGTGGCCCGGTCGATAAAGCTGCCCGTACACTCCAGCACCGCGTCCACGCCCAGCTTCGCCCAGGGCAGGGCCGCCGGATTTTTTTCAAAAGAGACGTCAATGGGGTCGTCATTCACGTAAAGGGTGCGGCCCTCATGGGAGACCTGTCCGGCAAAACGACCGTGGGTGGAGTCAAACCGGGTCAGATGGGCAATAGAATCCACGTTGGACAGATCGTTGATGCCCACCACAACAAGATCATTCCTGCGGCCTGACTCATACAGGGCCCTCAGCACGCAGCGCCCGATCCTTCCATACCCGTTGATGGCAATACGAAACGGCATGTTTTCTCCTTTAAAAATGGTTCCTTTATACAGACTTTGTGTCGGACTTGCAAGACGGCTGCAGGTGAAAAAAAGTGATGTTTCCGGCGCTTGCATCTTTTTTTCACATGTACTATGCTTTCGCTCATGCGGTTTAAACAGACAACCCACACAGCCCAACAGATGCAAGGAGGGGCGAAATGGAACACATCGACCTGGAAAAAGGCAGAATACAGTACGAAGACCAATGGCTGTCAGCCGAAGAGCTGGCCGAAAAGATTCAGGAGAAAATAAAGTCCGGCGATATGAAAATCGCCAAACTGGCCGGACTTTTAGAAGAGCTCAACACCGCCATGGAGTCGATTCGTGTGCTGGAGGCCAGGATCACCATCTCAAAAGATCAGTACGAGAAACTGGTGGCAAAGGGCGGCGAGGACGACAACGAACGCGTGCGGCAGGCCGTGCTGGCCTTTATCGAGGAGCAAACCCGGCCCAATCCGCCGGAGATCGACTTTATTCCGGTGGGCGACGAGCCCCCGGCCATGGAGCCGGCAGATAACGCTCCGCCGGCAAAGGGGAAGACGGTTACCATCAACTGTTCCAAGTGCAACAGCCCCATTGAGATCGACACGGAAAACATGCCCGCCGAGATCCGGTGCCCCAGCTGCAACGCCCGGGGCATGCTCAAGACCTACAAGAACAAGCCGCAGTTCAAGGACCGGTATGCGGGGTAGGGTCAGAGGTCAAACGGGGTCAGGCTTTCAAAGCCGTCGGAGGTGACCACCAGGGTCTGTTCAAACTGGGCCGACAGGGAGCCGTCGGCGGTGACCGCGGTCCAGCCGTCCGGCAGCACACGAATCCCCCTGGCACCCAGGTTGATCATGGGTTCAATGGTAAAGACCATGCCCGGCACCAGCACCACGCCATCCCCTCTTCTCCCGTAGTGGGGCACCTGGGGCGGCTCGTGAAAATCGAAGCCCACGCCGTGGCCCACGAATTCCCGCACCACCGAGCAATTCCGCGCCTCAACATAACGCTGAATGGCCCACCCGATGTCTCCCACATGGTTGCCCGGTGTCACCATGGCCATGGCCTCGGCCAGGGACCGCCGCGTCACATCCACGATTTTGACGGCATCCGGGCCCGGTGTGCCCACAAAAAATGTTTTGTTCACGTCGGCATAATAGCCGTTTAAAATCGGCGTCACGTCCACGTTGACAATATCTCCGGCGCGAAGGATTCGGCTTCCCGGAATACCGTGGCACACCTCGTCATTGACCGACACGCACACGCTCTTGGGAAATCCCCGGTAGTTCAGGGGGGCGGGCACGGCCCCGGCCGCAACCGTTTGGTCATGCACCACAGTGTTGATCTGGTCGGTGGTGATGCCGGGCCGCAGCATCTGTTCCACCCGGTCCAGCAGTTCCAGGGCCAGGCGTCCGGCTCTGGCAATGGCCCGAATGTCCTCGGCCTGTTTGATGCAAATGCCGTATTTTTCCCGATAGGCCCTGGCCAGAGCGGTCTGGGGGGATGCTTCCCTGCCCATGCAGCACTTTTTGTATTTTTTCCCGCTGCCGCAGGGGCATGGATCGTTTCGGCCGACCGTTATTGGTTCTTCCTTGTGTTTCATTCAAATGCCTCATGTTGTGCACGTATTATCCATATACAATCCCCGTACGCTTTGCAACCGGAAACCTGCCCGGTGCCCGGCCCGGTGGCTTCGCTTTTTTATTTTGAAAAAGCACGACAAATCATGTAGAACATACACACGAACAATCACAAGACAGCAGCTTAACCCTTGAGACCGGCGGCAGACCATGAGCAATAACCCGCAGCCCCCGCTTCCCTACACGGCGCTTTCCTCCGACACGGTGGGAACGAAGATGCTTACCGTGATTGAATATGCCTACCGGGAGACCCGGCCCATCGACGTGGTGATCCGGCAGCCGGAATTCACTTCCCTCTGCCCCATGACCGGGCTGCCCGACTACGGATGCATCACCATCCGCTACCGTCCCCGCCATCATATTGTGGAACTCAAATCATTGAAATACTATCTTCTGCAATATCGAAATGTGGGCATATTCTACGAGCACGTGATCAACCGGATTCTGAGCGATCTGGCCGGGGCCGTGGCCCCCGCATGGATGGAGGTCTCCGGAGAATTCACCGCCCGGGGCGGTATCACCACAACCGTCACCGCGGCAACCGGAGACCAATAAACCGGCATCGCCGGGTGGCGGGTAGAAACTGAGGATAGCCATGACGCTGCTTGAAGCCTTTTTTACAGTAACAGAAAACGACAGCTGCCCGTTTTATAAGACAGACGACCAGTTCCGGTTTTCCACCAATGCCCTGCACATGCCGCCGGGCAAGCCCACCTGCACCATCCTGGCCGATGATATCAGGCGTGTCCTTAACAGCGACCAGGAAGAACCGGCTTCACAAGCGGATCCGGCAACGTTCAAATGCAGCGGCTGCTCCGGCATCATCACCCTGACCTACGAAAAGGTCACAGAATACGTGTTCGAGCTGGAAGATCCCCACGAAAACGCCAAGGACAACATTGCCCGGCTGCTGAAAAACTTTTCTTTCTTCAAAACGCTAAAAAAACACGAGATCAAATACTTTGTGCCCTTTATCCGGCACAAGCAGTTTCAAAAGGGCGAGACCATCATCAAAAAGGGAGAGCACGGGAAAAACCTCTTTATGATCCTTTCGGGCATGGTGGAGGTGGTGGGGGAAAACGACGTCAACATCGCGTTTCTGGGCAGGGAGGAGATTCTCGGCGAGATGAGCCTGATCAGCGGGGACGCGGCCGGTGCCTCTATTCGGGCCGTTGAACCCACCCGGGTGATCTTTCTGAACAGCCGGAACTTCCGCAAGCTGCTGCGCCGGTTCCCGGCCCTTCAGATGTACTTTGCCGGCCTGCTCTCAAAGCGCCTGGCCAAAACCAACGTGGCCCGGTCCGCAGACCTGGAGTCCGGCATGTCCGGCAACCTCTCGGAGATGCCTGTGGCCGAACTGCTTCAGACCTTTAACATGAACCAGAAGACCGGGGTCCTGACCTTAAAGTTCCCCCACGATTCGGCCACCATCACTTTCAAAAACGGCGAACCGGTTCGTGCCCGTTTCGGCGAGATGAACAACAAGGAGGCCTTCTGGGCCGTGCTGAAGGAAAAGACCGGCCGGTTCAAATTTACCCCCGGCATTCCGCCGGAAGAGGAGTCCCGCGGCGAGATCGGTCAGTTCATGTGGCTGCTGATGGAAGGCCTTTCCCGCATGGATGAAGAGACCCACCTGAAGGCGGAAACACAGCGGAAAACCGAGAACTGACACGGCGGAACCGACAGTCCGGCCCCTGCATCCCGCCTGCGCCATAGCCATCCTCCGGTGCGAATCAGATCACCGCTGGAAATCCCGGAACTTGGTGTCAATGGCGAGAATCTCGTCCATAATGTACGCCATCCGCCCAATACGCAGACATAAAACATTAAAAGCATCTCTAAAAATTGAGGGCTCTTTGCACACCAACAAATGTAATTTTAATTTCTAGCGATTTTATTTTCCCACCGCTTCTGTCCACATGCAGTGTCTATGCTTTTCTTTGCGCCCTCTGCGTCTCTGCGGTGAAATTCAATTTTTCGGTGGTTCCTTGAAGATTATCCCCCGCTGCAGGCCACCTCGGTATTCAGCCGGCCGCCCTTTTCCACCCGAAGCGTGCGGCAGGAGACCTTTCCGGCGCAGCTGCCGGTGCCCAGAATGACCAGGTCCCGGACCACGGCCGCTTCCCCCTCAAACTCACCACCGATGGTCATCTCCGTCACCCGGACCGAGGCCCGGACACGCCCCCCGGCCGCGACCACCAGGCTTTCACCATCAATGGCTCCCTTTACCTCACCTTTTATCACCAGGGTCCCCTTCACCATGAGGGTGCCTTCTACGCTCAGCCCGCCGTCAATGATCGACAGGCCCTTCTGCCGGCTATCCATTCTCAGGCTCCTTAAGAAAGCGCAACGTCACCTGCCCCATCATCTCATCTCCGCGCCGCACCTCCACGCGACAGGTCTGGCCGGCCGGTCGTCCGGCGACGCGATCGGCGCCGGGAAGCCCGCTGCCCCTGGACCACTCGTCAAGAGTGTCGCCAAAACCGGAAAAGACTTTTACACCGGCATTATCGGCCACGTTGGTAATCATGTCGGCCAGGCGCAGGGTATCGGCCATTCCTGGATGCAGAACAAGCGTCTGACCCGGTTTGCAGCAGTACAACCCGCCGATACCCTCGGGCACCTGTAGCATCAGGTACCGCATGACCGGCGGGTTGAGATGTACAAACAGTTTCCCCGCAACTTCGTTGTTGCGGGTGGCCACCACCTGGTACTTGGCCTTCTCCCTGTCAATGGCATAGCGCTCCCAGAGATCAACGGCGGTGCGAATCAGGAACCCCCTGTCCTCGCCGGTATTGTTGGCCTGATCGCCCACAAACCCCTTGAAGTTCACCACCAGATCCTCATAGGGGCCGTTGCCCGCCACATCAACCAGTTTAAAGGTGTCTCCCCGGATCAGTTCCACAGTACCGTAATTGGGAAAGACAAGGGGTTGGCCATTGACCTCCACATTGAAAAACAGGGCCGATCCGCCTGTATCCACCGTGGCAATGTTCTGTGCCCGGTTCATGGGATCACCGCCAAAGGCCACATACACGGTACCGCAGGGCAGGGAATCCTTGCGTGCGACGAGTTTCGACTCCCGGGTGATCTTGAAATCTTTTCGCAGATCGTTCAGGGTACCGGCCCCCAACAGGTCGACGGTCAGGCCGCGCTTGTAGTTGGCTTCGATATGAATGACCCGGACGATGTCTCCCGGTCTTACATAAAGTGTCTGCTGGTTGGCCACCAGGACCGAAGGGCCGCCGTTAATGGAAACCAACAGATAACTCAGTTCCGGGGTATCCAGATAGATGCCCGGCGTTTCGGGAACAATATCCAGAAGCGCCATAAACCCGTTAATGGCGTAATTGTGCTGGCTCACCTTTTCCGCCAGGGAAAGCCCTTTATGGGTTTCCACGCCAAAGGCCGGAATACCGCAATTATAGACCGCGTAATAGGTGGCCGAGCCCCGTTGTTCCTTATGGCTAGAGTCTTTTTCATTGGTCCGGTGATTGTTGAACCGGAAGTGATGGTCCGGGTTCTTGATATGACGGTTCATCTCGGCAATGACGGTCCGGGCCATCTTTTCCAGCTCCAGGCGAATACCCCGTTCCGGGTCCTCGTAAATATCGCAGTCAGCGATAAGGCACTGGCCGTAACGGTTGGGATTGCGCTGATCGCTGATCCAGGTGGGAGAATAAAATCCCGATCCGTCGTGCAGGTTGAGCATGCAGTCGCTCTCCGCGATCAGCTCTTTGAGGATTTCAACCACCCTTGCCTCGTAACTGTTCCGGTCGACGTCGCCGGAAAATGTGCGGTTCATGTCCTTGTTGACCTGGCGGCGCTGCATCAGGATCGACTGAAAATTGGCCCTGGGCACCACGATGAGGTTGCCCCTGGCCAGGGTCAGATCCACATAAAGGTCGGCGGAGAGAAAACCGCCGGGCTCATCCCCCTGAATGCCGCCGATGAGCAGCAGCGTCTTGCCGTCTTCCCTGCCATAAAGCCTGTAAACGTGAAGCTCATAATCGGTATTTTCAAAATAGACCACATGCTCGGCCCGTTGAGAAAGGGCCGACACCGGCAGCAGCAGCAGGCAGGCGAGACAAAGCGCCGTCCATGCCCCCGCTCTTCGGAAGAACCGGCTGGTCCGCCACTGTTTAACACCGGGCGATGCAGAAAAAACCATGATATTGCTTACCTTTCCGGGCAAACCCCGTTTCAGGATCAGGGAGGTGACAGGGCGCCGGCACTGCCGACAACGGGTATCATCGACACATTAAATGGGCCGGGGACGGACGCCATATGATCAGGACGCTCCGCCGGATCGGCGCTGGCAACAGGGGCTTCTCTAACCACCTTTACCGGGAAAATCGCTTCGTACAACAATTCACCATCGGTACCGAATATATACACCGTGGCGGTTTCAAGTTCATGGGGGTTCTCTATATTCACCGTCATGGAGACTGGCTTGAATCGGGCAATTAAAAAATACTGGCCCCTGCCGGGCTGGGCCGGTACGCCGTCATTCAGGGCCACGACAGGGGCCACAACCGTCCTGGGGCCCGCGCCGCTCTCACCTTCGAGCACCACAAACACCCGGCCGGCAACCGTTTCCGACGAATCACCCACCTTTATTACACCAAACTCGATCCGGGAGGCGTGGGTATCCGACGTCTGAACCACCCGCAGGTTCTCGATGGCCACAGGGGCGGCCTTCGAAGCGGCGCCCTCAGGTGCGGTGCCGCTTTCGCCGTTGCCCGCCGCAGCATCCCCTCCAGCCGGTGTGCCGGAAGGAAACGCCGTGGCGGTCAGTGCGGCAATCCGGGCCAGCAGCGTATCGTTTCTGTCTACCAGCACCCGCACCTCCTGCCGGGCGGATGCCAGGTCGCCCGACAATTTTCCGGTTTTCGACCGTTCATTTAAAAACAGCAAAAAGCAAGACAGGGAGATCAGCAGGGAGGCGATGACCACGCCGGCGGCAATGGCCACGTAACGCACAAAGTGCTTTACATGAACCAGCCGCCCGTGTTCACTGACGAACATGACGCTCCAGTTCTGCTCTCTCAGCCCGCTGTTTCCGGTGTCGGCGGAAGGTCCAACGCTTCCCATGTTTCCCGGTGAATCCTCCATTGCCCGTCCTCCTTTTTCAGAACCAGGGTTTTCAGGCCTACGTCGCTGTACCGGTCCGACGCGTATTTCTGAACAAAAGTCACCACGCAGGTAGCGGGAGACCGTTCCACAAACCGCAGGTCGTTCATGGCCACGCGGATATAGTCATACTGACGGTTCAATTTTCGTTTGTAAACCAGCCACGCCTTTTTGTTCATGCCGTCGAAAACAAAATCCCCGGCATAGAAGGTGCCGTAAGCGTCCATGTCCATTCGGCTCCATGCCGACAGCCACCGATCCAGCATCCGGCGGACACTTTTCTCCGTCACCGCCACGTCATGCACGCTCCGGCAGGCCGTCACCAGCCGGTTGGAGGGACTCTGAGATCCCGCCTCCACCCCAGGGTCCTGGAACGTATCACCGATTATCTTCAGCCCGTCCGTGGTATCTTCAAGAAATAATTTTCTTCTGCCTGCTTTCACCCAGCTGCCGCCGGCTGAAACAACCTGGTCAAAAAGGGCCACATAATTTTTGTCGTAGCGAACCACCAGAAGCGAATCCATGTCGATGTAAAGGTCCGGAAGTTCCCCGGCCACCTCGTCGCGCACACGACGCCAGTTTTTCCACCACCCCATGTCGGGCAGGTAACGGGGATCATAAAACCGAAGATAGTCGTGGTAGGTGCCGGAAACCAGTGCATCGTTCCATTGCCGCACAAGGTCCCCTACCGCCTTGTCCACACGGGGAACGGCCTGCCATGGGGCTTCGACCACCTCGTGGGCGATCACGATGGGGGTATGATACAGTTCTATATACGGGGCCAGTGCGTCAATGCTGCCATTCTCCAGCGCCACGCAGCCGTTGGAATCATTGTCCTTCAACACTTTGTTGGTGCCGTGAAGCCAGATGGCGCTGCCGTTCTTTTCCGCTTCATGATCCAGCACGTTGGGGTAGTCCAGCGGAAACGCAAATGTGCCGTAAATCGGCGCCAGCTCACTGTCTGTGTACTTGCGGGTGAAAAAATAAATGCCCTCCGGGGTCTTCTTGTCACCCATCACCAGCTTGGGTCCATGGTTCTCACCGGTGGAGCACTTCCACTGCTTTTCCTTGCGAATAGAATTTTTATAAAAGGAAAACAAAAAAAGCTGCTGGGTGGCCTTTTCCACCAGGATGACATACTGGGGCCGGTCCTCCTCGGAATAGACCACCAGATCGGGAATGGAAAACGCCCGGGCCCCTGTCCCGGAGATGCCCAGCACCGCCAGCGCCATCACTGCCGCCGGCATGTTCATACAAAAAAATCGCCCGATGCCTTTCAATAAATCCCGATACCACGCCGTGTTTATTCGCGCCATTGCACCCCCAGATGTCTGTAGGCGGCCTCTGTCGCCTTCCTGCCGGAAGAGGTCCGCTGAAGCAGTCCTTCGGCCAGCAGAAAAGGCTCCACCACATCGACCAGCGTGTCGGTCTCCTCCTGCAGTGTGGCGCCGATGGCCTCAATGCCCACCGGGCCGCCGCCGTAATATTGAATAATAGTCTCCAGGTAGGACCGGTCCAGGCCGGTCAACCCCTTTTCGTCCACTCCCTCCAGCGCCAGGGCGTCGTCAATGGCCGACACCGTGATCACGCCGCCGTGACGCACCTGTACGTAGTCCCGGACCCGCTTTAACAGGCGGTTGACGATGCGGGGGGTCCCACGGGACCGTCGGGCCAGCTCCAGCGTGCATGTTCCATCAATGGTCAGCCCCATCAGGGCTGCGGACCGGGAAACAATGCGGGCCAGGTCTTTCTGCGAATAAAAATCAAATTTACGGAAAATGCCGAACCGGTCCCGCAGGGGCGCGGAAAGAAGCCCCACCCGGGTGGTGGCCCCCACCAGCACGAACTGGTTGAGCCGGTACCGGTGACACCGGGCATGAATGCCCTTGTCAAACACGAAATCCACGGCAAAGTCTTCCATGGCCGGATAAAGGAACTCCTCGGTGGTCCGGGGCAGCCGATGGATCTCATCGACAAACAGAATGTCGCCGCGTTTCAAATGGGTCAGCATGCCGATCAGGTCCCCGCCCTTTTCCAGGGCCGGGCCCGAAGTAATGGTAAGGCTGGTTCCCATTTCAGCGGCAATAATATGGGCCAGGGTGGTCTTGCCCAGGCCGGGAGGACCGTGAAACAGCACATGCTCCAGGGGCTCACTCCGCTGCTTGGCGGCCGCGATGGCGATCCGCAGGGTCTCCACGGTCCGGTCCTGGCCCACGTAATCTTCAAAATCGCACGGCCGCAGGGAAAAAAGATCGTCGCCGGTATCCTCGTCCGTCTCATGCCGGGTGACAGAAGAAGACAGATCGGAAGAAAACGTAAGTATCTTGTCTTTCATCGGGCCTGTCCGTGCTTGAAAATTTCGTCAAACAGCGCTTCCGGGCTGGAAACGTCGGGGTTGCGCTTCAGTGCCCCGGCCACCATCAGCCGGGCTTCGTTGGGTTTATAACCCAGCTGCCCCACCAGCACCTCCACTGTCTGGTCCGCCAGGGTGCCGGTCACCGGCACATCCGGCGCTGATAAATGACCGGCGTCGGCAAAGCGGCCCACCTTGCCCTTGAGCGTGGCGATCATCTTCTGGGCCGTGCGGCCGCCCACCCCTTTCAACCGGCCCAGCAGGGCGCTGTTGCCGGTCTCAATGGCCTCGGCCACCTCACCGATGGGCAGCGTCAGGCACTGCACCGCCTTGAGGGGGCCAATGGCCTCCACCGTGGTCAGCAGATGAAAAAAATCCTTTTCCTCCTCGGTATTGAACCCGATAAGCACCGGCTTTGGCTGACGCTCGGTCTGGTAATGATAAATATGAAAAAAAAGTCGATCCCCCTCCCCCTTGCCCTGCAGGGACGCCATCACCACGGCGGGCAACAGTACCTCATACCCCACCGGCCCGGCCAGCAGAAGAATGCGGTCTTCCTTTTTTTTCAGCAGAGTTCCTTCAAGATAACCGATCATAACGGAGCAGTCCCATAATGGCCAGGGCCAGGGCGTCGGAGGCGTGGTCCGGGCGAATCGGCCCGTCATGGCCCAAAAACCGGCTCACCGCTTCACCCAGCTGTTTTTTGCCGGCATTGCCGGTGCCGGTGATAACCTGTTTGATCTCCCGCACCGGCACCTTGACGGATTTCACATTTTCCTGGAACCCGGCCAGGAGGATCACACCGGTCACCTCGCCCAGCACAATGCCGGAAACCGGATATTGTTTCAAGAAAAAGACATCCTCAACCACCATGACATCCGGCTTTTCATCCCGCAGCAAATCCTGAACATTTGAAAAGATTCGGTGCAGGCGGCATGGCAGAGCGTCGTTTTTCGACGTCTGAATACAGCCAAAGGAGTAGCCTGAAACCCGGCCGTCACACCCTTTTACAATACCGATGCCGGTGTCGGCCAGGCCGGGATCAATGCCGATAACCTTAACCATGAACACCTGTCCGTCCGGTTATTCCGCCAGCCGGGTCGGCAACGGGTATCATCAAAGCTCCGCCAGCTTCTGTTCCGCGATTTTCGCGTCACTGGAACCGGGAAACTGTTTGACCAGTTTGTTGAGTACCACCCGGGCTTCGGCGGTCTTGCCGATAAAGCTGAAGGCGATGCCCTGTTTCAGGAGAGCCGCGGGCACCTTGTTCCCACCGGGATAATCATCGATGGCCTTCTGGTACTCGAGAATGGCCTTTTCATACCACTTTTCCCGAAAGTAGCTCT
The DNA here is from genome assembly GCA_034189195.1 of Thermodesulfobacteriota bacterium. GTDB lineage: Bacteria > Desulfobacterota > Desulfobacteria > Desulfobacterales > Desulfosudaceae > Desulfosudis. The sequence continues at coordinate 7,899 of JAXHVI010000252.1, read as the reverse complement.
CCCCGATCCAGAACCGGGCGTTGTCGGCAAGGTCGGACTTTGGAAAGCGGGCGATCAGATCTTCAAATCCCTTTCGCGCGGCATCATAGTTGCCCTGCTCGTAGTGCTGGCGGGCCATTTCGTATAACCGCTCAACCGCCAGGTTGCCCTCTGCCGCGCTTTCGGCCCTGTCCGCCGCCGCTTCCCCTGCAGCGGCCCCCGGTACCGGCGCCTCCAGGCCCAGGTAGTGTTCAATGGCGGCGACCCGTTCGATCAGGCTGCGACCCAGGGCCGTCATCTGCTCCTGGCGTTCTTTTTCAGCGTTCGTTGCCGCGGCTTTCTGTTTTTCCAGAAGATGGACGGCAGCCTCCAGTTCACCCCGCAGGGACTGCACCTCTTCCCGCAACGCGTTGAACTCGGCCTTCAGCACGGCAAAATCGGCCCGCAGGGCCTGTTCCTTGCTTTCAACGCTGTTTTTCAGGTAGTCGATGTCCCGTTTGACGACAAACTGCTCCTGCTCCAGCTGGTAGACGCGGGAATCGACCAGGGTGCTGTTCTGGGCGGCAATGCAGCCTCCCAGAACAACCGGTAAAATAAAAAAAAGGATGATTCGCATGGCAGGCTCCCATCCGCCTCGCACGGCATGCGGACGACGCATGCGCTGTACATAAAAAAGCCGGCAGGCCGAATCAAACAGCCTGCCGGCCGACTGACGGTAATTTCAACATCCGGGCATAATCCGGACCGTTTATGCAACAACGGGTTTCAGCGGAGCACAAACTGGGCGCGGCGGTTCTTTGCCCAGGCGGCTTCGTTGCTTCCGGGATCCAGGGGTCTTTCCTCGCCGTAGCTGATGGTGGAAAGGCGGGACGCGGAGATGCCCATGTCCACCAGAAAATCCTTGGCCGCCTTGGCGCGCCGGTCACCCAGAGCCAGGTTGTATTCGGTGGTGCCCCGCTCGTCGCAATGGCCCTCAATGACCACCGATGCGTCCACATTGTTCCGAAGCCACATGGCCTTGGCCCGAAGGATTTCCCGGGCCGCAGGGGTCAGGGTGGATTTATCAAAATCAAAATGGATGTGCTCGTTGACAAAAGCGTCACGGGCCGCGGCCTCTTCAGCGGCAATGGCTTCGGCCTCGGCCATCTCTTCGGCCATCTCTTCGGCCGTCTCCTCGGCCGTCATTTGAGACACTTCGGCAGAAGCAGCGGAGGAGTCTGTCTCCAACTCTACAGCCTCTGACTGCACACTCTGTTTTGCACAAGACACGGTAAACAACAGACCGCATATGGCAAACAGCATAACAAACATGACAAACAACCGTTTCTTTTCCATGTGTTCCTCCTGTTGGGTTTAATTTTTTATCTGCCCGCCGCCACGGCCGGCGACCATTTCGGGCCTGTCTGCTCTCCCGGCAGTATCAACAGCCGCCTTGGATCGGTGCCGGCGGCGGTCATCACGTAAATCCTGGAAACCCCGGCCTCCCGCGTTGAACTGAACGCAATCAGGCTGCCGTCCGGCGACCATGAGGGCGATTCGTTATCTCCCTGGTCGGCGGTCAGGGCCACCGTGGTCCCCGTTTTCACATCAATGACATGAATATTAAACACACCACCGGTCTTGGCGCAGTACGCAATCGTGTCATTTACAGGGTTCCAACTGGGATTTGTATTGTATCCGCCCTCAAAAGTCAACCTTTCCGTACGCCCGGAAGCCATATCCATGACAAAAATCTGGGGGCTGCCGGCCCGGCCGGATACAAAGGCCATGCGTTTGCCGTCCGGCGAAAAGGAGGGGGAGACATCAATGCCCCAGCTTCGGGTCAGCCGCCGGACAACGGTGCCGGACCCGGTGAGCAGGTAAATCTCCTGGTCCCCTTCAAAGGAGAGTGTGGCGGCCAGCATGAACTGGCCCGGCACCCAGGACGGCGCGATGTTAATCCCCTCTTTGGAAAAGACCGTCCCCCGGTTTTCGGTCAGGTTCGTGATATAGAGATCCGGCCCCCCTTTCCGGTAGGAGGTGTAGGCCAGCCACCGGCCGTCCGATGACCAGGCCGGGGAAAGATTGATGCTGCTGTTGCGCGTGATCCGTTGCGGGTCGTACCCGTCAAATTCACAGGCATAGATCTCCTTGCTGCCGTCGCCGGTGGAGACAAAGGCGATTCTGCTTTCAAAGATGCCGGGAGTGCCGGTAAGCTGTTCCATCACCTCCGCGCAGAACCGGTGGATCATTTTGCGCTGGTCTTCGGGTTTGCCCTTGTACTTCTTGCCGAGAATCATCCGCTCCTTGAACACGTCAAACAGCCGGAGCTCCATCTCCACGATACCCCCGGCCACTGTCACGCCGCCGGTGACCAGAAATTCGGCGCCGATGTCGCGCCAGTTCTTGCAATCAATGTCGGCCAGGGTCACCCCGGTCCGGTCCGGCCGCTCCAGAAAGACGGCCCGGTTGATCAGGTTAAAGCAGCGGGTAAACGCCAGGGTGTCGGCCAGCAGGTCGGCCCCGCCCTGTGCGGCCATGACCTCGGGCTCGGAGCCGGAAAGCGGCTTGAACAGGGGAACGGCAATGGGAATCTTGTGTAAAAAAGGATTGGTGATCCGCACGTAATCGTACTGGGCAAAAAGCGTGACCGGCAGGCAGACCAGCAGAACCGCAACAAACAGGGATCGTTTTACCATTCCTCTTTCAACCTTTCACCGCTCCGGATTATCGGGCGTCTTTCGGCGTAAACTCAAGATTTACCTTGTGCAGCACAATCCCCCTGGGCAGGGGCGGCAGGGGCACGGACTTGAGAATCGCCTTGCGGGCCGACTCGTCATAGGTGTCATTGCCCGACCGCTTTTCAAACCGCAGGTCCATGATGCTGCCGTCGGCGGCAATATGAACGGCGATCACCGCCTGCAGATTTTCGTCCACGCCCATGGGGCAGACCCAGTTCTGTCGAATCTGAAAACCCATCCCCACATTATAGATCTCAAGGGCGCTGCCCGCTCTCCCGCCACCGCCGCCTGTGCCGCCGCCACCGGCCGGCGTGTCGTTTTCACCGGAAATATTGACGCTCTGTTGGGTCTGGCTCACTTTTTGTTCAAGCGCGGCAAGGGTTTTGGCCAGTTCGGCATCACCCGTATCTTCCGCTGCCGGGGCCGCTGCCGGGGCGGTCCTGGGCGAAGCCGTGACCGGCGCGGCGCTCTTTTTTGTCGATACCACAGCCCTGGGTTTGGGCACCACCGCCGGCTTTTTATAAGCCGGGATCTTGCTCGTCTTGACCGGCGGGGCCGGGGCCGGGGCTGCCTTGCCTGCAGCGGCCGCCGGTTTTGACGGCCCTGAAGCCGGACCGGGAAGAGAGACCAGGTCCACGCTGATGGCGCCCATGGGAAATGAGCGTTTCTGGCATCCCGAATAGCCTCCCGAAATCACCAGCAGCACCAGCACCAGCAGGTGAAATCCAAAGGAGAGCGACATCCAGGCGGCAAATGAGCCGGCACCGGTATGCCGGTCGTCCAGAAGGGATGCATGAAGGGAAACGGCCATTATTCGAAAACTCCAGCGTCGCCCATTGATGAAAAGGTCGGCATCACCGCCGCTTTTCCTCCTCCAGGGGCTGGGTCAGCATGCCCAACTTCTCCACGCCCGCGTCCTTGATTTCCGCCATGACCGCCATCATGTAGCCATAGGAATTTTCCCGGTCCCCTTTTAGAAACACCTGCCGGTCCCGGCGGTTTTCCATGATGGCGGCCAGCTTTTCACTTAAAAACGAGAACTCCACCTGCATGTCATTGATATATATCTTCTGCTGCCGGTCCACGGAGATGATCAGCCGCTCCTCCTCATCCACCATCACCGGGGACGAAGATGTTTCGGGAAGGGCCACGTCCACGCCGTGCACCATCATGGGCGCGGTGACCATGAAGATGATCAGCAGCACCAGCATGACATCCACAAAGGGGGTCACGTTGATGTCCGACATCAGCCGGTCCTGTTCACCGCCTGCCATCATTTTTTCTCTCCCCTGGCCTGGGCCGCGATATGGACCTGGCGCTCGATGATGTTGAGAAAATCGGAGGCAAAGTTGCGCATCTCCGAATCAATCACCCGAATCTTGCCGATGAAGTAGTTATAGGCCACCACCGCGGGAATGGCCGCGGCCAGCCCGGCCGCCGTGGCCACCAGGGCCTCGGAGATGCCCGGCGCCACCACGGCCAGGCTGGCGGCGCCCCGCTCGCCGATGCCGTGAAACGAGTTCATGATGCCCCACACCGTGCCGAACAGGCCGATAAAGGGGGTGGTGTTGCCCGTGGTGGCCAGAAAGGGCACCAGCCGGTTGAGCTTGGCCGTTTCCGCGGTGATGCCCCGGGACAGGGCCCGCTCAATGCTCTTGATCACCGGCACGTCAAAGTTGTTTTCCGATTCGCCGGACCCGGTGCGGGTAGACGGAGTGCTGAACCTTTTGAACTCGCTGTACCCGGCCCGGAATACCTGGGCCACAGGCGAGGAATCAAGATTCTTGGCCTTGGCAAAGGCCTCGGAAAAATCCCTTTTTTTCCAGAAATATTCGGAAAACTCCAGGGATTGCCGCAATGCGTGGCGAATATAGATGTACTTGATAAAAATGATCGTCCAGGAGGTGACGGAAAAAAAGAGCAGCAGCAGCAGAACGAACTGGACCATGAGTCCCGCGTTCAGCAGCATGCTGACGATATCAAGCTTGGCGGCCATAATAAATGTCTCCGATGTGTAGGTGGTTTCCATCCATAAATGGCTTTTTTTTCGCAATCCCTGCGTCAAACTGCGGGCTTCCTTGTGCGGCGTACAACAGTACGCCTTCAGTCAGCCCTTGTTTTCCTTGATCTTGCGAAATCCCGCCATGGCGGGACCGGATTGGAAACGCTCCATGGTGTCATCCATGTTAAATGGATGGACATTGGGTATAATGGTTGATCGGTCGGGACAGGTGGACCCGAATATGGCATGTACTATTCGGGCGAGCCCTGCCGAAACAACACTCAAAAATTGACAAGAGCCTACCGGAACTCCCTGTCAGTGTCAAGGATATTAAGGGGTTGCGCCAGCCATACCCCGGCGCCCACGGCCGGCGGCCCCGGCTTTGGGAGCATAGAACTATAGAAGAAAATAAGAATTCTGGAGCATGGGCATGGATCCGGTGCCGCCCGTCCTGGCAGACGATTTTCCGTTAAGGGGTGCCACGGGCGAACACAAGGTCCGCCCCTGCCGTATATCCGTGAATGTCCCACAACGCAGCATGTGCGGCCAGGGCGGCTCGCCCGACGGGTAAAACTTTCGGGCTATGAGGCCATCAGATCCCCCACGATCCTGGAAAACCGCGACGGGTTGTCAATGCGGCCCCCTTCGCCGATCAGGGCGATATCATACATAAGGTTTATGTAATCAGTGAGCTGCCCGCTTTCCTTGTCTGTTTCAAACAGGGCCTTGATTCTGGCCACTGCCGGGTGTTCCAGGTTCAGCTCCAGCACCCTTTTGGTTTCCGGCATCTTCCGCCCCGACGCCTTCAGTATCTTTTCCATGTAGGCGCTCATGTCATAAGTGTCGCCGGAAAGGCAGGCCGGCGACTCCTTGAGCCGGGTGGAGGGCTTGACATCCTTGACTTTGGCCTCCAGCACGGTTTTCATGTGGGACAAAAGCTTTTCGTATTCACCCTTTTGGGCCTCATCCACCTTGTCTAAATTCAGGTCGCCCTTTTCCGCACTCTTGAGTTTTTTGCCCTCATACTCGGTCAAGGACTGGACCACCCACTCATCCACCGGATCGGCCATCAAAAGCACTTCATACCCCTTTTCCTTAAGCCGCTCCAGATGGGGGTGGTTCATCAGCGAGGCCAGGTCATCGCCGGTGATATAATATATCTCCTGCTGGTCGGCCTTCATGCCGGCCACGTAATCCTTCAGGCTGATCCGTTTTTCCCCGGACTTGGTGGTGCGGTAGCGCAGCAGGTCGGCCAGCTTTTCCCGGTTCTCAATATCGGTGTAAACGCCCTCCTTGAGTACCTGCCCCAGTTCATCATAAAAGGCGTCATACTTTTCCGCCCCCATTTCAGCAAACAGATTAAGCACCCGTTTGGTCAGATTTTTCCGGATGTTGCGCACCACCGCGTCCTGCTGCAAAATTTCCCGGCTCACGTTGAGGTTCAGGTCCGGGGCGTCCACCACTCCCTTGATAAACCGCAGGTATTCGGGGAACAGATCCTTGCAGTCGTCCATGATAAACACCCGCTTGCAGTAGAGGGAGATGCCGTGCCTGCGCTCAGGCCGGAACAGCTCAAACGGGGCCTTGGACGGCACATAGAGCAGGGCCGTGTACTCGATCACCCCCTCCATCTTCAGGTGAAGGTGGGCCAGGGGCGGGTTCCAGTCGTGGCTCAGATGGCGGTAAAACTCGTTATGCTCCTCTTCGGTGACCTCGTTCCTGTCCCTGAGCCAGATGGCCTTCATGGAGTTCAGGGTCTCCTCTTTTATGACCTTGCGGGTCTGGCCCTCCACCGGCTTGCCGTCCTTGTCCAGAATGGCCTCGGCCTCAGGCACCGGTTCTTCCCGCTCCACGTCCATCACAATGGGATAGGCCACAAAATCGGAGTGCTTGCGCACGATATGACGAATGGTGTACTCCTCGGTAAAATCCTCAAAATCGTCTTCTTCTTCCGACTTGTTTTCCCGCAGGTGCAGGATCACGCGAGTGCCCCGGTCGGCCTTTTCCGTGTCTTCGATGGTATAGGCCCCGTCACCGGCAGACTCCCAGCAGACCGCCGTATCCGCTCCGGCGGCCTTCGTGATCAGGGTCACCCTGTCGGCCACGATAAAGGCGCTGTAAAACCCCACGCCAAACTGGCCGATCAGCTCAGGCGACAGCTGGCCCTCTTTTTTCGACTGCTCCAGGGCCGCCAGGAACGATGCCGTGCCGCTCCGGGCAATGGTGCCTATGTTCTCGATCACCTCTTCCCGGGTCATGCCGATGCCGTTGTCCGCCACCTCAATGGTGCGCTTCTCCTTGTCGGCCGTGATCTTTATTTTAAACTCCGTGTCATCTCCCAGAATATCGGGGTCGGTCTGCGCGGCAAACCGCAGCTTGTCAATGGCGTCCGACGCGTTTGAAATCAGCTCGCGCAGAAAAATTTCCCGGTTGGAATACAGGGAATTGATGATCAGGTTTAAAAGCTGCTGAACTTCGGTTTTAAACGAGTGGGTCTCCTTGTTTGTCATGCCTGCCTCTCCTTGCCTTTTTCTCAGTTTAAATGGATATCGCTGTAGTAGATAAATAACAATGGGGATTGATTGAAAAATGTCAAGCCCGAATGTAAAAGTTAAAATTTTCCCGGACACTTCCGGCAGATGGTAAGGCGCCGCCCCGGCACCCACAACACCCGGCATGCGGGTCCGCACAGGAGGGCCGCCTAAACTACCGGGCCATCCGCAGTCGCCCGGTAAACCTCCAGGATTGAAACCTTGCGTTCCAGGGCGATCTTACGGCAGGCTTCATACTCCGGGGCGATGCGGATGCTGCCGTCCGGCAGGGTGACGGCCTTGGCCTGGACCGGGCCAAGGGCCGTTTTCACCGTGACCGGCCGGCGGGCCAGCATGATGCGCTCCACCGGGTAGTAGCGCACGCCGATGGAGGTGGTTTCAGACAGGATGCAGGCGGCCAGGGCCTCGCGTTGGGCCTTGTCGCACAGTACACAGAGCAGAACACCGGGCCGGTTCTTTTTCATGTGCACCGGCACAAGATAGACATCCCTGGCCCCGGCTTCAAAAAGCCGTTCCATGACATGGCCCCAGATTTCGGGGGTCATATCGTCAATGCAGGTCTCCATCATCAGGTCGGCATGGCCGTCTGCCGCACCGGCAGTCTGAAATCTGCCGGAAATGAGGCGCAGCAGGTTGGGCATGGCCG
>JAXHVI010000251.1:0-73890 GCA_034189195.1 Thermodesulfobacteriota bacterium | reverse complement strand
ATCATTTCTTCACCTCGTTGGTTAAGGTTTTTTTGTGTCTCTCAACACTATATCTACCTGAATCAACGAGGTTTTTCAATACTTTTCTTCACCAAACATAGAATAATCGCGGATTTTGGGAATGAATTGATTGTACATTATAACGTATCATCAAAGGCGGCTGGTTTCGCCCCTGACAGTTTCAGGGTTAGAGGAAAAACAGACTGGAGCTGACGCAGCCGCCTGCCGGGTCGATTTGGGTGCAGATGCAAGGCGCGGGACATCCAGCAGGAAAAACGGATTGGCCCCGTCGAAACATCAACGGTACCCCTCCGCCCATTGCAGCGCAGCCGAGTGCAAACGGTTTTTTCGGAAGCAGCGGGCAGGCTGTTTGAGCACCGCGAAGCGGGCGAGTTCCTGCCCGCGCCGAAAAAAGCGTTTGCGCGAGGGAAGCCGAAGGCCAAGCTGCAGGGCGCGGTTCTTTTGGTACTTTTCTTGGCGGCAAGAAAAGTACACGGATAAATAAAAAGAGAAAGAATAATCTTTGAGAGCATCGCAGGAAATAAAATACGATATCGATCCCGATCCCGATCCCGATCCCGATTTCGATTTGGATGTCAGATGAATGGCGACACGCCCAGGTATATCCCGAACCCCACCATGAAAAGGCCGCAGCAGGTGAGCATGGCGGCATAAACTTTGGGATTGAGCTTCTGAACGCCCCAGAAGGCGAGGGTGGAGACCACCAGGTACCAGGCCAGGTCTCCGGCCTCGTGGCCCAGAAAAAAGGCGGCAAACCCGGCCGGGTTGGCAAAGGAGATTTCAAATTCGGTCATGAAGGCCAGCCCGATGGTGGCCCACCAGACCCACCAGTAGGGGTTGGCCATGGAGACCAGTGCCCCGCCGGACACCGGGTTTTTCAACAGCCGCCGGCGCAGGGAGGTTTTTGCTTCAAGAGCGGTCGCGACTTCACTTGCTTTGCCGTTCAGTGCCCTGGGCCGGTGGCGGCGATAAATGTCGCGAATCACGGAGACGCCGAACCACACCAGCATGGCGCCGCCGGCCACGCCGATGATTCTTACGGCCGGCGGGCTGTTGAGCACAAAGGAGAAGCCGGCCATCAGCAGCACGATGATGGCCGCCTCAATGGCGGCATGGCCGGCAATGATCCAGAGGCCCATCAGGTAGCCCCGCCGGCTTTGCGCGGACTGGATGATGGTGTAGGTCAAAAGCGGTCCCGGCGCCATGGCGCCGGTAAGGGCCACGGTAAAGGAGAGGGCCGCGATGGTGAGAAAGGAGGTTTCCATTATTTATTGAATCGGTATCGGTTCGAACCCCTCACCCCGGCCCTCTCCCAGAGGGAGAGGGAGTTCTCAATTCGATTTCACTCCCGATGCCGATTTCGATGACAAGGAATTGACGGGGTCTTGTCCGCCTGTCAGAACGTGTCGTTATGAGTGAACTCGCTAATCTCCCTGCGTTTGGGCGCGGACGAGGATTTGGCCGGATGGCCCATGGGCACCATGCAGACCACTTCGTATCCTTCGGGCACGTTCAGGATGGCCCGGGTTTTGTCGTGGTCGAACAGGCCCACCACCACGCTGCCCAGGCCCATGGCATGGCCGCACAGGCAGAGGTTCTGGCAGGCGATGCCCATGTCAAACATGAACCAGTCGCCGAACTTGGTGGTGACCTGGCCCTTGTAGTAGCCCGAGCTTTGCAGCTTTGCGCACAGCACAAACACCGCCGGCGCCGCGGTGATCGACTTTGCGGCCGGGTTGCCCTTGTACACGGCCTCGGCCAGCCGGTCTTTTATCCCCTGATCCTTGACCACCACCACCTCCCAGCACTGGGTGTTGGCCCAGGAGGGTGCCCATTTTATCGACTCCAGCAGGGTGTTGACCATTTCATCGGAAAGCGGTGTTGCTTCAAAATGGCGAATGCTGCGCCGGTTTTTGATGATCTCCATCAGGTGTTCCATGGTTGCCTCCTAATTTGTGGATACGGACAGGATTAAAGCCGCGCCTGTCAAACCAGGCGCCCTCTTTCGATATACTCACGGTCTTCGTTGTCCATGGCGGCCACAATATTCCGGTTCATGCGGCGTTTCATCTCGCCGATGGTTTTGCGGTCCTTGTTGAATTTTTTTGCAAAGGCCATGGCCTCGTTCATCAGATCGTCTTTGTGGCAGGCCCTGGTGACAATGTGATGTTTTTCGCACTCTTCGGCCGTCATGCGCAGGCCCAGGTACTGCATTTCATTCATTTTGTAAAGGGGAATGGCGGACTTGAGCAGTTCCAGCATACCGGGCAGAAAGGGAATGCCCAGGTCCACCTCGGGAAAACAGAAAAATCCCCGGTCGGACCGCATCACCCGAAAGTCAAAGGCGCAGGCGAAAATGGCGCCGCCGGCAAAGGCGTGGCCGGAAATGGCGGCAATGGTGATCATGGGGCAGGTGGCCACCCGCTTGAACATGTCGTTCTGCCGGCATAGAAACTGTTTTACCTCGTCGGTTTTACCGGCCTGGATCAGGCCGGACAGCCAGTCCAGGTCGATGCCGTTGGAAAAGATTTTTTCATCAGCAGAGGTGACCACCAGGGTGCGGGCATCGGTTGTGGCTTCGATCTCGTCAATCACCGACAGAAAGGTGCCGACAAAGTCGAGGTTGAACCGGTTTTCGCCGGTGTTTAACAAAACAACCGCCACTTCGTTGTCCAGGGTGTAAGTGATATCCGCCATGCCTGCTCCTTCGGTGCCTTGATGTTGATACCGGTGTGTCAGCTTTTTCCTATCATGAAGGCGGACAGCGGTCAACCGGACAGAGGGCCGCGTGAACGCAAAAGACCCGCCGCATGCCGGAGCATGACGGCGGGTCTTACATGTTGCCGGGGGAAGTCCCCGAATATTTTATGATGTGGTTTAGCCGCAGGAGCCGCTGCTGCACGAACCGCCGCAGCCGCCGCTTTTGGACAGCTCAATGGCCGAGGAGATGGCAAAACCGAACTGGTTGAAATCAACCTTTACCGGCTGGGCCTTTTCCAAAAAAGCGCTGTCCATGATGAACTGCAGGCCATCCACTTTGTGAACCGTATCCGAATCTTTTGGCTCATCCAGAGCCATTGCAAAGGATGGGCCGCCTCACCCGCCTTCGTTTAAAAAGATCCGTATGGGTTTTACATCCCTGCCCTTGAAGTAGTCCAGGATCTGCTCCTGGGCCGCAGGCGTGATTTCAATTCCACTCATGAGAAACCTCCTTCTGGCACCGGATCCCGATGCCGTAAAAGCCGGTATGTTCCCGGCGGTTTGTCTGCTTTAACAGAGCTGTTGCTATTACCGTTCTCGTAACCTAATGATGGAACCGCTGTTTGTCAACTATCTTTTTCCCACCATTACGGTTCGTTGTGATAAAAATTATGCAAGGCCTGTCAGATATGCCTCATACACCCTGACCGCGTCGTCGGAAAAAAGCGCGAAAATTACCTGTTTGATGGTCCGGTCGGTCTCAAGAAAATCGCACACCGTGTCCACCGCAATCTTGCAGGCATCCTTCATGGGGTAGCCGTAAACCCCGCAACTGACGGCCGGAAAGGCGACCGAGGCCAGGCCCTGGTCTTTTGCCAGTTTCAGGCTGTTGGTGTAACAGTCTGCCAGAAGCCTTGCCACATTGGGGTTGGACCGGCTGTAAACCGGGCCCACGGTGTGGATCACGAATTTTGCCGGCAGCCGGTAGCCCCCGGTGATTTTAGCCTGGCCGGTATCGCATCCGCCCAGGGTTTTGCACTCGGCCAGCAGCTCAGGGCCCGCGGCCCGGTGAATGGCCCCGTCCACGCCGCCCCCGCCCAGCAGGGTCTTGTTTGCGGCATTGACAATGGCATCCACTTCCAGGGTAGTGATATCCCCCTGCCACACCTTGAGTCTTGAAAGGATCTCTTTTTTCATAGATTTAGAATTATAACAGAATATTGTGGTGATGGGAAGCACTATCCGGGGCGAGAGCATCCACTCCACTCAATGTCATTCCCAGTTGATAGATAACCATTCTATTTTGTTCTAAATAAAAGCCGAAAAGCCAAAGCTGTGGCGGCGCCGTAAAACCCTAACCCGGATATTTCACGAGTTGATTTGGTCGCAGATGCAAGGCGCAGGACGCGAAGCTGTAGTCAATCTACCGCAAGCGGCCTGCAACACAGCAGATGCGGCCAAGGTGACTCGCCCGAAGGGTGAAATTTTCGACATACAAATTGGCGAAAAAAGCCTCACCCCGCTCATGACAGTTTGTGTTTTGCAAAAAAGCCTGAATTTTGTTGCAACAGACTGTGTTTGATATGAATATTCACTCACGCCGAAAAATTTCATGAAATGTCCGGGTCAAGTTCAAGGCGCACAAGCCCAGAGGAATGAGGCGTACTGGTCGTACGCCGCAGTGACGAGGGGTGCGGCGCAACACAGAAATTGGGGTTTTACGGCGTCGCCATATATAATATAAACTGTTGACTAAAGTGGGCCTGCCATATACATTAACCTGATTCATAAAAAGGGATGCGAGAGCACCCTGACACTCATCGAAAGCGTTAAAAAATATAAATGTTACAGTTAATTAAAGGATTCAAGGATATTCTGCCCGGCGAGGCGGACCGGTGGCGGCGCATCGAGACCCTGGCGGCCGGCACTTTTGGCGCCTTTGGTTTTTCCGAGATTCGGCCCCCGGTGATGGAACGCACCGAGCTGTTCAAGCGAAGTATCGGAGAAGATACCGATATTGTTGAAAAAGAGATGTACACCTTCGAGGACCGGGGCGGCGATCTGGTAACATTGCGGCCGGAAGCCACCGCCTCGGTGGTGCGGGCCTATATTCAGCACAAGCTTTATGCCGACACACCGGTGGCCAAGCTCTACACCATCGGCCCCATGTTCCGGCGGGAACGGCCCCAGAAGGGCCGGTACCGGCAGTTTCACCAGATCAATGCCGAGGCCTTTGGCGTGGCCGCGCCCTACATGGACGCCCAGTTGATCTTCATGCTGATGACCCTGTTCTCAGCCCTTGGCCTGAAAGACACCCGGGTGCATATCAACTCCCTGGGGTGCGCCCAGTGCCGGCCGGCCTTCAAACAGCGGCTGCTCTCTTTTTTGGAAGGCCGAAAGGCCGACCTGTGCGAGGACTGCACCCGGCGCATTGACCGCAATCCGTTGCGGGTGCTGGACTGCAAGGTGGACCGGTGCCGCCGGGTATCGGCCGAGGCCCCGCAGATCACCGATTTCCTCTGCCCCGGCTGCGCGGCCCATTTTAACGAAGTCACTGGCCTTCTGACGGACCTGGGCGTGGGGTTTGACATCGACAAGCGCCTGGTCAGGGGCCTTGACTACTACACCCGCACCACGTTTGAAATTCAGACCGACCGGCTGGGGGCCCAGAGCGCCATTGCCGGCGGGGGCCGGTACGATGAACTGGTGAAGCTGCTGGGCGGGCCGGACCAGCCGGCCGTTGGGTTTGCCGTGGGCCTGGAGCGGCTGGTGGAACTGGTGGCAATGGAGGAAACCGTGTCCGATGCCGCCCACCCCCGGCTTTTTATCGCGGCCCTGGGCGAGGCGGCCCGGCGCAGGGCCTTCGGGTGGATGTGCGCGCTCAACCGCCGGGGATTTGAAGTTGAAATGAGCCTGGAGGAGCGGGGCCTGAAAAGCCAGATGAAAACCGCCGACAAGTGGAACGCCTCCCATGTGCTGATCGCGGGCGACGCCGAGATGGAAACCGGCCGCCTGATTTTAAGAGACATGAAGACAAAGGCGCAGCAGGAGATTCCCCTTGGGGACGTGCCCGGCGCGCTGATAACGATGATGGGCAACAGACAGGAGAACTAAAGCAAGTGGTTGACACCCTGGGAAATATGAGACGGACCCACACCTGCAACGCGCTTTCCGCGGCGTCCGCGGGCACCGAGGTGGTGCTGGCCGGCTGGGTGCAGCGTCGCCGGGATCATGGCGGGGTTATTTTTGTAGACCTGCGGGATCGCGAGGGCATCACCCAGGTGGTGTTCAATCCGGACCGGGAGCCGGCGGTGCACGCCAAGGCCCACGACATTCGCAACGAATACGTGATCTGCGTAAAGGGCAAGGTGGAAAGGCGGCCCGACGACATGGTCAACCCCAAACTGACCACCGGAGAGATCGAGGTGGCGGCCAGCGAGCTGGCCATTTTAAACACGGCCAAGACACCGCCTTTTATGATCGAGGACCGGATCGACGTGTCCGAATCGATCCGGCTCAAGCACCGGTTTGTGGACCTGCGCCGGCCGGCCATGCAGAAAAATCTTCTGGCCCGTCACCGGGCCGGTATGGCGGCCCGGGAGTATCTCAACAGCCGGGGTTTTTTGGACATTGAGACCCCGTTTCTTACCCGCAACACCCCGGAAGGGGCCAGGGACTACCTGGTGCCCAGCCGGGTCAATCCCGGCACTTTTTACGCCCTTCCCCAGTCGCCCCAGCTTTTCAAGCAGATGCTGATGGTGGCCGGGTTTGACCGGTATTACCAGATTGTCCGGTGCTTCCGGGATGAAGACCTGCGGGCCGACCGCCAGCCCGAGTTCACCCAGATCGACCTGGAGATGTCCTTTGTGGGTGAGGAGGATGTCATGTCCATCGGCGAAGGGCTGGTCGCCAACGTGGTCCGTCAGGTCACCGGTGAAACCGTGGATCTGCCTTTTCCCCGCATGACCTACGACCAGGCCATGGCCGACTATGGATTGGACAAGCCCGACCTGCGGTTTGACATGAAACTGGTGGATATCACCGATATCGCGGCTGAGTGCGGATTCCAGGTCTTTTCCGGCGCGGTGAAGAACGGCGGCATTGTCAAGGCCTTAAACGCCAAGGGGTGCGCCGAGTTTACCCGCAAGGAGCTGGACGACTACACCGCGTTCGTGGCCGTCTACAGGGCCCGGGGCCTGGCCTGGGTCAAGGTCAGAGAGGACGGGTGGCAGTCCCCCATTGCCAAGTTCTTCACCGACGAGGAGAAGGCGGCCATGACCCGGCGGCTGAACATGGAGACCGGCGACCTGGTCTTTTTCGGCGCCGATGCCGCGTCCATTGTCAACGACAGCCTGGGCAACCTGAGAAACCGTATCGGCGAGCGGCTGGGACTGGTGGACAAAAACACAAAATGTTTTCTGTGGGTCACGGATTTCCCCTTTTTCGAATACGATGAAACCGAAAAGCGCTACCAGGCCAAGCACCATCCCTTTACCGCGCCCCACGATGCAAACATGGAAAATCTGGAAACCAACCCCGAGGCGGTGCGGTCCCGGGCCTACGACCTGGTGTTGAACGGCACCGAGATCGGCGGCGGCAGCATTCGTATTCACAACCGGCAGGTGCAGGAAAGGATGTTTGAGGCCCTGGGCATGGCCCCGGAAGACTACACGGCCAAGTTCGGCTTTCTGCTCGACGCCCTGGATTCCGGTGCCCCGCCCCACGGCGGCATGGCCTTTGGATTTGACCGGCTGGTGATGCTTCTGTGCGGCGAGTCCTCCATTCGCGAGGTGATCGCGTTTCCCAAGACCCAGAAAGCGGCCTGCGCCCTGACCGATGCCCCGTCTCCGGCGGACAAAAAACAGCTGGATGAACTGTTTATCAAAGTAACAGCGGATATAAACAAGTGTCCATCCATGTAACATGGATGGCACCATGTGGTGTTTCCAATCCAAAAATGAGAATTTTTTCGCAAGATCAAGGAAAACAAGGGCTGACGCGGAGGCGTACTGTTGTACGCCGCACAAGGAAGCCCGCAGTTTGACACAGAGATTGCGGAAAAAGGCCATTTATGGATGGAAACTAAACAAGGAGTAAGGCATGAGAAAAGTAGTGATCGTGGAAGGCGTGCGCACCGCCATCGGTTCTTTCGGCGGCTCCCTCAAGACAGTGCCCGTGGTGGACCTGGGGGCCGTGGTGATGCGGGGCGTTCTGAAAAAAGCGGGCCTGCGGCCCGTTGTCAGCGACCTGATGACCGGAGCGGCGCCGGACCGGCTCAGGGACCAGGGCCGTATCGAGCTGGAGAACAAGGCCTACGACTGGGAAGAAGGGGCCGTGCCGGTGGTGATCGATGAGGTGATCATGGGCAACGTCCTGCAGGCGGGCCAGGGTCAGAACACGGGCCGGCAGGCCATGATCCGGGCCGGCCTGCCCAAGGAGACCCCGGCCATGACCGTGAACAAGATCTGCGGGTCCGGCCTCAAGGCCGTGGCCCTGGGTGCTTCGGCCATTCTGACGGGCCAGGCCGACGTGGTGGTGGCCGGTGGCCAGGAGAACATGAGCATGGCGCCCATGGCCCTTCCCAAGGCCCGGTGGGGCCACCGCATGGAGCTTACCGGCGTGGGCGAAGTATACGACCTGATGGTGTTTGACGGCCTGTACGAGATTTTTTACGGCTACCACATGGGTGTCACCGCGGAAAACATCGCCCGGCTCTACGATATCGGCCGCAAGGAGCAGGACGAGCTGGGCGTGCTGAGCCACAACCGGGCCAGAAAAGCCATCACCGACGGCATTTTCGCCCAGGAGATCGTGCCGGTGGTGATGCCCTCGCGCAAGGGGGACGTGGTGTTTGACACCGACGAACGGCCCATGGACACCGACATGGCCAAGATGTCCGGTTTAAAGCCGGTGTTTGCCAAGGACGGCACCGTGACCGCGGGCAATGCGTCCGGCATCAACGATGCCGCCGCCGCCGTGATCCTGATGAGCGAGGACAAGGCAAAGGAACTGGGCCTGGACGCGTCGGTTTCCATTAAAGGGTTTGCCGCGGGCGGCCTGGATCCGGCCTACATGGGGCTGGGGCCGGTGCCGGCGGTGAGAAAGGTGATGAAAAGCACGGGCATGACCATGGCCGACATGGAGATGATCGAACTCAACGAGGCCTTTGCCTCCCAGGCCATCGGATGCATGCGGGAGCTGGGCATTGACACGGAAAAACCCAACGAACTGGGTTCCGGCATCTCCCTGGGCCATCCCATCGGCTGCACCGGGGCCCGCCAGACCGTGACGGCCCTGCACCACATGAAGCGAAAGGGATACACCACCGGCCTGATTTCCATGTGCATCGGCGGCGGCATGGGCATGGCCATGGTGATTGAAAGAAAATAGTCAACATTACAGTTTTATGAACAAGGAGTAACGAAGATGAGTATTGCAAGACTGCTGGGAACAATGGTGGTGTTCGGCGTGCCGGCCATTATCGGCGGCGGTATCGTGTTTCACTTCATGGGCAATTACACGGCGGTGTTTACCTACGAGTTCATGCTGCTGCTGGCCGCCGGCGGGTTTATCGCCAGATAGGCGGCACAGGCCCGCGCCGTGCGGGACGGCTGTACAATACCGGTATCAAGGGAATGGTTTTAAAAAGGTAACACACCAATGGAAGAGACCGCTGTTCGCCACGAAGAAGTAAGCATCGAAAAAGAGATGCGCAAATCCTACCTGGATTACGCCATGAGCGTGATCATCGGCCGCGCCCTGCCCGATGTGCGGGACGGGCTCAAGCCGGTGCATCGCCGCATCCTTTTTGCCATGCATGAACTGAAGAACGACTGGAACAAGCCCTACAAGAAATCGGCCCGCGTGGTCGGCGATGTGATCGGCAAGTATCATCCCCACGGCGATACCGCGGTATATGACGCCATTGTGCGCATGGCCCAGGATTTTTCCATGCGGTACATGCTGGTGGACGGCCAGGGCAACTTCGGTTCCGTGGACGGCGACTCGCCGGCGGCCATGCGGTACACCGAAGTCCGCATGCAGAAGCTGGCCCACCTGATGCTGGAAGACATCGACAAGGAGACCGTGGATTCAGGTCTCAACTACGACGAGAGCCTTTCCGAGCCCCTGGTGCTGCCCTCCCGGCTGCCGGCCCTGCTGATCAACGGATCTTCCGGTATTGCCGTCGGCATGGCCACCAACATTCCGCCCCACAACCTTTCCGAGGTGGCCGACGCCCTCACGGCCCTGATCGACAATCCCGATATGTCCGTGGAAGCCCTGATGCAGTACGTTCCGGGCCCGGATTTTCCCACCAGCGGCATCATTCACGGCACCGACGGCATTGCCGAGGCTTATGCCACGGGCAGGGGCAAGATTCGGGTCCGTGGCCGGGTGTTCGTGGAAAAGGGGAAGGACGATCAGGATGAAACCATTGTGATCGATGAGCTGCCCTACCAGGTGAACAAGGCCCGGCTGATCGAAAAAATCGCGGAACTGGTCAAGGACAAGGTCATCGACGGTATCCGGTACGTTCGGGACGAGTCGGACAAAGAGGGCATGCGCATTGCCATCGGTTTGAAGAAAAACCAGTTTGCCGACGTGGTGATCAACCAGCTCTACAAGCACACCCAGCTGGAAAACACCTTCGGCATCAACATGCTGGCCGTGGTGAACAACCGGCCCGAGCTGCTGACATTAAAGGAAATTCTTGAGTATTTTATCCTTCACCGCAAGGAGATCATTGTCCGGCGGACCCGGTTCGACCTGAGAAAAGCCGAGGAGCGGGCCCATATTTTAGAGGGCCTGAAGATCGCCTTAGACAACCTGGACGAGGTGGTGGCCCTGATTCGCCGGTCCGCGTCCCCTGCCGAGGCCCGTACCGGCCTGATGGAACAATTCGGCCTGACCCAGATTCAGGCCCAGGCCATTCTGGATATGCGCCTGCAGAAGCTCACCGGCCTGGAGCGGGAAAAGATTCTCGAGGAATACAAAGAGACCTTAAAGCAGATCGCCTGGTTCAACGAGATTCTGGGCAGCGAGCGCATCGTTCTGGACCTGGTGAAACAGGAGCTGGCCGATCTCAAGGCCGAATTCGGCGACGAACGGCGCACCCAGATCATG
Source organism: Thermodesulfobacteriota bacterium (assembly GCA_034189195.1). Taxonomy (GTDB): domain Bacteria; phylum Desulfobacterota; class Desulfobacteria; order Desulfobacterales; family Desulfosudaceae; genus Desulfosudis. Next base: position 63,045 of record JAXHVI010000251.1, on the reverse strand, counting down.
GGCCAGAAAAAGGAGATCCTGCTGGAGGACATGATCGCCAAAGAGGAGATGGTGGTCACCGTGTCCCGGGCCGGCTACATCAAGCGCAACCCCATCACCCTCTATCGCAAGCAGCACCGGGGCGGACGGGGCAAGACCGCCATGGGAACACGGGAAGACGATTTTGTGGACCGCCTGTTTGTGGCCTCCTCCCACGACACCTTCCTGTTTTTTACCAACCGGGGCCGGGTGTTCTGGCGCAAGGTGTACGAGATTCCCCAGGCCGGCCGGGCCAGCCGGGGCACGGCCATCGTGAACCTGCTCAACTTCAACGAGGGCGAGGACCTGGCCACGGTGCTCAGCGTGCCGGAATTTTCGCCGGGGCTCTTTGTCCTCATGGCCACCCGCAACGGCATGGTGAAAAAGACCGACATCATGGAATACAGCCGGCCCCGTTCCGGCGGGCTGATTGCCCTGGGGCTGGCCGACGGCGATGAACTGATCGCGGTCCGCATCACCGATGGTTTATTGAACGTGTTTTTGGGGTCGAGGAACGGCAAGTCGGTGCGGTTTTTGGAATCCGACGTGCGGCCCATGGGCCGCCTGGCCAGGGGCGTGAAGGGCATGACCCTGGAAAAGGATGACCACGTGGTGGGCATGGAGGTGTTAAGCCACGGCAGCACCCTGATGACCATCACGGAAAACGGCTACGGCAAACGGACCGAGATCGACGAGTATCCCGTCAACCGCCGGGGCGGCAAGGGTGTGATCACCATCAAGACCACCAAGCGCAACGGCAAGGTGGTGGCCATTCTGCTGGTGGAAGACGATGACGAACTGATGATCATGACCGACCGGGGCAAGCTGATCCGCATTTCCGTGGGCGGCGTGTCCGTGATCAGCCGCAACACCCAGGGGGTCCGGCTGATCGGCATGGAAGAGGGCGAAACCGTGACGGGCGCGGCCCGTCTGGCGGAAAAAGAGGACGATGAGAACGGCGACAGTGACGATGAGGGCGCGGCTTTGACCAATGGAGAAGAACATGAATAGCCCCCGGACGGATCTTCGAATCGCCGTTGTGGGCGCGGGCAGCTGGGGCACGGCCATTGCCCATCTGCTGGCATCCAAGGGGCTTTTCCCCATGCTCTGGGCCTATGAGCCGGAGTTGTGCGAACAGATTGAAAAGGACCGGGAAAACACGATCTACCTGCCCGGCCTTCAACTGGCCGATGGGATTTCCGTGTCCAATGATCTTGAGGCCGTGGTGGCTGACAGGGACATCGTTGTCATGGTGGTGCCTTCTCACCTGACCCGGGAGGTGGCGGCCCGGGCGGCGAATCACCTGGACGGCCGTACCATTGTGGTGACCGCCTCCAAAGGCATTGAGAACAAGACCTATCTCACCATGACCGGGGTCCTGGCCGAGGTGCTTCCCGACACGCCCGCTGAAAAGATCGCCGTGCTGTCGGGTCCCAGCTTCGCCCGTGAAGTGGCGGCCAACCTGCCCACGGTGGTGGCCGTGGCCTCCACCAGCATGGAAACGGCCCTGTTCCTGCAGCAGGTGTTTGCCGCGCCCCTGTTCCGGGTCTACACCAACGACGATCCCGTAGGCGTGGAACTCGGCGGCGCGGTCAAGAATGTCATTGCCATTGCCTCGGGTGTTTGCGACGGCCTGGGCCTGGGCTTGAGCGCCCGGGCCGCCATGATCACCCGGGGGCTGGCCGAGATGCGGCGCCTGGGTATGGCCCTGGGCGCCAATCCCCACACCTTTTCCGGCCTGGCCGGCATCGGGGACCTGATTCTGACCTGCACCGGCAGCCTGAGCCGGAACTACACGGTGGGCAAGAAACTCGGGGAAGGCATGACCATTGATGAGATTCTGGCCTCCATGCGCATGGTGGCCGAAGGGGTAAAAACCGCCAAGTCGGTTTTTAACCTTTCCAATAAGCGCAACGTTGAGATGCCCATCTGCCACGAGGTGTATCGCATCCTTTACGAAGGGCTGGCTCCGGGCGACGCGGTGCTGCGGCTCATGACCCGGACATTGAAACACGAGATCGATGACGAGGTGACGGCTTACTGAGTCATTTCCTTTGCTCGGCGGAAAAACATGCAACGGTCCCTCCCATGACCCACACCACATCCCATAAAGGGGCCGGTCACCGGCAGCGGCTGCGGGAGAAGTTTCTGGCCTCGGGTCTTTCCGGCTTTCATGATTACGAAATCATTGAACTGCTGCTGACCCTGGCCACGCCTCGCAAGGACTGCAAGGAACCGGCCAAGGCGGCCATGGCCGAATTCAAGACCCTTCAGGGCGTGCTCAACGCCGCGCCTGAAGCGCTTTGCCGGATCGACGGCATCGGCCCCAAAAATCTTTTCGGCATTCGGCTGGTCAAGGCCGTGGCCGACCGCTGTCTTGAAAAAGAACTGGTCGGCCGTCCCCTGGTGGCCAACTCCACCGACCTGCTCAACTATCTTAACCACACCCTTCGGGACCGGCACCGGGAAACCTTTGCCGCGATTTTTTTAGACGCCAAGAACCGGGTGATCGACGTGGAAACCCTGTCCGAAGGAAGCCTCACCGAAAGCCCGGTCTATCCCCGGGAGGTGGTGGCCCGGGCTCTGGCCCACCATGCCGCGGCCCTGATCTGCTGCCACAACCATCCCTCCGGCGAGCCCGAACCCTCCCGTCAGGACATTGCCATCACCCGCAAGCTGGTGATGGCATGCAAGACCATGGGCATCACCGTGCATGAGCACATTATCGTGGGCGAGCGGGGTCACTTCAGCTTTGCCGACAACGGGTACATGGCAAAATTTCACCAGGAGGCCGAGTCCCTTGAGGCTGGCCGGCTTGTCAGCGAGAAGAGCGATGCCGGACAATTCTAAACAGGCGCCGGACTGTTTCGGCCGGCTGGACATGGTTTTCCCCATGGGAGAGGACGGTCTGCGCGTTACCCCGGACACCTGCATGGCCTGCGCCTGGAAAACGGAGTGCCTGCGGGCCGCCAGCCAGAGCAGGGACGGCCTTAAACTGGACGAGGAAAAGGTGGACCGGGCTTATGCCTCCGGCAACATGGGGTTTTTTGAACGCTGGTCGAAGCGCAAGGCGTTGAAGCGCAAAGAGCAGGAAAAGGAGTAGGGGGGATCAACGCCCATCCCCGTCATTGCGAGGAGCGAAGCGACGAAGCAATTTCATGGCATACGAACACCGGACAAGATTGCTTCGCTCGCGCAATGACGTAAGTTGAGTACAGGATTACGAGCAGGATTATAGGGGAGTAAGTCCGTATAACCACAGGAGGTGTTTTCATGAAATCACTCAAAGATATTGATGTGGCGGGAAAGCGGGTGCTGGTGAGGGTCGACTTTAACGTGCCCCTGGATGATCAGCGGCAAATTACCGACGATACACGCATTCGGTTTGCCCTGCCCACGCTGGAGCACCTGACGGCGGCGGGCGCCAAAACCATTGTCTGCTCCCACCTGGGACGGCCCAAGGGAAAGCCCGACCCGGTCTTCGGCCTGGCGCCGGCGGCGGCCCGGCTGGGCGAGCTGCTTAAAAGACCGGTGAAGATGCTTGATGCCTGCGTGGGGCCTGAGGTGACGGCCCGCGTCGACGCCATGGCGCCGGGGGATGTGGTGATGCTGGAAAACCTTCGCTTTCATCCGGGCGAGGCGAATAATGACGACGTCTTTGCAAAAGAGCTGGCCGGGCTCTGCGATGTGTATGTGAACGACGCCTTTGCCGTGTCCCACCGGGCCAATGCCTCGGTGGAGGCAATCACCAAGTTCGCGCCGGCAAGCGTTGCCGGTTTCCTGCTGGAAAAGGAGCTCTCTTCCTTTGCCAGGGCCTTAAAAAAGCCGGCCCGGCCACTGGTGGCCGTCGTCGGCGGCGCCAAGGTCTCCTCCAAGCTCACCGCGTTAAACAACCTGCTGGCCGTGGTGGACCGGATGATTATCGGCGGCGCCATGGCCAACACGTTTCTGGCGGCCAAAGGGGTGAACGTGGGAAAATCGAAGATCGAGCAGGAACTGATCGGAGAGGCCATGTCTGTCATGCAGCAGGCATCGGAAAAAAAGGTTGAATTCTTTCTGCCGGTGGATGTGATTGTGGCGGAAAAGATCGATCCCAATGCCGACCGCTGGCCTGTACCGGCAGACCAGATTCCGGAACAGGCCATGGCCCTGGATATCGGGCCGGAGACCTGCCGCCTGTTTGCCGATGCCTTAAAGGACGTAAAAACTATCGTTTGGAACGGGCCCATGGGCATCTTTGAGATGGAGGCGTTTGCCGTCGGCACAAAGGCCGTGGCCGCGGCCGTGGCCGATTCCGATGCCTTTTCCGTGGTGGGCGGCGGTGACACGGTTTCCGCGATAAACGAGGCGGGGGTGGCCGACCGGATCTCTTATATTTCCACCGGGGGCGGGGCCTTTCTTGAGCTGATGGAGGGAAAAACCCTGCCCGGCGTGGCGGCCCTGGAGCGATAACATTTGCCGGTCCGTGTGTTTCTGGTTCTGGAAACATTGATCTGGTTTGCCGTTGTCTTTGAGACTGTTTGAAAAGGACTTTTATGATGGTTGAACAGCCATCGGCCACCGGCAAATCCGGCGGCTTGGATTATGAACCGTTTAAGGCGCTTATAAAACCCTCAGTTGCCTGAAGACGACTGACTTAGCACAAGGTGAATTGATCGACACTTTGGTCAATCGTTTTCTGTCAGGAGCCCCTTCAGTCTCCTGGATTCCCTTTGAAGCGACACGTCTTTTACCACCTGCCCTGACCTCAATGGCGACCGGCCATACATTACTTTCTTCCGGTTCTAAAAAATGAGTTTTTAGCGGCCCCCCCATAATTATCCCCCCCCCTTCATCCTTTCTTCATTTTTCATCCGCTAAAGTTGCAAGCCATAGCGGACTCGATCAGGGGTTCCTGTTACGAGCCGTCATGAAAGAATAAACCCGATGAAAGGAAGATCGAATGCGGGCAAAATTCCTTCCGTTTTCCAGACCGTCCATCAGTGAACCGGAAATAGCTGCGGTCGCCGAGGTCCTGCGTTCAGGGTGGATCACCACCGGGCCGAAGGCCGCTGAATTCGAAGAGGCGTTCAAGGTCTATTGCGACGCCGGGGGCGCGGTCTCACTTTGTTCGGCCACGGCAGGCATACACCTGGCCCTTATGGCCCTGGGTGTCGGCCCCGGGGACGAAGTGATCACCCCTTCCATGACCTGGGTCTCCACGATAAATCTTATCAAGCTTGCAGGGGCCACACCGATTTTCGCGGATATTGATCGTGAAACGCTGATGGTTTCGGCCAAAACTGTTGAACCGCTGATTACCGGGCGCACCCGGCTGATGATTCCGGTGCATTTTGCCGGAGCAGCAGTGGATATGGAGCCGTTGCGTGAACTGGCTTCGGAAAAACATATTGATCTGATCGAAGACGCGGCGCATGCCGCCGGTACCGAATACCGGGAAGAACGGGTCGGCCGGCGAGGCACGGCCATTTTTTCTTTTCATCCCATAAAAAATATAACCTGCGGCGAGGGAGGGATGTTTTGTTCCGACGACCCTGGACTCATTGAGCGCGTTCGGCGGCTGAAATTTCATGGCCTCGGAGTGGATGCCTATGATCGCTCCATGCAGGGACGCTCTCCCCAGGCCGAGGTCCTGGAGCCGGGGTTCAAATACAATCTGACCGATATGGCGGCCGTCCTTGGCCTGGGCCAATTAAAGCGACTGGATGAATTCATCGGGAAAAGAGCGCTTCTGGCGCGCCGGTACCGGGATCTGCTGGCCGACGTGGATGAAATTCTTCCGCTTACCGACCCCGACTATTCCATGCGCCATGCCTGGCATCTGTTTATCGTCCGCCTGGATACCAGGCGCGCCGGAATGAGCCGGGACGGATTCATGGCGGCACTCAAAGAACGAAATATCGGCACCGGCATTCATTTCAAGGCAGTGCATCGTCAGAAATACTACCGGGAAACCTTGGGCTTGCCGGAGGGCGCGTTGCCCAATACCGAGTGGAATTCGGATCGCATATGCTCCCTTCCCCTGTTTCCCGGTATGGCCCTGGAGGATGTGGAGGATGTCGTTGCGGCCATCAAGGAGGTGCTCGCATGAACAGGATACCGGATCTTTCATTGGTCATCCCGGTATATAACGAAAAAAAGAACCTGCCGGAGCTTATTGCCCGCTGTCTGACTGCGTGCCGGGCCACCGGCCGCGCTTTTGAGATTGTTCTGGTGGACGACGGCAGCCGGGATGGGTCACGTGACATTGTTTTGCAGGCCGCCGATGACCATGCAGAGGTGGTAGGGGTGATTTTAAACAGAAATTACGGGCAGCATGCGGCGGTGTTTGCCGGCCTGGAGCAAAGCAAAGGCGAAATTGTTGTTACCCTGGATGCCGATCTTCAGAATCCTCCGGAAGAAATTCCCAGGCTGGTGAATGAAATGGACCTGGGTGCCGACGTGGTCGGCACGGTGCGTGAAAACCGGCAGGACTTTTTTTTCCGGCGCTGTGCATCGGCCCTGATCAATCGGCTCATTCAGAAAACCACCGGCGTGATGATGCATGATTACGGCTGCATGCTTAGGGCATACCGGAGGCCGGTCGTTGCGGCCATGCTCCAGTGCCGGGAGCACTCCACGTTTATTCCGATCCTGGCCAACAGTTTTGCCGGTAGCACTGCGGAAATCTCAGTCAAGCACGCACCACGGACGAACGGTGAGTCCAAATACAATCTTTTGAAACTGATCTCGCTTCAATTTGATCTGCTTACCGCCATGTCCACTTTTCCCCTGCGCATGCTTTCTTTTGTGGGCACCTTGGTCGCTGCAAGCGGGATCGGCTTTGGTGTTTTTCTTATGATATTGCGGTTTGCCTATGGTGCCCAGTGGGCCGCCGATGGCGTATTTACCCTTTTTTCCGTTCTTTTCGTTTTTATCGGCATGCAGTTTATTGGTCTGGGCCTGCTGGGCGAGTACATCGGCCGTATCTATCACGATGTCCGAAACAGACCCCGGTATTTTATTCATGAAATCCGTGATGCGGGTTCGCCAAAAACTGGTACCGGGAATGTAATGCCCAATCGCGATCCGGTCCGCGTAACCAAAAATCAACTTGATTCCAGGGGGGCACCATGAAAGCGATTGTTCTGGCCTACCATAATATCGGATGCGCCGGTATCAGGGCGCTGTTGGCACACGGATATACAATCCAGGCCATTTTTACTCATGAAGATGATCCGCACGAAAATATCTGGTTCGAGTCGGTGGCCGAGCTGGCGGCGGTCAACGATATCCCTGTTTATACACCGGAGGATATCAACCACCCCCTCTGGGTGGAGAGAATCAGGCAAATGGGTCCGGACACACTGTTTTCGTTTTATTACCGGCGCATGGTGGATAAACGGATCCTTGAGATTCCGCCGGCCGGATGCTTCAACCTTCACGGCTCGCTTCTGCCCCGCTATCGGGGGCGATGCCCGGTGAACTGGGTGTTGATTCATGGTGAAAAGAAAACCGGGGTCACCTTGCATTACATGACGCCACGGCCGGATGACGGTGACATCGTCGGACAACAGCAAGTGGCCATCGAAGAAAGCGACACGGCCTTGACCCTGCATGCGAAGCTCGCCAGTGCAGCGGTGGAACTGCTCAATGTCCTGTTGCCGAAAATCCGGGAAAACGAGGCTGACCGCGTCCCGCAGGACAAAACCTTGGCAAGCTATTTCGGCGGGCGCGGACCGCAGGACGGATTGATCGACTGGGCCCAAAACGCGACCACGGTTCGAAACCTTGTGCGGGCGGTGACCCGCCCCTATCCAGGTGCTTTTTCCTTTCTGGGAAACCGCAAGTGCATCTTCTGGGAGGTTGAGACGACGGCAGCAGCGCCGGGGGCTTTTCCAGGCGGCATACTGTCGACAGACCCTCTGCGAATCGCCTGTGGCGACGGCGCGGTGGAGGTTCGCTACGGACAGGGTGAAAACGGCGCTTACATGGGAGGCCGGCAACTTGCGCAGGAACTTAACCTGGCTGTCGGCATGCGATTCAACGGCAAAACCGAGGCAGTAACAAAGAAGCGCCGCAAAAAGCATGTCCTGATCCTTGGCGTCAACGGCTTTATCGGCAACCACCTGAGTGAGCGGCTGTTGGAAAGCGGCGGCTATGAAGTCCATGGCATGGATTTATGCACCGGCAGCATTAAGCATTTAATGGCGCATCCCGATTTCCATTTTACGGAAGGGGATATTTCCATCATGCGGGAATGGATCGAGTATCATGTGCGCAGGTGCGATATTATTCTGCCGCTGGTGGCCATTGCTACGCCCATAGAGTATGTCAGAAATCCCTTGCGGGTGTTTGAACTCGATTTTGAGGAGAACCTGCGGATTGTCCGGTATTGTGCCAGGTATGGGAAGCGGTTGATCTTTCCTTCCACCTCGGAAGTTTATGGCATGTGCCGGGACGCCGAGTTTGACGAGCACGAATCCAACTTGGTTTTGGGGCCTATTGACAAGCAGCGGTGGATTTACTCTTGCAGCAAGCAGCTGCTGGACCGTGTGATCTGGGCCTATGGCGCCAGCGAGGGGCTGCCGTTTACGCTGTTCCGTCCCTTTAACTGGGTCGGACCGAAACTCGATTCCCTGGAATCCGCCCGAATCGGCAGTTCAAGGGTGATTACCCAGTTTATCCTGAACCTAGTGGAAGGGACGCCGATCCGGCTGGTTGACGGCGGCCTTCAGAAGCGCTGTTTCACCGATGTCAAGGACGGCATCGAGTGTCTTTTCAGGATTATTGAAAATAAAGGGGGTGCCTGCAACGGACAGATTTTCAATATTGGGAATCCGGATAATGAATTCAGCATGCGTGCGCTTGCCGATATGCTGCGGAAAAAATTTGGCGAGCATCCTTACCGCATGTTTTTCCCCCCCGATGCCGGAATTCAATGTGTCGAGGCACAGGCGTTTTACGGTTCGGGCTACCAGGACGTGCAGCACCGTCGGCCGTCCATCCGGCAGGCAAGGAAAATTCTGGGCTGGGAACCGACGGTTCCTTTTGAGCAGTCGGTCGGCGAGACACTCGACTATTTTCTCAATGATATGATGGTCTGCGCAAAGGAGGCACCATGTGCCATGTCGGCCTGCGTATAGATGTCGATACCCTGCGGGGTACATGCATCGGGGTGCCTAACCTGACGGCGCTTCTGCGCAGACATCATGTACGGGCGACCTTCTTTTTTTCGATGGGCCCGGACAATATGGGCCGTCACTTATGGCGGCTGCGGCGGCCCCGGTTTTTGGCCAAAATGCTCCGGACACGTGCGGCCAGTCTGTATGGATGGGATATTCTGATGCGCGGGACGCTGTGGCCCGGTCCGGAAATTGGAAAGCGCTGCCCGGAAACGATTCGCAGAACAGCGCAGGCCGGTCACGAGGTCGGACTTCACGCCTGGGATCATCACCGCTGGCAGACCCGGATTGAATACATGCATCAGCGGGCCATAACCGATGAAATCAAAAAAGGGTATGAGCGGCTGGCGGAAGTTCTGGGAAGGTCGCCCGATGGGTTTGCCGCGCCTGCATGGCGGGTGACCCCCGAAGCCCTTGCGGTGCTGGAGTCCTTTCCTTTCCGGTTTTGTTCCGACTGCCGTGGTCACTCTCTTTTTCGGCCGGTGATGGAAGGCCGGCGGTTTGGTCATGTTCAGGTGCCCGCAACCCTGCCGACTTATGATGAGCTTATCGGCCGAACCTGTACGCCGGAAACCTATAACGCCCACCTGCTTGATTTGATTCGACCGGATCGTCTTAATGTGTTGGCCATCCATGCCGAAGTGGAGGGAATCGCTTGCCTGGATCTTTTTGAGGACTTTTTGGATAAGGCCGGTCAGCGGGGCATGGTCTTTGAACCTATCGGCGACATGCCGGACTGGAATCTGGAAATTTCGAAATCCGGAATTTATCAGGCAGCAGTTCCCGGAAGGGACGGATGGATCTCCCGCCAGATGGAAACTTTCGGCTCTTGTCAGTAAATGGAGAAGGTGTGTTTTATGAATGATACGTATGTACCGAAAGTGATGCCCCTTAAAACAGTATTTACCATCAGCACACTGTTGTTTTTTTTGATTGCCTATATTCTTCCCCTTGGGGTACGTCACCTGGTGGTGCCTGACGAGACACGATACGCCGAGATTCCCCGGGAGATGATGGCAAGCGGTGACTTCATTGTCCCTCGTTTGAACGGCCTGCGCTATTTTGAAAAACCGGTGCTGGGCTATTGGGTGAATGCCGGTTCCATGCTGTTGCTCGGGGAAAACAATTTTGCTGTGCGTCTGCCGTCCGCTCTGGCCGTCGGATTGTCCGCCCTGCTGATCTACATGCTGATCGGACGCATATCCCGCCGCGGGGATGACGATGATGATTATACGGCCGTTCTGGCGGCACTCATTTTTTTGTCCTGTTTTGAGGTGTTCGGGGTCGGCAATACCGTCGTGCTGGACAGCCTTTTTTCTTTTTTTCTGACGGCATGCATCGGTGCTTTTTATTTGGCCACCGAAGAACAACCGGGTAGTTTCCAGGAAAAAGGTTTTCTGCTGTCAGCTGGCCTGGCCTGCGGCCTGGCTTTTCTGACCAAGGGGTTTCTGGCCCTTGCCGTACCGGTTCTGGCGCTGGTTCCCTATCTGGTCTGGCAGCGCCGCTACATCGATCTGTTGCGTATGGGCTGGCTGCCGATTCTGTTCGCTGCGGCGGTGGCATTACCGTGGAGCATCCTCATTTATCTGAGAGAACCTGATTTCTGGCAATTTTTTTTCTGGAACGAACATATTCGACGGTTTATGGCCGACAACGCACAGCACAAAGAATCCTTCTGGTTTTTTTTCTTAAGAGCGCCTGCCATGTTCATCCCGTGGGCGTTTGTCGCTCTTGCGGCCATACCGGCAATAAGACCACGATTGTTTGAACCGGGGCCGCAAAACCGGTTGCTGAGATTTTGTGTTTGCTGGCTGGTGCTGCCTTTTGTATTTTTTTCTCTGTCGAGCGGGAAACTACTTACCTATATTCTGCCCTGTTTCCCGCCGTTTGCCATTCTCACAGCCTTCGGGCTTTCGCACGTGCTCAAGAGAAAGTCAGGTTCCATTCTTTTTCAGGCGGGTGTTGTTGTAAGCGCCGTGCTTTTGGGACTGGTTCTGGTCGCATTATTGTATGTTCAAGCCTTCGGTTTTGATGGATTCCGTCCCTACAGCCAGCCATGGAAAGTCGTGATGCTTGTCAATGGCCTTGTGTTTTTTGTTCTGTTTTGTTTCTGGTCCTTCCGGAGCCGGACGGCACAAACCAAGATATTCTTTTTGGGCCTGGCACCGCTTCTCCTGTTTTTTGTTGCGCATTACACGATCCCGGACCTGACCACAGAGGTAAAGTCGCCCGGCCCTATTTTGGAGGAATACGCGGCAGACATTTCCAGCGACGATATTGTCATTGCCGACGAGGATTCGGTCAGGGCGGTCTGCTGGTATCTGCGGCGGAGTGATATCTACGTGCTTGGGGATGCGGGTGAACTTAATTACGGGTTCGGGTATGAAGACGCAAAAGACAGATTGCTGGATGTGGAGGCTGCTGCCGAGATTATAAAACAACATCCGGGAAAAATCGTTCTGTTCGCCAGGGTCAGAAGCGTTTCCCAGTGGTGGGACCAGCTCCCTCAGCCCGTTTTTCAAGACCAGAACGGTCCTTTCGGATATGTGTTCCGGAGATATTGAAAATGGCCGGCCAACAGTTTTTACGTTGAAGGGAGTGCCATGGGCCATGACAATTCATGACATAGGTGATACCTTGGCATTCATTGATGAAGTATTCCGCAAGCGGATTATGGTACCTGGGCCTGGAATGTGCATGAAATTTTTCGGCGTCCAAGTCGGCAGAAAGTACATGACCCCGCATATTTCATGAAATATGGGGATTGCGCATCTGGCCCGCAGGGTGTGGGCCGGGGCAAAAAGCTGGCGCGAGAAAGACTTTGGAGAAACGCAGACATGCGGCTTCTGGTTGTTGATGATGATGCTTCATTGCTGGAGCAAATCCGGCAAATTTTAACTGGCCGGCGCTACACCGTGGAAACAGCCACCAATGGAACAGGCGCATTGGACAAGTTGTTTGATACCCCTTTTGACGCAATCATTCTCGATATCATGATGCCGAAAGTCGATGGGTTGACCGTTTTGGAAGAAGTCCGAAAGGCGGGCATCGATACGCCAGTGCTCATACTTACTGCAAAGGGTGACGTGGCGGACAGAGTGAAGGGCCTTGATCTTGGTGCGGATGATTACCTGGCCAAACCGTTTTCGCTTGATGAACTGCTGGCCCGCCTGCGTGCGTTGCTCAGGAGATCGGGCGGGCAGTGCGAGTCGATTTTGCAGGTGCAGGATTTGAGGCTTGATACGGTAAGCCGCAAGGTGACCAGGGGAGAAAAGTTGATCGAACTGACACCCAGAGAGTTTTCTATTCTTGAATTTCTTCTTCACAACAAAAACAGGGCTGTCTCCCGATTCAGCCTGGCCGAACATGTATGGGGAGACGATTTTGACCCCTTCAGCATGTCCAATTTTATGGATGTGCATATCAAAAACCTTCGCCATAAAATCGAGGATACCGGGCAGGGAGATATTATCCGGACCATCCGGGGCGTGGGGTATATCATCGGAGACGCAGGGCAATGACCGTCAAAACAAGAATCACGCTTCTTATTGTCGGGACCGGCTTTATTTCCAGTCTGCTGTTTTCCGTTGTCATCTTTTATGAATTGATAGAACAGCCCTTCGACCTTTTGGATACCGTACTGATGGAAGAAGCATATCGAACCGTCAGAAAGGTTGCCGAAGAACCGGCAGTGACCGGCTCCAGGGCTTTTAATACCCTTTCCCGGGAGTCGGATCAGTATTGGATCGAGATTTACGAACAGGGCACCAACAAAGTGCTTTTTCGCTCCAGGCTTGCCAGTCAGGCAAAGCTTTCTCCGGTGGCACCCGGCTTCAATGCAATTGCCACTTCTGTTGTTTCAAAAGGCAAGCAGGGAAAAGACCAGAAGGTCACCTTCAGAGTCAGAACTTTTCAGTTTACCCTAAATAATGGAACTTTTATCGTACAGATCGCACGGCCGATGGAAAAACTGGAAGAGGAAATTCAGGATCTGGGTTTTGGTCTTTTGGCCGGGCTCATTTTTTCAACCCTGGTTTTGATCGCCATTAGTATTTTTGTGGCCGGGAAAATTTTGCAACCGATCGGTCGAATAAAGGATTTGGCACAAAAGATCAGTGAAAAGAATCTCGAGCAACGCATACCGGCAGCAGAAGGCCAAGATGAATTCAGCCAACTGGCAAGGACGGTGAACCGAATGCTGGACCGGCTGCAAAACTCATTTGTGCGGCAAAAAGAATTTCTTTTCGATACTTCGCATGAATTGAAAACACCGCTTACCACCATGCGGCTGGCTGTTGATGATATTTGCGCAGCCGACCACCAGGAAGCGTTACCTTCATGGCTGAGTGATAGGCTTTTCCGGTTGAACAACCAGGTACTGCGCATGGAGCGGCTGGTCAAGGATTTATTGAGTCTGTCTTCCCTGGAAGTGCTGAGCGGATTAGACCTGAAGCCGTTGGAAATAACCGCCTTGTTGGCATCCCTGGCCGATGAGTATCGATTCCTTGCGGATGTGCACAACATTACGATGGATGTCCGCCTTCCAAAACAAATTGTTATTCAAGGGGATGTGGAAAAACTGCGCCGTGCCTTTTCAAACATTCTGGACAATGCTGTCAAGTATAACGTAGATGGCGGCCGGATTGAATTGACGGCCGAGCCGTCCGAAGCCGAACTGGCGGTTGTCATTTCAAACACGGGCGCCGGTGTTGCGACAACAGACATATCAAAGGTGTTTGATCAATTCTACCGCGTCGAAAAGTCCAGGTCGATAGAGCATGGCGGCTTCGGTCTGGGACTGGCCATTGTCAAGAAAATCATCGTGCTGCATGGGGGAGACGTTGATTTTGAAAGCCGGCAAGAAGGCTGGGTCCGGGTAATTGTTCACCTGCCCTGGTACAGGTAATAAATTCAGGGGGGGGGCAGTGTTGTATGCCATCTGCCAGCTTACTTCAAAGCGCCTGAAGAATTTATTCGGTTTCCGGGGATTCTTGAGTTTATCGACGGTCTTCATGATTTAAGGGAATCTCTAAATATTGAATTTTTCAAATGCTTAAAAACGTAATGGTGATTTTAACGGGTTCCTTTTTTGCACCGCAAAGACGCAGAGAGCGCAAAGTGTGGGGTTTTGCTTCGCGGGAAAGCGATCTCTTGTTACGCCCAGCGTCCATATTTTTCTTTGCGTCCTTTGCGTCTCTGCGATAAAATTGAATTTTTCGAGGTTCTCTTAAAAATTCTGCCTGCCTTTTTGACTTCTTATTGACGGTTTTGCGGGTTTTTTGCCTTACCAGTGCCCCTTTTCTTTAAAAAAGGAGGTTTATTCTGTTGACAGCCGCCAGTGGCATAAGCTAGAATACCCAAAAAAATGAAGCTGTTGAGTCCATATTGGCCCTGTCATGAAAATTTTTGTCAAAAAAGTTCATGACATATTCAGGATTGGAGGGCGCATGTTCCACTGGCGGGTGCGGGAAGAGTTGAGCAGCGAGCACAGGCTGCGGCGCTCCTATTATGAACTGCTTCGGGATGATCTGGACCAGTTTGTCGTGGAGTGCGCCCTGATCGATTCGTATAAAAACTTTAAGAAAAAAAACGAGCCCTACCCTTTTCCTGAAAAGCGGGAATTCAAGCCCAGGGCACAGATTCCCAAGACCGAATACGAAAGCCAGAACTCTTTTCTGGTGATGTTTGTGGAAGACAGCATTCCTGAAAACTACAAGAAGTATATCCGCTTTTTTGACATCAACAAGACCACCAAGACCAACCTGATCGGCTCCAATTCCCTGCCGCTGGACAGTTTTGACAGGACCCAGAAGTACCTTGATTCGGCCCGGTTTTTCAATTTTTTAAAAGACCTGCTGCCCCTGGATTACGCGCTGCTGATTCAGCGGGATCCGGCCACGACCGCCACCAGCCGGTACGGGGTCACCCATTTTCACGTGCGCATCGACTGGCCCATTGACGAGGCCGCCGAAGACATGGCCCGCTACCTGCGTTACATTTCAAAGGACCTGTATGAAAAAGGGGATGAATACGCCGAGAGCCTTCAGAAAAAACTGTTCGAGTATTACGGCTTTCCCTTCATGGTGGGGGGCAGGAGAACCGCTGCCCTGGTGGCGGCCCAGTTTTTAAAGCGGCTGCCCTGCATCAGCACGGTGTACGTGGCCAGCAGCGAGGCCCGGTATGTCACCCGCATGTCGGAACGGGGCATTTACAAGATCGCCCTGGTGAAACTGTCCAAGTCGGTGGTCACCAACCTTGCCAATACCAACAACATGACCCTCAAGGATTTTACAGAGAACTACGTGATCGCCGCCGAGGGCCGGTCCAGCGTGTGCATCCTTCAGGTGTTCTACATGTTCACCGATCCGGCCAGGGAGCCGGGCGACGGCAAGCTGCGCACCCTGAACCCGGCGGCCCCGTGGCTGACGGTGGAAAGCCAGCACATTCTGCCCAAGGACCTGAAGGCCGGCAGAAGAAAATGTTCCCCTCTGCCCATCAACCTGATCTACACGGAATCCAACAACTCATAACCGTCTGCATCGCCCGGGCCGCGCCGGTCCGGGCAGGAAGCTCCATGCACCACACACAATCCACGCTAGACTTCGACAGGGCCCACATCTGGCACCCCTACACCTCCATTGGCAACCCCCTGCCGGTCTACCCGGTGAAACGGGCCGAAGGGTGCTCCCTTTTTCTTGAGGACGGCCGGGAACTGGTTGACGGCATGGCCTCGTGGTGGACCGCCATTTTCGGGTATAATCACCCGGTGCTCAACCAGGCCGTCACCGGCCAGCTTGAACAGATGGCCCACGTGATGTTCGGGGGGCTGACCCACCGGCCCGCCGTGGAGCTGTGCCGGCGACTGCTGGATATCTGCCCGCCCGGCCTTGACGCGGTGTTTCTGTGCGATTCCGGTTCGGTATCCATTGAAGTGGCCATCAAGATGGCCATTCAGTACTGGTCGTCCGTGGGCCGGCCGGAAAAACAGCGGCTGGCCGCCATCCGTTCCGGGTATCACGGTGATACCCTGGGCGCCATGTCTGTGTGCGATCCGGTCACCGGCATGCACCATCTTTTCTCCGGCATCCTGCCGGCCCAGTTGTTTGCCGACATGCCCCGGTCCCCGTTTGAAGGTCCCCTGGACCACAGGGACGTGCAAAACCTGGAAGCGCTGCTGGCGGCTCACCACCGGGAGATCGCGGCCCTGGTCCTGGAACCGGTGGTGCAGGGGGCCGGCGGCATGCGCTTTTACTCGCCGGCGTACCTGGCCATGGCCCGGCAGTTGTGCGATCAATACGAGGTGCTGCTGATCTGCGACGAGATCGCCACCGGGTTCGGCAGAACCGGAAAACTGTTTGCCTGCGAGCATGCCGGCATATCGCCGGACATCCTGTGCGTGGGCAAGGCCTTGACCGGCGGGTACATGACCCTGGCCGCCACCCTGGCCTCCGAAAAGGTGGCACGCGGCATCTCTTCAGGCGACCCCGGTCTTTTCATGCACGGCCCCACCTTCATGGGCAATCCCCTGGCCTGCGCCACGGCCGTTGCCGCCATCGACCTGCTGCACGCCCTTGACTGGCACACGGCGATAGCGGGAATGGAGGCGCGGATGAAGCAGGAGCTTGGCCCCTGCGCCGATATGCCGGGCGTCCGTGATGTGCGGTGTCTGGGCGGCATCGGCGTGGTGGAGACAAAAGAGCCGGTGGACACGGCCCGGGCCCAGACCCTGTTCGTGGAGCGGGGCGTGTGGGTCCGGCCCTTCGGCCGCCTGATCTATATCATGCCGCCCTATATCATTGCCCCTGAAGCGCTCTCCCGGCTTACCTCGGCCATTTGCGAGGTAGCGGCTCTTCTACCGGATTTGCAATCATGAGCAAGCTTGATTTTATCGAAGCGGAACTTGAAAAGCGGCGGGCCGCCAGCCGGCTTCGCACCCTTCGGCCCGTTGCGCCGGCAGCAGACAGGGCCGCGGTGACAATCAACGGGGCCCGGCTGCTTAATGTCTGCTCCAACGATTACCTGGGCCTGTCCCGCCACCCGCTTCTGGTAGAACGGGCCCAGGCGTTTGCGGCCCAATGGGGCGCCGGCGCCACCGCCTCCCGCCTGATCTGCGGCAATTATACCTGCTTTGACCGGGTGGAAGAAAAACTGTCCCGGCTCAAACAGACACCGGCGGCCCTGGTGCTCAACTCCGGTTACCAGGCCAACACCACCCTGCTGCCGGCCCTGTGCGACAGAAATTCCCTGATCCTGTCGGACCGGCTCAACCACAACAGCATCATCATGGGGTGCCGGCTGGCCCGGTGCGCGGTCCGGCTTTTTGACCACAACGATCCGGTCCATCTTGAAAAACTGCTTACCGAAACCGCCGGTCAAACATTTTCCCGCCGGCTGATCGTTACCGAGTCGGTGTTCAGCATGGACGGCGACTGCTGCGACATGGACGCCCTTGCCGGCCTGGCCCAGGCCCATGACGCCCTGCTCATGGTGGACGAGGCCCATGCCACCGGCGTGTTCGGGGAAAAAGGCATGGGCCTGACCTGCGGAAAGCCCGTGGACGTAGTCATGGGCACCTTTGGCAAGGGGTGCGGCAGCTTCGGGGCCTACGTGGCCTGTTCGTCGGCCCTGCGCGATTTTTTTGTCAACCGGTGCGCCGGGTTTGTCTATTCCACCGGCCTGCCCCCGGCGGTGCTGGGCGCCATAGACGCGGCCCTGGACCTGGTGCCGGCCATGGATGCCGAACGGCAAACCCTGCTGGACAACGCGGCCCATCTTCGCGCCCGCCTGGCCGCCCTCGGGTTTGACACCGGGGCATCCTCTTCCCAGATCCTTCCGGTGATCGTGGGGTCGGAACAGGCGGCCATCGACCTTTCCAGATTTCTGGAAACGCAGGGATTTCTGGCGGTGGCCATTCGGCCCCCGACCGTACCCGAGGCCCAGTCCCGCATTCGCGTCTCGCTTTCCGCCCTGCACACCCGCAACGATGTGGACCGCCTGGCCGATGCCTTTGGCGCATGGAGGCGGCCATGAAAGGCTGCGATTTCCCTTTGCGGCTCTTTGTCACCGGCACCGACACCGGCGTGGGCAAGACCGTGGTGTGCGCGGTCCTGATGGCGGGCCTGAAAGGGGTTTACTGGAAGCCGGTGCAAAGCGGCGCCGTCGAGGGCACGGACACGGCCTTTGTCCGCCGGGTCACCGGCCTGAACGACAGCCATTTCCGGCCCGAGTCCTGCGTGTTTGACGCCCCGGTGTCGCCCCACCTGGCCGCGCAAATGGAGGGCCGAAAGATCGATGTTGACGGCATCACGGTGCCGCCGGCAGACCCGGACAGGCCCCTGATCATGGAAGGGGCCGGAGGTGTGATGGTGCCCCTTGACGACACCCGGCTGATGCTGGACCTGATGGTCCGCATCGGGGCCCCGGTGCTGGTGGTGGCCCAGAGCCGCCTGGGCATGATCAACCACACCCTGCTGACTTTAAACCGGCTGAAACAGTCCGGCATACCGATATTCGGCGTGGTGATCAACGGCCCGCCAAACCCGGAAAACCGGCACGCTGTGGAGCATTACGGCAAGGTGGCCGTGATCGCCCAAATCGAGCCCATGCCGGAAATTACCCGGGCCTCTCTGAAGGCCTGTTTTGAAAGGTTTTCATGGTGACACAGGCAATGCTTCACCCCATACAGCTGACCGACATTGCCCGGCGGATACAGGCCGGAGACATCCCGGACGACGACACGCTGCTGTCGCTGATCCGCATGCCGGATGACCGGACGTTTTTGCTTTTTCCCGGCGCCGACCTGCTGCGGGAGCATTTTTTCGGCACATCGGTTCATCTCTGCGTGATTTGCAACGGCAAGTCGGGCCGGTGCTCTGAGGACTGCGCTTTCTGTTCCCAGTCCGTCCGGGCCAGAGCCGGTATCGACGCCTATCCCCTGATGTCCGAAACCGATTTGGCCGAACCGGGCCGCCGTCTGGAATCCACACCGGTAAACCGTTACTCTGTTGTCACCAGCGGCCGGGGCCTTTCTTCCGCCGAGGTTTCAGCCGTCAGCCGGGCACTGGCCGCCATCGACACCACCGCTGTTTCCACCTGCGCCTCCCTGGGCATTCTGGACCCCGGGCAGCTGGCCATGCTTCGGGATACCGGCGTCACCCGGTATCACCACAACCTGGAGAGCGCGGAAAGTTTTTTTGCAAACGTCTGCACCACCCACACCTACGAAGAACGGGTCCAAACCGTGAAAGCGGCAAAAGCCGCCGGCCTGTCGGTCTGCTGCGGCGGTATCTTCGGCCTGGGCGAAACCGACGACCAGGTGGCGGAACTGGCTTTTGCCTTAAGAGACCTGGATGTGGATTCCGTTCCGGTCAATTTTCTGGTGCCCATCAGGGGAACGGCCCTGGAAGCCCCCCCCCGGCTTTCTCCGCTGCGGTGCCTCAGGATTATCGCTTTTCTGCGCCATGTGCTGCCGGACAAAGAGATTATCGTCTGCGGCGGCCGGGTGCACAACCTGGGTGAGCTTCACCCCCTGGTCTTTTATGCCGGGGCCAGCGGCGTCATGACCGGCGACTACCTGACCACCAGCGGAAGAAACCTGGCCGATGACCTGGCCCTGATAAACACCCTGGGCATGACGCCAAGGGCAAAATAGGGTTACGGGAGTTGAAATCAAGGCGGCAAATGAGCGTCGATACCGATTTCGATTTCGATGGGAGCCCTTTTTGAACATATTGACGGTTTAAATTCCTGCTTTTGGGGGTAACGGACCGGTACGAATAGGGTTGAAAAGTTGGCGGGTCTGTATAATGCTGAAGCCGGCTTCGTTTTCTTCGTGCGTTTCGTGTTAAAAGCGGCCGGACGACTGAACCGGCAATAGGTTTTGAATGAAAGAAGAATTCTTCAGCGTGGTGACACCGGATACGGTGTTTTCCCATATCGACCGGTTTTCCCCAGTGGCAACCGAACAGGTTTCCCTTGACCGGGCCCTGGGCCGGGTGGTGTGCGAGGATATTTGCGCCGGAGAAAACATTCCGGGATTTGACCGGGCCGTGATGGACGGCTTTGCCGTGCGGGCCGCGTCCACCTTTGGCGCCTCGGAACTCAATCCCGTTTACCTGGTACTCAAAGGCGCTGTTGTCATGGGCCGGGTGCCGGACCTTGCCGTGGGGCCGGAAGAGGCCGCCGCCATTGCCACCGGCGGCATGCTGCCCCGCGGCGCGGACAGCGTGGTGCCCCGGGAATTCACCCAGATGGTGGACGAGACCACGGTGGAGGTGCACAGGCCGGTGGCTCCCGGCGCCCACATGGTGGCCGCAGACGAGGATTTCAAAAAAGCAGACCGGGTCATTGCCAGAGGAACCCGGCTGCGCAGCCAGGAGCTGGGGGTGCTGGCGGCCCTGGGCATCGTGTCCGTGCCGGTCTACAAAAAGCCGGCGGTGGCTGTTATCCCCACCGGCGACGAGGTGGTGGCCGTGGAAGAAACACCGCCTTCCGGCTGCGTTCGCGACGTGAACACCCACACCCTGGCCGGCCTGGTGACCCAGGCCGGGGGCCTGCCGGTGTTGTATGATCTGGTCCCCGATGACAGACAGGCCCTGCGAAACGTCATGACAAGGGCTCTTGAAACCTGCGACATGGTGCTGCTGTCCGGCGGCAGTTCCGTGGGGGCCCGGGATTTTACCATTGCCGCCATGGAGGACCTGGCCGGGGCCCGCGTGCTTGTCCACGGCATCGGCATGCGGCCGGGCAAGCCCACCATTCTGGCTGAAGTTAAACAGAAAGCCGTATGGGGCCTGCCCGGACAGGCGGCATCGGCCATGGTGGTGTTCATGATGATCGTCCGGCCTTTTGTGGAGCATGTCGGCGGCGCGGCAGGGGTGACCACCCGGCCCGTCCGGCGGGTTGCGGCCCGGCTCTGGCGCAATGTGCCGTCTGTTTACGGCCGCATCGACTACGTCCGGGTCAAGCTGGTGGAAAAAGGGGATGTTCTGTGGGCCCAGCCGGTTTTCGGAAAATCAGGCCTGCTCAACACCATGACCTGGGCCGACGGCGTCATTGAGATCGACGCCGACACCGAAGGCGTCAATGCCGGCGAACCCGTGGGCGTGGTGCTTTTTTGACCGTTTCTTTCGTTTCATCGAAATCGCTATCGGGATCGAAACGCCCCGTCATTGCGAGGAGCGCCGGCGACGAAGCAATCTCCTTCGCATCTGGACAAGATTGCTTCGCTTCGCTCGCAATGACGGGTTAAGAGCAAGAGCAAGAGTAAGAGGAGGTAGGGGCGAACCTTGTGTTCGCCCATCAGCAGGGACAAACACGCAGGCCTGCCCATTGCATGCGGCCATCGGAACAGACGGACAAATCAAATGCCAGACTATTCAACCAACATATACTTAAAGAAAAAGAGCCTTTCCGATGCCCGCTCCCTTCTGTTTGAAAAATTTGCGGCCCTTATGAAAACCGCCGGCGCCGAGACCGTTCCCACGCCGAATGCCGTGGGCCGGGTCCTGGCCCGGGGCGTGCCGGCTCTGCGCTCTTCTCCGGCCCATCACCTGTCCGCCATGGACGGCATTGCGGTAAAGGCCGAGCAGACCTTCGGCGCCGGCGAGACCACTCCCAAAACCCTGGCCGTGGGCAGGGAGGCCTTTTTTGTCAACACCGGCAACC
Source organism: Thermodesulfobacteriota bacterium (assembly GCA_034189195.1). Taxonomy (GTDB): domain Bacteria; phylum Desulfobacterota; class Desulfobacteria; order Desulfobacterales; family Desulfosudaceae; genus Desulfosudis. The sequence continues at coordinate 41,197 of JAXHVI010000251.1, read as the reverse complement.
TGCTGCCCGCCGGTACCAATGCCGTGATCATGATCGAGGACGTCCATGTGATCGACGATGCCACGGTGGAGATTCTGGCCCCGTCCTTTCCCTGGCAGTATGTACGAAAGGCCGGGGAAGACATCGTGGCCACGGAACTGCTCTTTCCCACCAACCACGTAGTTACACCTTACTGCGTGGGCGCCCTGCTGGCCGCCGGCGTGACATCGGTGTCCGTGCGCAAAAAACCCCGGGTGCTGATCATGCCCACCGGCAGCGAGCTGGTGGACTGGGAAGACAAGACAGACCCGGCCGACCTGTCGCCGGGAAAGATTCTGGAGTCCAACTCCTACATGCTGGGGGCCCTGGTCCGGGCCTGCGGCGCCGAACCGGTGCGCCACCCCATTCTGCCCGATGATCCGGACACCATTGCCGAAGCCCTTAAAAAGGCCGTTGCCGCCGGTGAGTATCAGGCGGTGATGCTGGTCGGCGGCTCATCGGCCGGGGCCAGAGACTATTCATGGATCGTGATCGACCGCCTTGGGGAGGTGTTTGTGCACGGCCTGACCATCATGCCGGGCAAACCCCTGATCATCGGTGCTGTTTCAACGGTGCCGGTGTTCGGCATGCCCGGCTACCCGGTGTCTGCCGTGGTCTGCTTTGAAGAGCTGGTCCAGCCGCTTTTGTGCCGTCTTCAGGGCCTGCCCGTGCCGGTGCGAAAAACCGTTTCCGCCATCCTGGCAAAAAAGACCGCTTCAAAGCTGGGGGTGGAGGAGTTTTTGCGGGTCAAGCTGGGCAAGGTGGACGACACCGTGATTGCCACCCAGTTGCCCCGGGGGGCCGGATCGGTCACCTCCCTGGCCGATGCAGACGCCTTTGTGAGAGTGCCGGCATCCACCGAGGGCATGGCCGAGGCCCAGGCCGTCACCGCCGAACTGTTGCGGCCCCTGTCCGACATCGAGCAGACCGTGGTGGTGGTGGGCAGCCACGACAACACACTGGACGTGCTTTCCGACATGATCGCGGCCCAGGGCCTGGGCTTCAAGCTCGCCTCCACCCACGTGGGCAGCATGGGCGGGCTCATGGCCGTTGCCAGGGGCCGGTGCCATGCGGCCGGCAGCCATCTGCTGGACGAAAAAACAGGGGAATATAATCTTTCCTATATCAAAAAGCACCTGGCCGGCATGCCCGTCAAACTGGTCAAGCTGGTCTCCCGGGAACAGGGCCTGATGGTGGTGCCGGGCAACCCCAAAAACATTTCCGGCATCGCCGACATCGCCAGAACCGGCGTCACCTTCATCAACCGCCAGGCCGGTTCCGGCACCCGGATCCTGCTGGACTTCAAGCTCAAAGAGCTGGGCATCGATCCTGGGGCCATCCACGGTTACGCCAATGATGAATATACCCACATGTCCGTGGCCATTGCCGTGGCCAGCGGCGTGGCCGACACCGGCCTGGGCATTCTGGCCGCGGCCCGCGCCCTGGGCCTTGATTTTATTCCCGTGGTCTCCGAAGAGTACGATCTGGTCATTCCGGCCCGGTTCTTTGACCTGCCCGGCATCGCCACCCTGCTCAAAGTGATTCAAAGCCCGGCCTTTGCCGAACGGGTCAACACCCTGGGCGGCTACGGCACCCACAACACCGGCAAGGTGATCGAGTTACACTGATCATGCAAAGAACAGGAAGATCACGAAGAAAAACCTTTACGGCATTTCCCTGTTTGTAGTGACGCCGTCAGGCGTTTACAACCGTCCAATCCCAGATAGCTGGTTTTTAATTGACATTTGAATGTAATAGATTTTAGTATCCGATAAATACGGAGGACGCGGGGGTTTTATGCCATGACACATAATTCATTTTAGCACAAAGATTACAGCAAACATTGAAGTCGCTGATGGAACTTATTAGCAAACATCAAATTTACTACTCGAACAAAGCATTACTTCCATTATCCGACATTGCAGAATCTCTGATGGCATTAGAAAAGCTTATAAAGCAATCGCCTCGAACTATAGAGAGATTTTTTCCTGGTTTGAAAATACATGATGTTGAAGTCTATTTAAATGAGTTGCAATCAGGAAGTTTGTTTGATGATATATTGGGGCGGATCAAATTTTTGGTTTTGGTCAATTTTGAAAAAATTTTTGGCTCAGCCTATATCGCGCCTCGTCGCGATCCCAGGCTGGGTCATTATTCGATGGCGGTCGGTATTCTGATGCTACTGTTTATAGGGTTTAACCGCATCTGTCATTTTGCATATGTTCAACTGGATGCCATGCGTTGCGGATTTTTCAGGTTGGAGAAGCTGCCTGTGGTCGGCACGTTCTGGCGGCATGTTGACAGCATGGGGATCAACCGGGGCAAATCTCTTTTGACGGTCATGAGTATTTTACGGGAGCGGGTCTGGAAGCAGCTTGATTTGCATTATGGCCGGATATCCATCAGTATCGACACCACGGTGGAAACAAGGTGAAATATTCGATCCATGACGCCGGAACCCCGTTGATGATTCACTTTCTCAATTTTCTGGATGAGGCCCGGAACAAACCAAAAGCATGGTCGGAAGATGGCGGTTGGCGGCAGAATTTTGCTATTGCGTAAAACGAGCAAAAATTTTTTTGCATGATATGAACAATAAAAAAAGGAAGTTATTGGACTTGGCCGCCGCCCGGATGCTTAATAGGCGCGGCTTGAAGGTGACCGAAATGTGAACCGGCAGGCGAGAATGTCTACCGTCGATTGATTTTTATTCGGCCGAAAGGCTGTTTGCGGGAAGTTACGTGCAGAATTCAGGTAAAAAGTTCAAGTTCAAGGCGTCGCAAATCCCGAAGAATGAGGCGTACTTGTCGTACGCCGCAGTGACGAGGGGTGCAGCAGCGCAACGCAGAAATTGGGCTTTTTACGAAGCCGTCCGATTTGGATAGAAGGCAAGAGACGTATATGACATTTCAGCAGACCCGGAAAATCGACTATTTTCAGACCGCCACCGACGGCCGGATCAAGCTGGACGCCCTGGTGCGTATCCTTCAAAACGCGGCCCTGGACCATGTGCATGCGGCTGACCGGGACGCACGGGTGATCATTGCCGCGGGTTATGCCTGGATTTTAAACAAGGTGATCATCGATATTTCCCGGTATCCGGTGTACGGTGAAAGCGTTACGGTAAACACCTGGCACCGGGGCATTCGGGGGTTCAAGTCTTACCGGGAGTATGAAATTCTGGCGGGAAAGGAGAGTGTGGCCACCGCAGCCAGCTCCTGGCTGTTTCTGGACCTGGCCCGGCGCAAGGTGGTCAAGGTGCCCAAGAAGACCGACGACCTTTACGGGGTGGTGCCGGCCATGGCCCTGGACCGGGACATCGAGGCATGGAAGCCGAACAAAAACCTGGTGCCCGAAGAGAGCATGGAGATCATCACCCGGCGCTCGGATTACGACATGCTGGGCCATGTGAACAACGCGGTCTATTTTGACTACCTGGACACCCTGCTCGGAAATCAGGTGGGGGACACCTTCGTGGTCCGCACCGTTGCCATTCAGTACAACCGGGAGATCGGCCGGCATGTGAAGCGCATTCAGGCCGGCCTGGCCCGGCGGGAAAACGGGGCCTTCGCCTACACCTTTTTTGATGCGTCAGGGGTCTATGCCTGCGGAGACATCGTTCTGGCGTAACCACATTGTATCGAAATCGGCATCGGCATCGGAAATCCCCGTCTCGCGCAAATTTTTAAACACCTTTGTTTTTCACCCACAGGAGACATCCATGACCGACACCGTTATCACGGACATTCAGGCGCTTCTGGGGAAAAGGGGTATTCCTGTTTCCGGCGTTGCCGCCGCGCTGGGTGCTGTCGGCCATCCGCTGGCCGGTGGGAAAAAGCCGGCTGCTGACCGGGCTGATGGACCTGTTTGCCTTAAGCTTTTTTGACAGCTACGGGGTTTCCTGTTTTGCCTGTCTCAAGGCCTGCCCTCACTTTCCGGGGAACCGGAAAAATGCGCCGCATTGATCAGCCGGCCGGCACCGGTTGTCCTTTTGATGGCGCTTTCTGATAGAGAAACCAGTGCCATCCCGAACCGTAACCGCTGTATCGATACTCGTCAAAAAGGCGGTAACTGCCGATATGCGGCATGATGATGAGCGGCGGCGGCTGTTTTTCGGGTCTCCAACTGAAGGTAATAATCCAGTCCGGCTGCTGCTGTTCCCATTCTGAAGGTTTGACATATTGAATCTCTGGAGAAGACGGCAGAAAACGGCGGTAGAACAATACCAGCCGCATGATACTGTAATAATCATCGCCACTGATTACCGCTTTGTCCCCGTCTGAATGTTCCATAATGGTTTCAAGGGCGGCTTTGTAATGTCCGCGCCCGTTTAAAAGCAGAGAAACCATCGGCTGCGCATTCCCGGCGATAAAGAGTGCCAACAGAACGATTGCCATCCATTTCTTCCATTTGCCGCTGGTGACCAGTGTGCTCAGAAGACGGGCTGTCAGCAGGTAAAAAAAAGGCAGGCAGATGGTGAGATACCGTGGGGAGAAGTAAGATGGACGGGTGATTCCCGCAATCATTGTCGGCGCCACGATCAATGCCGTGACAAAAAAAGACCACAGCCGGTTTTGTTGCCGAAAGAGCAGAAAGCACCCCGCACCCATGATGAGAACCGTTACAATACCGGTAAAGACCGCAACTCCCGGCTTCCAAATATGGCCGAAAGGAAGGGACAGGCCTTGAAGGATGTTTTGTGTTTTTGAAACCTCTGGTCCGCCGCCGAAAACCATAGGGGAAAAAAACCAGAGGTACAGGACAGCCATGAAGATAACGGGCGGGCCATAGATGAAAAACAGCCGGATGGGTTGCGTGTAATGTTTTTGTCCCCGTTTATGCGCCACGGATAACAGAGCCGGGGAATAAGAAAGCATCGCAAAGAAGATGATAACAAACGTGGCATGGGCAAGGATTCCCAACACGCACGCGGCCCAGAACAGCAGTAGGGTCAGCGTCTTGAGCGGATCTCCAACGTGTAGCAGACAGGCAAAGGCCACCAGAGAGAAGAAGATGGCCGGCGCATATCCACGGGCCTCGGAAAACATGAGAATCAGTTGAAAAGAAGATCCACAAAGTACCAGTGCCAGTATCGCATCCAGGTTTCCCCAGAGCTTTCGGGCGATATGGCCCAGCAGCAGAAAAGAGCCGATACCTGAAAGGATGGAAAGCAGGCGATAAACGATAAAGTGCGTCTGATTGCCGGCCAGATATAAAAAGAGCGTGTTTAACAGATGGTTGTTGTCGTGTTTAAAAAAAAACAGTGCCAGAGGGGTTCTCGCGCTTTCGGCAAAAAGTATGGACCATGCTTCGTCATGCCATAAGTCCCCGCGGGCCGACAGAGCCATCAGAACAGAAGCACCGGTCACGATAAGGAAGGGAAGGATTTTGGAAATCCAGGAACTGGAAAACGGCTTTTGGGGGCCGGCGCCGGGGGTCATTTCCGCTGCAGCACGCCCAGGGTTTTGACCCGGGAGTGGGGCTTGAAAAGGCCGGCGGAAAGGGCCATTTTATAGACCTCGTGCGGGGCCTGGCCCCCTTCATCGGGATTTTCAAAAATATCGTGAATCAGCAGCAGACCGCCGGGAACAATGTGCTGCGCCCAGCACCGGTAGTCGGTGGTGGCGGTTTCAAGGGAATGGCCGCCGTCAATGAACACCAGGGAGAGGGGTGTGGCCCATCCTTTTGCCGCCGTGGCCGAACCGCATACAATAGGTACCACAGTGTCGGCAAGCCCGGCTTTTTCGATGGCTGAAAGAAAAAAGGGAAGGGTGTTGATCTGTCCGGCCCGGTGATCAAAAAGCGCGGGGTCAAAATATTCCTCGCCGGGCTGCTGCTCTTCAGAACCCCGGTGGTGGTCGATGGAAAAAAGAACGGCGTTGTTCTCCCGGCAGGCAGCCCCCAGGCATACCGCCGATTTTCCGCAGTAGCTGCCCACCTCCAGGCAGGGACCGGCAACGCCGGCCCAGAGCGCCATGTCATAGAGGTGCCGGGCCTCGTCATTGTCAAGAAAGCCTTTGATGTTTTTTAAATCATCAGGATCAAAACTCATTTGCCGCCGTCCATGTCCTCAAGGTTTGAAATCAGAACTTCCCGTTGCTTGACCCCGTCCGATGGCCCCACCACGCCCTGCTGTTCCATCACCTCGATGATGCGGGCGGCCCGGTTGTAGCCGATGCGCAGGTGCCGCTGGATCATGGAGATGGAAGCCTGGCGGGTTCTGGCCACCAGGGCCACGGCCTCGTCGTACCGGTCGTCGAACTCCAGGTCTCCGTCGGCTTCTTCAGCCGCCGGCGGTGCCAGGGTCACGCTTTCGTCAAACTCCGGCTCTTTCTGCTTTTTAAGAAATTCGATGATGCGGCTGACCTCGTCCTCGGAAATGAAGGCCCCGTGAATCCGCTGAAGCTTTCCCGTGCCCGGCGGCAGGTAGAGCATGTCGCCGCTGCCCAGCAGGTTTTCCGCGCCGTTGGCATCCAGAATGGTGCGCGAGTCGATCTTGGACGACACCTGAAAGGAGATGCGGGTGGGAAAATTGGCCTTGATCACGCCGGTGATCACATTCACCGACGGCCGCTGTGTGGCCAGGATCAGGTGAATGCCTGCGGCCCGGGCCATCTGGGCCAGTCGTGCCAGGGCCGTCTCCACGTCCCGGGAGGCCACGGCCATGAGGTCGGCAAACTCGTCGATGATGATAACGATATAGGGGAGCTTCTCATCGTCGGGGTGGTCGCTCTCCTTTTCTATCTTTTTGTTGTACTGGGCGATGTTGCGCACCTGCCTTGCCGCCAGTTTTTCATACCGCTCCTCCATCTCCCGGACGGCCCAGTTCAGGGCGTTGGTGGCCTTTTTCATGTTGGTCACCACCGGGGTGATCAGGTGGGGAATGCCGTCGTACAGGGAGAGCTCGATGCGTTTGGGGTCGATCATCAGCAGCTTGACCTCGTCGGGCCGGGCTTTGTACAGCAGGCTGCAGATCATGGTGTTCAAGGCCACGCTTTTGCCCGAGCCGGTGGAGCCGGCCACCAGCAGGTGGGGCATCTTGTCCATCTCCACGGCCACGGGCTCGCCCACGATGTCCTTGCCCAGGCAGAGGGTGAGCCTGGATTTTGATTTTTCAAAGGCCTGGGAGACGATGATCTCTTTTATACGCACCACCTCCCGCTCGGCATTGGGAATCTCGATACCGATAACCGATTTGCCGGGAATGGGGGCCACGATGCGAATGGAAATGGCCCGCAGGGCCAGGGCCAGGTCGTCGGACAGGTTGACGATCCGGTTGATTTTCACGCCGGGTGCGGGCCGGTATTCAAAGGTGGTGACCACCGGGCCGGGCGATATTTCGGTGACCTCGCCGCTGATGCCGAAATCCTCAAGTTTTTTCTCCAGCAGCTTGGCCTGCATGTGAAGGCTGGTGTCATCCATGGAGGCGGGCCGTTTGTCCGGGTCGGTGAGAAACCTGACCGACGGCAGGTCAAAGGGACCCGACGGGCTCATGAAATCAAACTCTTTCTGCTTGGGGGCGGGCACCGGTGGAACCGCCGTCACCGGCGCCGGCGCCTTGATGACGATTTCCCGTTCGGGTTTCTGTGCCTGTTTTTTCTGAACCTCGGCCCGCTTTTCCGCTTTCAGTTTTCTTTCCCGCCGAATGATGTAGCGCGTGCGAAGGGCGTCATAGAGGCGGCGGCCCAGGGCGTAACACCTTCGGCCGAACCGCACCGGGGAAAATCCGGTGGCGATGATCAGGCCCGTCAGAAACAAAAGAAAGGCGATAAAGACGCCCCCGGCCGGCCCGGCATAGCTTACCAGCAGGTCTTTTAGGGGAATGCCGGTGATGCCGCCGGCGGGAAACCGACTGCCCATCAGGGAATAGACATCCTGCCGCAGGGCGAACAGGCCGCCGGTGGCAATAATCAGCAGCAGCCCGCCCAGGGCGATGGGCAGAATGGTTTTGGCCGGCCTGCCGGCCAGCACCCGCATGCCGGCAAGAAACAGCAGAAAGGGAATCCAGAAGGCCCCCAGGCCGAAACCGGAGAGCAGCAACCCCGCGGTGTAGGCCCCCAGCACGCCGAAGAAATTATGAATTTCTCCCGGCCCCCGGGCATGATTGATGGAGGGGTCGGCCGGGCTGAAGGTCAGCAGGCTGACCGTGGTCAGCACCACCAGAAACAGGATCAGAATACCACCGAGTTCTTTTCGCATAAGCCGTTTTATTCCACAAAAGCGAACAGGTTATTCCGGATATTTCATGAAATGTCCAGATTGTGTGGCATCATACCTCAATCATCACAGGAATGACAACCGGCCGCCGTTTGATGGTGAATTTGAAATACTGCCGCAGGGCGCTTTTTATCTGGGTTTCGATCACCGAAACCCGGTCGGGTATGTCCGGCCGCACCTCCTCCAGGATTTCCAGGATCACGCACTGGGCATCCTCCAGGATATGGCCCTTTAAGTTCTGAAACACAAACCCCCTGGAGAGCAGTTCCGGTCCGTGAACCACGATGCCGGTCTCCTCATCAAATATGATCACCACCACCACGATGCCGTCTTCGGCCAGCTCTTTTCTTTCCCGCAGCACACTGCTGCCCACGTCGCCCACGCCCTTGCCGTCCACCAGCACCCGGCCGGTGGCGACGTGGTCCTCGGTCCGGACACCGGTCCCGTCGAATTCGATCACCAGGCCGTTGTCCGGAAGAATGATGTTTTTTTCGGGAATGCCGGCCTGTTTGGCCAGGCGGGCATGGTGGATCAGGTGGCGCCGTTCGCCGTGGACGGGAATAAAGTATGCCGGATTGACCATCTGCATCATCTCTATCAGCTCTTCCCGAAAGGCGTGGCCGGACACGTGAATGTCGGATATTTTTTCATAGACCACGTCCGCGCCCTGTTCATAGAAGTGGTTGATGATGCCGGTGATGGCCCGCTCGTTGCCGGGTATGAACTTGGAAGAAAGAATGATGGTATCCCCGGGCCGGGTCCTGATCATTTTGTTGCTGCCCGTGGCCATGCGGGCAAGGGAGCTCATGGGCTCGCCCTGGCTGCCGGTGGTGATTACCACCACCTCGTCGTCGGGAACGTCGTCCATCTGCCGGATGTTCATCTCAATGCCGTCCGGCAGGTGCAGGTAACCCAGGTCCCTGGCGATCTGGGTGCTGGTTTCAATGCTTCGGCCGTCAAAGATCACCTTTCGGTTGTGCCTTTCGGCAATGTCGACGATCTGCTGAATGCGCACGATGTTGGAGGCAAACAGCGCCACAATGGCCCGGCCCGGGCTTTTTGCGATAATTTTTTCCAGGGTCTCGCCCACGGCCATGTCCGAAATGGTGCGGCCGTCTTTTTCCACGTTGGTGGAGTCGGACATCAGGGCCAGAATCCCCTGGCCGCCGTACCAGACGAACTTGTCCACGTCGGTGTTCATCCAGGGGAAGGCGCTCTGGCTGAGTTTGAAATCGCCGGTATGAACCACGGTGCCCACCGGGGTCTTGATGGCCATGCCCACGCCGTCCACCACGCTGTGGTTGACCCGCATGAAGTCCAGCTCAAAGGGGCCGATGCGCAGGAATTCATCCAGGGAAATGGCGTGGAGCCGGGCACTGGCCAGCAGGCCCGCCTCTTCAAGTTTGTGCCTGACCAGGCCCAGGGTGAAGGGCGTGCCGAAGATGGGCACGTTCATCTCCCGCAGCAGGTAGGGAATGGCGCCGATATGGTCTTCGTGGCCGTGGGTCAGCACCACGGCGGCGAAGTGCTTCCCCTTTTCCCGGATATAGTCCATGTCCGGCAGAACGATGTCCACCCCCAGCATGTACCCTTCCGGAAACATCAGGCCCGCGTCAATGGCAAAGGCGGTGTCGCCGTATTCAACCACCGTCATGTTCAGGCCGATTTCCCGCGTTCCGCCCAGAGGTATGATTTTCAGCATGTTGTATCCCGGATATTTCACGAGTTGATTTGGCCGCAGATGCATGGCGCGGGACAATATAATATAGGGGAAGGCTTCAGCCTTCCCGGTCCAGCAGGCGGCCTGAAGGCCGCCCCTACATTACTACCGCGAATGTCCCGCAACACAGTCCCGCCGATGGCGGGACCGGATCAACTCGCCCGAAGTGTGGAATTTTTCGAGATAAAATTGGCACACAAGGCCTCAAGTCGTTCATAACAGTTTGTGTTAAAAAAAACACCTGGAATCCATTCCAACATGTATCTTATGGGAATCTCTAAATATTGATTTTTCCCCCATGCCGAAAAATTTCATGCAATATTCGGGATCGGGTCAGGTGATGATGCCCAGCCGTTCCAGGAGAGAATCCATATAGGTCATCAACCACTCCCTCTGGCCGGCGGTGGCATAGGCGATGCAGTCGCACCGGATCCGGTGGGGCGTGCGGACCAGCAGTTCACAGGAGACTCGGGTCTCGTCCAGATCCACGGCAAAACAGTGTGGCCGGCAATCGGTATGACGCCGCTGAATGTCGGACAGCAACTCCAGGGGAACCGGGATGAAGTAAATGTTTTCCATGGCGGACGGGCCGGCGGTGTCGTCCAGAAAAGAGCGGATTTTTTCGTATTCTCCGGGTCTTAACTCGTCGATTACATATTGTTTCATGGGTTTTGTAGTAGCATAGATTGTGATATAGTGCAATGATTTAGAAAATCAGACAAAAGGTGAAACCGCCCATGAAACATTTCGCATCCACGGATGTTGTATCCATGCCCCCGGGCCTTGACGACCTGCGCCGGGAAATCACCCGCACCGACAGGGAGCTTCTGGCCCTGCTCAACCACCGCGCCCGGCTCTGCCGCCAGGTGGGCCGGGTCAAGTCGGCCGCCGACCAGGCCGTGTTCAAGCCCTTTCGGGAAAAGGAGGTGCTTGAAGGTCTGGTGGCGGAAAACCCCGGAGACCTGCCCGACGACCACCTGCGCACCATCTACCGGGAGATCCTCTCCTCCTCCCGGCGCTTGCAGCAGCCCCAGAAAGCGGTCTACCTGGGGCCGGAAGGCACGTTTTCCTATTTTGCCGGCCGGGAACTGCTGGGCAGCAGCACCGACTTTGAACCCTGCGCCAGCCTGGAGACGGTGTTTGCCGCGGTTGCCGGGAAAAAGGCCGACCTGGGCATCGTGCCCCTGGAAAACTCCCTTTCCGGCAGCGCCGGCCAGAACCTGAACCTTTTTCTGCGTTACGGCGTGTATATTCAGGCCGAAATCTACCTGCGCATCAGCTACCACCTGGTAGGGGCCGGCACCGGCCTTGCCGGTATTCAGACTGTTTACTCCCACCCCCGGGCCATTGACCAGTGCGCGGCCTGGCTTTCGAGCCACCTGCCCGAAGCCCATGTGGTGTTTGTGGGCAGCACCGCCGCCGCGGCCCGGGAGGCGGCGGGCCGGCCGGATTGCGCCGCCGTGGGCCACCGCCGGCTGGCCGCCATGTTTTCCCTCAACCTGCTGGCCGGACCTATTGAGGACGCACCGGACAACTGGACCCGGTTCATTGTCATCGGTCACCAGGCACCTGCCGGCGGAAGCCGGGACAAGACATCCATTCTCTTCACCCTGCCGGATGAGTCCGGGGCACTGGTCAGCGTGCTTTCCGTGCTGGCCAGGGGCGGTATCAACATGAAAAAGCTGGAGTCCCGGCCCATGCGGTCTGAAAAATGGCAGTACCTGTTTTTCGCGGACCTGGAGTGCGACCTTTCCGATGACGAGTATGCCGACCTTCAGGCCGAACTGGCCGAAAACTGCCAGACCCTGCGGGTGCTGGGGAGTTATCCGGCGGGGCTGCATCTGAACGACTGCTGATGATAACTCTATGCCTGTTCTCAGCCGGGCCAGGCACCGGGCCGGCGACGGACGGGCGCAGATATAGACCCTATCGTCTATCGGTATCGAAATCGACGTGGCTGACGGATCAAGAGCAAGAGTAAAAGTAAGAGTAAGAGTAAGATAATAAGGTATAGCGACCATAATTTTTCAGGAATAACGAGATGAAAACCATAGGACTGGTGGTAAAGACCGATCCCGAGGCGGCCCGCAACGCCGATGAACTGGAAAAATGGCTGGCCGGCCGGGGCGTGGGCGTGGTGCGCACGGGCAGTGTTTCAGACGACAGAAAGGCCCCGGAAGACCTGGGTTGCGTGTTTGTGCTGGGTGGAGACGGGACTTTCCTGAGCGCGGCCCGGTGGATCGGGGACGCCCCCATACCGCTGGTGGGCATCAAGTTCGGAGATGTTGGATTTCTGTCGGAAACCGTGGAAGACGACCTGTTTTCCGCGGCTGAAAAGATTTTAAAAGGCGAGTTTGCCATTGCAAAGCGCATGCGCCTGCGGGTGACCATTTACGAAAACGGCCAGGAACAGGCCCGGCGCACGGTGTTAAACGACGTGGTGATCAACAAGGGGGCCCTGGCAAGGCTGGCCCATATTCACACCTTTGTGGACGGCTACGACCTGACCACCTACCATGGCGACGGCCTGATCGTTGCCACGCCCACCGGTTCCACCGCCTACTCCCTGGCCGCCGGCGGGCCGGTGATTCACCCGGCCGTGCCCGGCATCATTTTAACCCCCATCTGTCCCTTTACCCTGACCAACCGGCCCCTGGTGGTGCCGGACGCGGCGCGCATCGAGCTGCGCCTGGCCCGGTCGCCGTCGGACATCATGGTCACCCTGGACGGCCAGGAGGGGTTTGAGATGACGGAAGGCCATGCGCTGGTGATCGAAAAAGCGGCCCACCCGGTGCACATGATCATTCTGCCGGGCCAGCGCTATTTTGACGTGCTGAAAACCAAGCTCAAGTGGGGTGGCGGCCCGGCGGGGTATTAAGGCCTTTTGATTACTCGGCCGCTTCCGGCAAAAAGACCTTTCCGTGCCGGGCCCCGGCTTTTTCCCAGTAAATTTCCTTTTTGACCTGGTTTCTCAGGTTTCTCAGGGTGTTTATCGGCTGGGTGGTGGAAAAGGCATTGAGCAGCCAGCCGGGCATGGCAATGCCCGGGTCCGCGATGGCGATGTAGGTGAAGGCTGATGTGTTCGGGCCGATGGTGGTGTAGGTGAAAACGACGTCCATCATCGGCATTCTGACGCGGCCGTTTTTTTCCGTCTCCGGGTCCATACCCCAGACAGCGGCCTCTTCCACACTGCGAAAGGAATCCACGCGTGTCTCCACGGTTCCCGCCTGCCAGTCCGCCGTTGTGACGACCCTGGACACGGCATCCCGGTCATTCAGGGGCCATGGCAGGTCCACCACGTGGTAGCTGATTTTGTCGTAATCATTGAACCGGTGGATGGTTTTCTGTAACAGGCAGTCGCCGAACCACTCATGGTAGCTGTCCGCATCGTCCATCACCTCGTAGATCACCTCCACGGGGGCCTCGATTTCACACCGGGCCCGAAGCTGCTTCATTTTAAATTCGTCCAGGGGCCGGTTTTCAACAACGATTCCGTTTTCGTCGGAAACGGTCCGCCACCCGTTGTCCGCCGCGTCATCAGCAAAAGCGCAAAACTGGGCGGTTGAAAAAATCAGCAGGAAAAGCAGGACAGGTTTGAGTTTCATGCGGTCGCACTCCTTTTTCAGATGAAAGGGTTTTTTCGAACCGGGTTTAATGTTTCATACGCTGTCGGCCGGATTTTTTCAACCCTCATTTTGCAGGCAGCCGGTTTCGCCGCTTCTGACGGATGTCCGGGTCCTCCCAGGACCGGGTCATCAGCAGCAGTTCCGACGCGTCTTTGCGGTGAATTTAATTTTTCGAGATTCCCACATGATTCATATCACCTGAAAAGATACCGGACAAGTTTTGGATTAAAAGGGATGTTGGCAGGGCGGCCGGTTTATGATACATCCTGATTGCGCATGTTCGATGCGTTGCCTCGCAAAAGATTACAAATCCCATTTTCAGGAGCCAGTATGAGCACGGAAGCCGAAAAAATCATCTACACCATGGTGCGGGTCAACAAGTTTCACCAGACCCGGCAGGTATTAAAAGACATTTCCCTGTCCTATTTTTACGGGGCCAAGATCGGGGTCCTGGGCCTCAACGGCGCGGGCAAAAGCTCTCTTTTGCGGATCATGGCCGGGGTGGATACCGAGTTTGACGGCCAGGCCGTGCTGTCGCCGGGGTATACCCTGGGGTTCCTGGAGCAGGAGCCGCAACTGGATCCGGAAAAAACCGTCCGGGCCGTTGTGGAGGAGGGCATGAGCGACACCATGGCCCTGATCAACGAGTACAACGCCATCAGCGAAAAATTTGCCGATCCAATGGATGACGATCAGATGAACCAGCTTATTGAGCGCCAGGGTGTGCTTCAGGAGAAGATCGACCACCTGGACGCATGGGACATCGACGCGCGCCTGGAGATGGCCATGGATGCCCTGCGCTGCCCGCCTAGCGACACGCCCATCAATGTGCTGTCCGGCGGCGAGAAACGGCGGGTGGCCCTCTGCCGCCTCCTGCTTCAGAAACCCGACATTCTGTTGCTCGACGAGCCCACCAACCACTTGGACGCGGAAACCGTTTCATGGCTGGAGCGGCACCTTCAGGATTACGCCGGTACGGTCATCGCCGTGACCCATGACCGCTATTTTCTGGACAACGTGGCCGGCTGGATTCTGGAGCTGGACCGGGGAAAGGGTGTGCCGTGGAAAGGCAACTATTCCTCCTGGCTGGAGCAGAAGCAGACCCGCCTGCGGCAGGAGGAAAAAACCGAATCCCAGCGGCAGAAGACCCTGCAGCGGGAGCTGGACTGGATTCACATGTCACCCAGGGGCCGGCACGCCAAGTCCAAGGCCCGCATCACCGCCTATGAGAACCTGCTCAGCCGGGAGCATGAAAAAGCGGCCGGGGACCTGGAAATCTACATTCCGCCGGGCCCACGCCTGGGCAAGGTGGTGATCGAGGCCCAGGGGGTGAGCAAGGCCTATGGCAACCGGCTCCTGTTTGAAGAGATGAATTTTGCCCTGCCGGCGGGCGGCATCGTGGGCGTGATCGGCCCCAACGGCGCGGGCAAGACCACCCTGTTTAAAATGATCACCGGCGCGGAGACACCGGATACCGGCACCCTTCGCGTCGGTGAGACCGTGAAGCTGGCTTATGTGGACCAGGACCGCCACAGCCTGGATCCGAACAAGTCCATCTGGGAGGTGATTTCCGGCGGGGCCGACATACTTGCGCTGGGCAGCCGGGAGGTCAATTCCCGGGCCTATGTGTCCCGGTTCAACTTTGCCGGCGCCGATCAGCAGAAGAAAACATCCATGATTTCCGGCGGGGAGCGCAACCGGGTCCACCTGGCCTGCATGCTCAAGGAGGGCGGCAATGTCATCCTGCTGGATGAGCCCACCAACGACCTGGACGTGAATACCATGCGGGCACTGGAAGAGGCCCTGGAAAACTTCGGCGGCTGCGCCGTGGTGATCAGCCATGACCGGTGGTTTTTAGACCGCATCGCCACCCACATTCTGGCCTTTGAGGGGAACAGCACGGTGGTCTGGTTTGAGGGCAACTATTCGGACTACGAGGCGGACCGCAAGCGGCGGCTGGGCAAGGCCGCGGATCAGCCCCACCGGATCAAGTACCGGCCCCTGACCCGCTGATATATACATCACCCCCGGTTAATGATTAACAGTTAGCCGTTGACCATTGACAATATGGCGAATACCGTGGCGGTCGGCCGGCATTATCGGCATTTCCGCCGGGTTTGACAACCACATGGAAGACTGGGGCGGGGTCCTGTCCACCGGCGACTATTTTGAGATCGGCAAAATGGCGGCCGGCGCGGCCAGGCGCAACAACGGCGGATGCTTTGCCGTTCTGGAGGGGGGGGCTACAACCACGATGTGCTGGGCCAAAACGTCCTGGCCCTGATGCAGGGCATGGCAGACGCCTGAAAGGCATTGCTGGGGATGTGCGCGAGCCTGGATTTGCCTGAACAGGGCTTTAAAATTCACCGGCAGAGACGCAAAGGACACAAAGAAAAGCATAAACGCCGTATGTAAAGCAGGGGGCATAACCCTTTGCGCTCTCTGCGCCTTTGCGGTGCAAACATAAAAACCGCCAAAAACAAAAAAATATAATCGGTATCAAGAAAGATCGGATGATCGATCCCGATTGCGATGATAAAGAGAACTTTAATATGATTTTTGTGGCCGATAACCTTCATATTGTCAGCCCGGTGGTTGAACAGGCGATTTTACACCGCGACCCCGGGCCGATCCGCGATCTGGTGACCCGGTGCGTGGCCGCCGGGGCCCGGGCCATTGACATCAACCCCGGTCCCCTGAAAAAAGATCCTGAAGCGGTTATGACCTTTCTGGTGAGCACGGTGGCAACGGCAACCGACCTGTCCCTGCTGCTGGACACCACCAATGCCGCAGCCCTGGCCGCCGGTCTGGCCGTCTGCAAGAACCCGGTCATCATCAACGGTTTTTCTTTAGAGCCGCGAAAGATTGAAACCATCCTGCCCCTGGCAAAAAGGTTTGATGCCGACATTGTTGGATTTCTGTTGGATGCCCGCAGCCGGGTGCCGGTGGATGTTGCCGACTGCCTGGAGGTGGCCGGCCGGTTGCTGGTGGCAGCCGAAAAGGCCGGCCTGGACCCGGACCGGCTGATCATTGACCCGGTGATAGCGCCCCTGATGTGGGAAAACGGGGTTCGCCACAACCGGGCCGTGATCGAGGTGATTCGCATGCTGCCCGACCTGTTCGGGTTTCCGGTGCGCACCATTGCCGGGCTTTCCAACCTCACCACCGGCCCGGGACCGAAAGAAAAAAAGCGGGCCGCGGAGGCGGCCTTTCTGGCCATGCTGGCCGACGCCGGGCTCAATATGGCCCTGGTCGACATTTTTCATCACCACACCGTTGATTCCGGCGCTGCAAGCAAACATCTGCTGCGGTCGGACATCTTTTCATGGGAGGGGGGTTAGGACTCATGGGCGCTGGCGCCACCGGGTGGGGCACAGACGTGGAGGGGCGGCCCATGCGCCACTGTCCCTGGGCTGTAACCGGGGAGGGCCGTTATCGTGAACCGTCACCAAAGGAGATCGAATCGGTTTACGGCATTTCCGGCCGGGCCGTGGCAGCGACCCTGCGTTATTTTGAGGCGTGCGGCGGTGACACGCCGGCCCTGGTGGAAAAGGTGCGTCATTGGCGAAAACGGGGAGAGCGACAAGCTCATCGGCGACGGCATCATGACCCTGTTTAACGACCCGGATGCCTGTCTGCGGGCCGCGGTTTCCATGTGCCGGGAGCTGCGGACATTCAATGGTTCCGGTGCTTTTTCAGGCGACCGGGCACTGTCCAACGTATCGGATATGTTTGCCATTTCACCCGATACATCGGCGTTTCTCTAAACGCCGAAAGGCTGAGGCGATCAGGAACCATAAAAGCTCCCGGTCCCTGTTGATCGGTGGCGATCCGATATTCAACGCCGCCGGCACGATACGCGACAAGACGCACGGGTGTTTGCGTTTGCCTATTGTCTTGATCCGTGCCCAAAAGGACTTCGGCATCATAAAAGACGATGCCGCCGGGTTGAACGGTATTCTGTTGTACTGCGGTTTTGATTGTTTTGGCTTTAATCCGGATGACAAAATGCTTCCCTTCCAGAAGAAGCTGCTTTTTTCGATGCCGTCCTTGGGAGCGATATGTTCACGGGCAAAGCCATCTTCCTTGAGAACCTGGATAAGATGCCTGCCCGACGCATGTTCTTCGAGATGGCAGAAGATCAACGCTTTCAACCGGTCTTCGAATTCCATTTTCAAAGGTCAAGCAAAAAATTTACTTTTTCGATTTTTTTCGCCGTCCTGTTCATGCAAAAACCCAACCGGACAACACTGGATTGCTTTATTCAAACAGCTTATTTTCATCTTGTCGTTGCTTATGGTTATTGTGTTGTATTGTATAGTGAATTTAGCGGAAGGCAGCACGTTAATACCCCCGTCCATCGCAGCGCAGCCGAGCGCGGGCGCCCCCCGTTTGTAGTGTGCCCGTAAGGGCATTGGGGCTGTCCGGTTTTTAAACGCCTTACGGCCACACTACAAACAGAACGCAAGCAACCTCATGGCTACGTATTTTGGTAAGGATTGCTTCGCCGCTTCCGCTCCTTAATGACGCAGTGGGCCTCGCTTCCGGTGTTGCAATCGATTTCGATACCGATCCCGATTTCGATAAAGGAAAAAACCCGGCCGGTCAGGCGTTATTCTCTTCTTCCGGCTCAATCAGCTCCGGAGCGGAGATATCTCTTGAGACCACATTTACCGGCTCGATCTTGGGAATCTCGTTTTTGATGCTGGTGTCCAGCTCGGAAAAGCGGCGGGCCGCGGGCAGGACCCGGGCCTCCAGGGAGCCAACGGCATCGTTGTAGCTTTTGACGGCCCTGTCTAAGGATTTTCCCACCGTGCCGAAATGGTCGGCCATCTTTGAAATCCGCCGGTGCAGATCGGCCCCGAGCTCCTGAATGTGACGGGCGTTTTCCGCGATCTGCTCCTGCTGCCAGCCGTAGGAGACCGCCTGAAGCAGGGTGATCAGGGTGGTGGGGCTGGCCAGAATGATGCGGCGGGCCACGGCGAACTCAATGAGCCCTTCGTCCTGCTCCAGGGCCGCGCTGAAAAAGGGTTCACCCGGCAGGAACAGCACCACGAAATCCGGGGCCTGGTCAAACTGCTCCCAGTAGGCCTTGTCCGACAGCTGCTGAATATGGGTGCGCAGGTGCCGGGTGTGGTCGGCCATGAATTTTTTTCGCGTGGCCTCGTCTTCGGCGCTGACCGCCGAAAGATAGGCCTCCAGCGGGGCCTTTGAATCCACCACCACCAGCTTGCCGCCGGGAAGGCGGACCAGCATGTCGGGCCGCAGGGTGCCGGTTTCGGTCTTTACCGAACGCTGCTCCACAAAGTCGCAGTGGGGCAGCATGCCGGCAAATTCCACCACCCGGCGCAGCTGGATCTCGCCCCACCGGCCCCGCACCATGGGCTTGCGCAGGGCAGAGACCAGGTTGCCGGTTTCCGTGGAAAGCTCCTTCTGGCCGCGCAGCAGGGATTCCACCGTGGCGGTCAGGGCGCCGTAGGCCTGCTTGCGGCTCTTTTCCACCTCGGCCACCTGGGTGTTGACCTTGTCCAGGGCCTCTTTTACCGGCCGGACAATTTCTTCCACCGCCTTCTGCCGCTGGGCCAGATCACCGGACGCCTTGACATGAAAGGACTCAAACGCGCTTTTGGCCAGGCGCAGAAACTGCTCGCTGCTCTGGGCCAGGGTGTCGGCGGAAAGCCCCTTAAAGGTGTCCTTCAGGGTTTGCGTGGCGGCCTGGGCAAAGGCGGCCATCTCTTTTGATTTTTCCCGCTCCTGCTCCAGGGCCGATTCAAGCCGGGCGAACCGGGCCGAGTGGTCGGACAGCTCGCCGCGCAAAGCATCCCGCTCGGTTCTGGTGGTTTCAATTTCAGTGGTGGCAGTCGCCAGCCGGTCGGCCAGCACGGCCCGGCGGGCCCGCATGACCAGCCAGGTGAAAAAAATGCCGGCAAGGGCGCCGGCGGCCGCGCTGTAGATGATTTCCGGAATATGCATCAGAACCTCACTGTAGGGTATACAGAAAAACTGGATATTGAGTGTAATGTAATGGAACCGTGCGCCGATTTCAACGGAATATCCTTGTGCCGGTGGAAGTGTGGCCTGAAGCCTTTGCCCATCGAAATCGGTATTAGAATAAAAAGGGCTGTCGATCCCGATCCCGATTCCGATTCCGATAAGGTTCCTGTTGATGGCAGCACTAATGTTATTGAATAAACTTCCATATTTTAGTAGGTATGAAGCCGGTAACGGTCTGAGGTGTATTGTGCCGGGATTTTGGGTTCATTTATCATACCCGTGCTCTTAATCTTGATCGAACGCCGTTATCGCGGGGTCAAGAGTAAGAGTAAGATCAAGAGTAAGATCAAGAGAAAAGAGGAGTGCGCCAATGAGCTCACGAGACGAGCAGGTATTGCGGGCCGCCAAGGAAGTGGTGATAAAGTTTATCGAAATCGGCAGAATCTCACCGGCAACCTTTCCCGAATCCTTCAAGCAGGTATATGAAACCATTGACACCACGGTCCGGCAGCCCAAAGAGGCTGATCCACCCAAAAAGAAAAAATCATGATGCAGGGCAAGGGGTTGTCATGCCACGCGTCATGAAACTTTTTTTGTGGTGGGCGATTGCCGTTGCCGCTCTCCTGTCATGGTACGGGCACCAGGCCTGGGCGGCGGACACGGCCGGTGACCTCTTTCGCATGGATCCGAAAAGCGCCTGGCACATTGATGCCGGGGCCATCACCTATGACAAGCAGGCCGATCTCTACCTGGCGGTGGGAAAGGTGACCATCACCAAGGAGGGCAAGCGGATCGTCGCGGACAGCATCTGGTTTGACCAGAAAAACCAGCGCCTTTTTGCCGACGGCAACGTGACCATGACCGCCGGGCCGGATGTGCTGTCCGGGGACCACATGGAGATGGACATGGCCGCTGAAACCGGCACCATCTCCAACGGCACCGTGTTCCTGGGAGACCGCCATTTTTACATTCTCGGCGACATCATTGAAAAAACCGGGCCGGACACCTACACCGCCGACCGGGTGAGCTTCTCCTCCTGTGAGCCGGGAAAACCGGACTGGCAGATCACCGGCCGGGACCTTCGCCTCACCGTGGAGGGCTACGGCTCCCTGCGCCACGCGGCCCTGTGGGCCAAATCCATGCCGGTGCTCTACACGCCCTACCTGTTTTTCCCGGTGAAAATCAAGCGCCAGACCGGTTTTCTGGCGCCCCGGATCAGCTACTCGGAAAAAAAATGGGAAGAGATTGAGCAGCCCTTCTACTGGGTGATCAGCGACAGCGCGGACATGACCTTCTATGCCCATCACATGGGACGGCGGGGCGAAAAACTGGGGGTTGAATACCGCCAGGTGATGGACGCAACATCCCGGACCACGGTCATGTTTGATTTTCTGGAGGACCGCAAGGCCAACACCGAAGCCGGGCAGGACTGGGCATACACCCATGACAAGTGGCTTCGCCCCAACAACGACCGGTACTGGCTGCGCATGAAGCACGACCACGGCCTGGGCCCCGGCCTGTCGGCCAGGCTGGACATCGACCTTGTCAGCGACCAGGACTACCTGCTGGAATTCGAAAGCGGGTATACCGGGTTTGACGCGGCGGACCGCTATTTTGAAAAGACCTTTGGCCGGGACCTGGATGACACGGACAACCCGGTGCGCACCAGTATCTTCAATCTACAGAAAAACTGGACCCAGAACAGCCTCAACGCCGGTCTGCGGTGGGATGACGACGTGGTCAAGCGGCGGTGGGCCGACGAAGACGACACGGTTCAGCGGCTGCCCGTGGTCTCCTTTGACGCCAACAAGCAGAAACTCGGCGCAACTCCTCTTTTTTACGAATTAAACAGCGAATACCTGTATGGGTACACCGAAGACAGCCTGCGGGGCCACCGTGCCGACATTCACCCGCGCATCGCCCTGCCCGGCCGGTTTAAAAATTTTTTTTCATTTGAACCGTCAATGGGCTTTCGGGAGACCGTGTGGCGCATGGACCGGAACGCCGGGGCCGATGACACGGACCGCGCCCAATCCCGTGAGCTGTTCGACCTTCGGGCCGACCTGTCCTCCGAGCTTTACCGGGTGTTTGACGTCAATCCCGAAACCGGGAAGCGGGCCTGCCACACCATTGTGCCCCGGCTGGAGTATGAATATGTGCCGCACAAAAACCAGGAGGACTACCCCCGGTTCAACGACGCCGCTGATGTCATTGAAAAACAGAACACCGTCACCTGGTCAATCACCAACCTGCTGACCGTAAAGGAGTGGCGGGGCGCGGCGCCTTCGGCTGCCGACGCCCTGGAGACAGCCGAATCCCCTTCTTTGCCTTCGGTGCGGGAGGCCCTCTACAGCGAAGCGGTCCGGCTCAAGGTCTCCCAGAGCTATGACATCAACGAGGCAAAAGAGGACGATCCGGCCCAATGGGCAACCCCGGACCAGCGCCGGCCCTTCTCCCCGGTGGCAGTGGAGCTGGACGCCAGGCCCGCCAATTTCGTACGGCTGGACGGAGACGGCCTGTGGTGCCCCTACACCGGCGAATGGCAGGCCTATAACGGCGAGATCGCCTTCAGCGACACCAGGGGGGACAAATTTTCCGGGGGCTACCGGTACCGGCAGGGGGTGTCCGAATCGGTTTACGGCAAGGCGGCCCTGGAGGTAAACGAGGCGTTTCTGCTCTATGGCGAGTATGAGCGCAACATCTTCAGCGGCACGGATATTCTGGTGCAGACCGGCGTGGTCTACCGGGCCTCCTGCTGGTCCGTGGACGTGAACTACACCGACGAACCCGGAGACCGCACCTACACCGTGATGATCAATCTTTACGGCCTGGGCGAGTTCGGCTCCGATATTTCCGGCGCCGATGTTGAACAGTATCCCTGATGCGCGTGGCCGTTGCGAAAAAGTACCGGTATTTATAAAAATCTCTATAATTTCTTGACTTCCCCTGTTTTAATATGGTTTAACATTCCTGTTTTTTTAAAATCCGGATGATAAACAGAAAACCATCGTGTCGTTTCATATTTTCAAGGAGGTTAGATGAACAAACTGGAACTGGTCACCGCCCTGAAAGACAAGACCGGCATTTCAAAGCTCGAGGCCGCCAAGATCGTCAAAACCTTTTTTGACACCATGGCCGACACCCTGGCCACGGGTGAGCGGGTTGAAGTGCGGGGCCTGTGCAGCTTTTTTGTCAAGGAATACAAGAGCTACACCGGCAGAAACCCGAAAACCGGCGAAAAAGTCACCATCGCTCCCAAGAAACTTCCGTTTTTCAAATGTGGAAAAGAGCTTAAAGAACGGATCAATAGCTAGGGCCGTGCCGCGACTTGATGCGCTGATGGATCAGGAAAAACCCCTGCGGATCCTTGCCGGCATTCTTGCCAGAGGCGATATTCCCCATGCATTTCTTTTTACCGGAATCGACGGCATTGGAAAACGCAGCGCCGCCATGGGCTTTGCCATGGCGTGCAACTGCCTTGCCGCCGTCCAGGAAACGTCCCCGCAGGTGCCCGTTCCCGGCGACGGCGTGCTTCCCTTCTGCGGCGACTGCCGACTCTGCCGGGCCATTGCCGCGGGCACCCATCCGGATATGATTACCATCGCGCCGGAAGGAAATGCCATCAAAATCGGCCGTATTCGGGATCTGATCGAAAAGGTGGCCTTTCGGCCCCACGAGGCAAGGATGCGGGCCGTGATTGTTTCCGATGCCTGGGCCATGAATCCGGAAGCCGCCAACGCCCTGCTCAAGTCCCTTGAAGAACCGCCGCCGCAAACCCTTTTTTTCCTGACCGCCGAACACGCATCCGACCTGCTGCCCACCGTGGTTTCCCGTTGCCGGCACATCCGGTTTGCCCCGGTTTCCGCCGATCGCATCGAAGCCTTTCTGCGGCAGCACCACGGCGTGGACGAAAAAACGGCCCGGTCGGCGGCCCTGATGTCCGGCGGCAGCGTGGCCAGGGCCCTGGCCCTGACCGACGTGCCCCTGGGCGCGTGGCGGCAATGGCTGGCCGCCGAACTGGCGGCCCTGCCGTCACGGCCGGTGCCCCTGGTGCTGGCCTTTGCTGAAAAGCTGCAAAAGAACAAAGACCAGGTCGGCCAGTGGCTGGGCATGATACAGGCCTGCCTTTATGACGCGGTGGTATGGAAATACCAGCCCGGCCGCATTATGAACATTGACATGGCCGATGCCGTGGCAGCCCTGTCGGACCAGGAGAGCATCGCCTCCCTGGGCCGTAAAATTGATGCCGTGGTGGCAGTGGAAAAGGCTCTGGATCGAAACGTAAACCCCCGACTGGCCACGGAAAAACTGGCCCTGGAGCTGGCGAACCGATTATGAGAAAAATCGTTGAAATAAAATTCAAGCCCGACGGCAAGGCCTATGTGTTTGACTGCGGGGCCTTTGTGCTGGAGGTCGGAGATCATGTGATCGTGGAAACCGAACAGGGGTTCGGCATGGGCGTGGTCTGCTCCCTGCCGGCCCCGGCCAACATGGAGCGAATTAAAACACCGCTTAAAAAAGTCCATCGCAAGGCCGTTGAAAAGGATTTTGCCCAGCTTGAGGAGAACCGGGCCCTTGAGGTAAAGGGGTTTGATTTCTGCCAGGAGCAGATCCGCGCCCTGAACCTGGAGATGAACCTGTTTTCCGTGGAGTGCACCTTTGACTCCCGGAAACTGACCTTTTTCTACACCGCCGACGGCCGGGTCGATTTCCGGGAGCTGGTCAAGCGCCTGGTCAAGGAGTTTCGCATCAAGATCGAGATGCGCCAGGTGGGCATTCGCAACCAGGCCAAGATCACCGGCGGCATCGGCCGGTGCGGACGAGAGATCTGCTGCGCCAGTTTTCTGCAGAAGTTCGACCCCATATCGATCCGCATGGCCAAGAACCAGGGGCTCTCCTTAAACCCCACCAAGATATCCGGGCTCTGCGGCCGGCTCATGTGCTGCCTGGCCTATGAAGAGGCCTCCTACAACAAGCTCAAAAAAGGGATGCCCGAAACAGGGCGGCGCGTGAACACCACCGTGGGAGAAGGAAAGGTGGTGGAGATCAACCCGGTAGGGGGCCGGATTGTGCTGCAGAAGAATGACGGTACCCGGGTGGATGTGGCCCTGGCCGACATTCTGCCGCCGGCTGAAAAACCCGCCGGAGAACCGGCCGGAGAACCGGCAAAAGAATCAAACGGACAGGCAGCCGAAGAATAATCTCACAGGGGAAAAACCATGCCCGACTGTTTTTACATCACCACACCGATCTACTATGTGAACGCAAAGCCCCATCTGGGTCACGCCTATACCACCATCATGGCCGACGTGGCGGCCCGTTTTCATGCCATGGCGGGAAAAAAGGTCTTTTTTCTCACCGGCACCGATGAACACGGCGACAAGATCATGAAGGCCGCCGCGGCCCGGGGCGTATCGCCCAAGGCCTATGCCGACACCATTTCCGCCCTGTTCAGGGATCTGTGGGCCGAACTGGACATCGGCTACAGCCACTTTATCCGCACCACCGACGAGAGTCACAAACAGGTGGTAAGCCGGGTTCTGGCCGCCATTTATGAGGCCGGCGACATCTACTTCAGCGAATACGAGGGGCTTTACTGCTTCGGCTGCGAACGGTTCTACACCGAGCGGGAGCTGGTAGACGGCAAGTGCCCGGACCACGACACCCCGCCGGAGCGGATTCAGGAGGCCAACTATTTTTTCAAGATGAGCAGGTACCAGCAGTGGCTGATTGATCATATTACCGACAATCCCGATTTTATCCGGCCTGAAGGCTACCGCACCGAGATTCTGTCGTTTTTAAAAGAGCCCCTGGACGATCTGTGCATCTCCCGGCCCACGTCCCGGCTGGACTGGGGCATTCCCCTTCCCTTTGACGACCGGTATGTGACCTATGTATGGTTTGACGCCCTGCTCAACTACGTGTCGGCCCTGGGGTACCCGGACGGCGACAACTACAGGACATTCTGGCCCGGGGTGCAGCACCTGACGGCCAAGGACATCATCAAGCCCCACGGCATCTACTGGCCCATCATGCTCAAGGCCGCCGGCATTCCGCTTTACAACCATCTCAACGTGCACGGGTTCTGGCAGATCGAATCGTGCAAGATGTCCAAGAGCCTGGGCAACGTGGTCAACCCCCTGGACATGAAAAACACCTATGGCACGGACGCCTTTCGCTATTTTCTCTGCCGGGAGATGTCTTTCGGCCTGGATGCCGGGTTCTCCGAAGCGGCCCTGGTTCAGCGGATCAACGCGGACCTGGCCAACGACCTGGGCAACCTCTTTTCCCGGGTTCTGGCCATGACGGCCAAGTATTTTAAAAACCGGGTGCCGCAAGCAGACAAAGCCAACCTGCCGCCGTGCGACATCGACATCGGCGCCCTGGCCCGGAAAACCGTGGCCGAGTATGAGGCACGAATGGAGACCTTCCACATGAACCGGGCCCTGGCCGCGGTCTGGGACCTGATCAGCGCCATGAACCGGTTTATCGACTACTCGGCGCCCTGGACCCTTGCCAAGGATCCGGCCAAAGCCGATGCCCTGGCCGCCGTGATCTACACCCTGCTGGAAGGGCTGAGGATCGTGGCCGGCCTGGTCTACCCGGTGATGCCCGGTACCGGAAAAACCATGATGGCCCACCTGGGCCTTGACGGCCCGGAAAAAGAGCTGTTCCGGCTGGAGGACTTAAAGCAGTGGGGACGGCTTGTGCCGGACACCGTGGTGGCAAAGCCGGCCTCGCTTTTTCCCCGGGTGGAACCGGCGCCATCGACGGACGACGCCTGTGCGCCCGAAGCCGCGCCACCGGCCATTGCGTTTGCGCCGGAGATCGACATCGACACCTTTTCAAAGGCGGACCTGCGCGTGGGCACGGTGACGGCCGCCGAAAAAATTCCCAAGGCCCGCAAGCTGCTCAAGCTCACCGTGGATATCGGCGAAATCCGCACCGTGGTGGCCGGCCTTGCCGAAGCCTACGCGCCGGAAGACCTGGTGGGCAGGCAGGTGGTGATCGTGGCCAACCTCAAGCCCGCCGTCCTGATGGGCGTTGAATCCCACGGCATGGTCCTGGCCGCGGTAGACGGCAAAACCGGCATCACGGCCACGGTTGACAAGCCGGCCCCGCCGGGAACACGGCTCAAATGAGATACGAAATATTTTAAGGAGAACAAGATGCCAGGGTTTGAAATTTTCGGCGACGAGGAGAGAAAAGAGGTCAACGACGTGCTTTCCACCGGTGTGCTGTTCCGGTACGGGTTTGACGCGGCCCGAAACGGCCACTGGAAAGCAAAAACCTTTGAAAAGGAGCTGTGCGAACGGACCGGTGCCGGGTTTGCCCTGCTCTGCTCCAGCGGCACGGCGGCCCTTTCCGTTGCCATGGCCGCCTGCGGCATCGGCGCCGGAGACGAGGTAATCGTCCCCTCTTTTACCTTTGTGGCCACATTCGAATCCGTGCTCAATGCAGGGGCCATTCCGGTGTTCGCGGAGATCGACGAGACCCTCTGCCTGGACCCCGACGCCGTTGAAAAGGCTCTCACCCCGCGCACAAAGGCGGTGATACCGGTGCACATGTGCGGCAGCATGGCCCAAATCGACGCGCTCAAGGAATTGTGCGACCGAAAAGGGCTGGTCCTGCTCGAAGATGCCTGCCAGTCCATCGGCGCCACCTTCGGCGGCAAAAGCCTGGGCCGGTTCGGCAAGGCCGGATGTTTCTCTTTTGACTCGGTCAAGACCATCACCTGCGGCGAGGGGGGCGGCGTGATCACCGACGACCGGGACTGCTACGTGAAAGCCGACGCCTATGCCGACCACGGCCATGACCACATCGGCAACGACCGGGGCAAGGAGGACCATATCGTGCTGGGCGCCAACTACCGCATCAGCGAGCTCAACGCGGCCGTGGGCGTGGCCCAGCTGCGCAAGCTGGACCACATTCTTGCCGTGCAGCGGGCCAACAAACAGAAGATCAAAGCGGCCATGGCCGAATTTACAAAAATTTCCTTCCGTCATATTCCCGACCCGGCCGGCGACTCAGCCACCTTTCTCTCCTTTTTCCTGCCCGATGAGGCACAGACCCGGCAGGCGGCCAAAGACATGGCCGATGCCGGCGTGGACGGCTGTTTCTACTGGTATGCCAACAACTGGCACTACATTCGCCAGTGGCACCATCTGAAAAAAATGGCGGTGGCGGCACGAATGGCCGCCTCCCTGGCCGACAACTTTCCCGACTATTCAGCGGTGGACCTGCCACGGTCCGACGCCATCATGTCCCGGTGCATCTCCATGCAGATCAAGCTTTCCTGGAGCCCGGACCAGCTGGCCGACAGGATTGAAAAAATAAGAACCGTCTTTTCAAAGTAACAGGTGAGCCATGTTTCGAAACTTTCGCATGATTTCCAGTGTGGTGTTCGGCAGGGGGGCGTTTAACCAGCTTGACGACATTCTTTCGGCAAAAAGAAAAGATGCCTTCATGGTGTTCCTGGTGGATGACGTGTTCAAGGGCAAGGCCTTGAGCGGCCGGGTGCCGGCCAAAGACAACGACATGACCATTTTTGTCAATGTCGATGACGAGCCCAAGACCGGGTACGTGGACAGCCTGGCGGCCCGGGTAAAGGGCCACGCCTCCGGCCTGCCCGACGGCGTGATCGGCATCGGCGGCGGATCCACCCTGGACCTGGCCAAGGCGGTCTCCCTGATGCTGACCAATCCCGGTTCGGCCGCTGACTACCAGGGATGGGACCTGATCAAGATTCCGGCGGTCTACCACGTGGGGGTTCCCACCCTGTCCGGCACCGGGGCCGAGGTCTCCCGCACCACCGTTCTCACCGGGCCCACCAAGAAGCTGGGCATCAACTCCGACCACACGGTTTTCGACCAGGTGGTGCTGGATCCCGATCTGATCGCCGGGGTGCCCAAAGACCAGTGGTTTTACACCGGCATGGACTGCTACATTCACTGCGTGGAGTCGCTTCAGGGCACCTTTTTGAACGCCTTCAGCCGGGCTTACGGCGAAAAGGCCCTGGAGTTGTGCCGCCAGGTCTACCTTGAGGACCGGCCGGACAGAGACGACCGGCTGATGATGGCCTCCTATTTCGGCGGCATGAGCATCGCCTACTCCCAGGTGGGGGTATGCCACGCCATGTCCTACGGCCTGGCCTTTGTGCTGGGCGTGCACCACGGCATCGGCAACTCCATTGTGTTTGATTATTTAGACGAATTTTATCCCGAAGGCGTGGCCGAGTTCCGGGGCATGCTGGAGAAAAACAAAATTCAACTGCCGCGGGACATCACCAAAGACCTGACCGAAGAGCAGTTTGACACCATGGCCAACGTGGCCTTTGGTCTGGCGCCCCTGTGGGAGAACGCCATGGGCAAGGAGTGGCAGACCGTCATGCCCAAAGAGCGGATCAAGGCGCTGTATCGGCGCATGTAGTGTTCATAAGAGAGGGGAGCCTTTATGTGCGGCATTGTTGCTATTGTTCCGTTTCAAACCGGGGCCGGACCGGCCCCGGTTGTTGACGTATCGGTCCTTCAGGACATGGTCGACCGGGTGCGGGAAACCACGCTGGACCGAATGATCGAAGCCGGCGGCTTTTCAGCGGACCGTTACCTGGGCGGCAACCGGGTTTGCGAGGCCCTGGCAACAGCCGCCCGTGACCTGAAAACCGACGCCGCTTTTTTCCATCTTTATGCCCATGCCGGCACCGCAAAGGCGGTGTGCGACCTGGGGATGGGATTTCGGGGGCTGATCGACGCCGAAGCCGATGCCATGGACCGGCAGGCCGGTCAAATGGAAGCCGCTGTCGCTGCCGCGGCCTTTGACCGGCTGGAAACGCTTCGGGACATCTGCTGGTGCCTGGAAACCGAGGTGTGCGACAACGTAAAAAAAATCGGCGCCCTTGCCGGGGGCCGGAACCTCTCTTTTTCCGCCGCCTGTCTTGTCCGAAAAATCAACACCGCGTTTAACAGCCTGGACCGGCTGGAGGTGCGGGGCCGGGACTCGGCCGGCATCTCCATCATGATGGTTCTGGATGCCCCTGCCTTTGACCGGTTTTCCGCTTCCCTTGCCCAGGCCGGCCTTGATGAGGAGTTTGAGCAGCGGACCAACCCGCGCGTGCTGTCAAACCGCTCCGTCGCCCTTTTCCGTACCGGAAAGGAAGCGCCGGTCTGCCTTGCCTTTGCCTACAAGGTGGCCGCGGAAATTGGCAGCCTGGGCGACAATGTGCGGTTTCTGCGGGAGCAGATTCAGGGAGACGCGATTTTCTGGCGCCTGCTGGAGTGTCCTGTGCGCCACTGCACCCTGTCGGCCCATACGCGGTGGGCATCGGTGGGCACCATCACCGAAGCCAACTGCCACCCCCAGGACAGCCGGACCAAGGACCGGGAACCGCCGGACCAGCCGGTCATCCAGGTCTGTCTCAACGGTGACATCGACAATTTCCAGGAACTCAAGGCGGAGTACGAATCATCAAACAGCCCGGTTCCTGAAGCGATCACCACTGACACCAAGATTATCGCCCTGCGCGTTCAGGTCCACCTGGACCACGGGCATGACATTGAATCCGCCTTTCGCCTGGCGGTAAACGATTTCAAGGGCTCCCATGCCATCTCCATGCAGACCAGCCTGGCGCCGGGTAAAATGTTTTTCGCCCAGAAGGGCAGCGGCCAGTCCCTGTTTCTGGGCCTGGCGCCGGACCACTATATCGTTTCTTCCGAGCTTTACGGCATCGTGGAAGAGACCGCCAATTTTGTCAAGATGAACGCGGACGGCGCGGACCCGGCCGGCGGCGGCCAGATCGTGATCCTGGACGGGGCCGGAAGCGGCGGCATCGGCGGCGTAAGGACCCTGTGCTACGACGGCACCCCGGTGGCCGTCGACGCCCACCAGGCCCTGACCACCGACATCACCTCCAGGGACGTGGACCGCCAGGGCTATTCCCACTATTTTTTAAAAGAGATATCCGAGGCCCCGGCGGCCATTGAAAAGACCCTTTACAACCGCTGGAAAACCGTGGATGGCGGCCAGAACCTGGAAGTCGCCCTGGAAAAGGCCAGCCTGCCGCCGGCCCTGTGCCGGGCCATGGCCGACGGCACGATTCGCCGCGTCTTTTTTATCGGCCAGGGGACAGCGGGGGTGGCGGCCCTGGCCTGCGCCGGCATCCTGGAGTACTACTTTGCCGACCCCTCCATGGGGGTGCGGGCGCTGAAGGCGTCGGAGCTCAGCGGCCTGGACATGATGGAGCACGCGGGCACGGACACGCTGGCCGATACCCTGGTATGCGCCATCAGCCAGTCCGGCACCACCACCGACACCAACCGGGCCGTGGACATGGTGAAAAAACGGGGGGCCCACACCCTGGCCATCGTCAACCGCCGGGATTCGGATATCACCTTCAAGGTGGACGGCGTGATCTACACCAGCACCGGCCGGGATATCGAGATGTCGGTGGCCTCCACCAAGGCCTTCTATTCCCAGGTGGTGGCCGGGGCCCTGCTGGGACTTGCCCTGGCCCGCATCCGGGGCGCCAGGGACGGTGAATTTATCACCAGCGAGATCAAACAGATGCTGCGGCTGCCCACCTGCCTGCGACGGATTTTTACCCACCAGGAAGCCATTGCCGCCTGCGCCGGCCGGCTGGCCTCGGTCCGGACCTACTGGGCCGTGGTGGGCAGCGGCCCCAACAAGGCGGCGGCCGATGAAATCCGGATCAAACTCAGCGAACTGTGCTACAAGACCATCTCCTCGGACTACGTGGAGGACAAAAAGCACATCGATCTTTCCGCCGAGCCCCTGATCATCGTGTGCGCCGCCGGTTCCCGTGCCCGGGTCCTGGAGGACATCGTCAAGGACACCGCCATTTTCAAGGCCCACAAGGCCGTGCCCATCGTCATCACCGACGAGGGGGAGGAGCGGTTTGCCCCCTATGCCGAGGCGATTATTCCCGTGCCCCAGGTGGCCGAACACTTCGGCCCCATTGTCAACACCTTTGCCGGCCATCTGTGGGGATACTACGCGGCCCTGGCCATCAACAAGGGGGCCCGGCTGCTTCACGAATTCCGGGAAACGGTGCGCGGCGACATTGCCGCTTACATGGAGAAGGGGCTGGACCTGTTCGAGATTCTGCTTGAAAACGGGTTCCGTGAAAAAATCGCACGGTTTTACACCGTGTTCCGGTCCCGGCGGCATGACGCCGACTGTCCGGCGGCCATCTCCCTGGCCTCGGACCTGGCCCTGCTGCTCAAGTACCTGTCCGGCCGGCTGCCCTTTTCCGATTTTGAACTGGACTTCGGCAAAAAAGGCACGGCCCCCAACATGATCGACACCCTGTTTGAATACCTGGGCCGCTCCATCAACCACATGGCCCGGCCCGTGGACGCCATCAAGCACCAGGCCAAAACCGTAACCGTGGGCACCAGCCGGACAAAAGAGACCATGGAGGGTATTCTGTTTGAAACCCTGGCCGGCTTTGGTCTGCATATCTCCCAGCTCACCAACACCAATATCGTGGTGCTTCGAAACGTTCAGCTCATTGTATCGGAAATCAAGGGCGCCATTCTGTACAAGGTGGACCACTTGAACCTGCTGGGCGAGCCCACGGACGAGACCACCATCGCCATTGTCAAAAAGACCGGGGTCCTGGCCGAGATACCGTCCCGGGTGGAGTCCGACAACCGGCTCAAGGGCACCAAGAAGATCATTGTGCGGGAGGGCAACGTCTATGTCGGCAAGGGCCGCAAGGACGACCGCCATATCGTCGTAATCCCGGTACTGTCCGCCTCCCCGGCCCGGGGCGGCATAATCCGGTTTATCCTGCTGCTCAACATCGGGTTCAGAAAAGAGGCCACCCTGTTTGAGAAGAAAAAGGCCCTGGGCGGCAAGGCCGAGCGCATCAAGAACATTGTCCAGGAGAGCAGCGTGGTGTGGCAGGACAGTTTTCTTGAACTGGTGGACATCCAGGACCTGTTCGGCAAATCCGCGGAAAAGATCGCCGAATCCATTGTGACGGCAGTGGAGAAAAACCGTGAATAGGCGGGTCCGGGCCACAGTCCCGCTGCAAGTTGCCACCGGCATCGGCATTCTGCTGTTCCGGGCCTGCTGGATTTTTCCTTCAACCCTCAGAACGGCATCTATGCCGCATCCCCGGTTGAGCTGGCCACCAACGGCCTGATCAACGCATGGTGTGTCGGCTTTGGCGGGTTTATGGCCCTTACCCTGGGCCGAAGCAGGTAACACCCTTCCTGTTTATCCAAATCGCCGTCGCTACCGGGATCGGGCTCGATCAGGATCACGATCAAGAGCAAGAAAATAGGGTATGGGGCCATTGATAGCGACCCCGATTTCGATTTGGATTTTAACTTCCGGCAGAAGACCTTACCTACTTGACCTGAAAGCTCTCCTCTGCGCCGCCGTATTTCTGCCGCAGCTTGGGCTTTTCGATCTTGCCGGTGGGGTTTCTTGGAATTTTGTCGAAGAAAAACTTGCGGGGCCGCTTGTACCGGGGCAGCTGCTCGCAGAAGGCGACCAGTTCCTCCTTGGTCAGGGTCTGGCCCTCCTTGGGCTGAATGATGGCCGCGGCGATCTCGCCCAGCCGCAGGCTGGGCAGGCCGATCACGGCGGCATCGTGAATTTTGGGATGGGTAAACAGAAACTCCTCCACGTCCACGGGATAGATGTTTTCTCCGCCGGTGATGATGATGTCTTTTTTCCGGTCCACCAGCCAGATAAAGCCCTCTTCGTCTTCCCGGGCCATGTCGCCGGTGAGCAGCCACCCGTCCTTTAATACCGCGGCCGTGGCCTCGGGGTTCTTGTAATATTCCTTCATCACGCCGGGCCCGCGAATGATCAGCTCCCCCACCGCTCCCTGTTTGACCGGGGTCAGGGCCTCGTCCACGATGCGGGTCTCCCAGTCAAACCCGGCCTTGCCGATGGCCAGGCCGGCCAGGGCGTTTGCCACCCGGTCGCTCTGCCGGTCAAACTCGGACCAGGTGATCTGGCGGCGCAGGTTCTCCGCCGGGCTGCGTTCCACAAGGGCGACCTCGCTGCAGTATATGCGGGCGTTGCGGGCCAGTATTTCAGTAATTATCATTTTGTTCTCTCAAGTTGGGATTTTTTCACCGCAGAGGGCGCAGAGGGATGTATTTCGCTTCACGGGGAGGTCGGCGGCGTTTTACGCGCAGCGTCCATGTTTTCTTTGCGCCCTCTGCGCGGTGAATTCTTTTAAACTTCCTGGACGGTTAATCCTCCATATGTTTAACCAGGTGTCCCGCCTCGGGAAAAATAACCGCCTTGCAGATCAGCCTGCACGCCGCCAGACTGCCGGGAATGCAGAGCACCACGGTCTTTGCCACGATGCCGGCTGCGGACCGGGAAAGAATGGCCGCCGAATCAATGTCTTCCAGGCTGAGTTGGGCCACCACCGGGCCAAAGGCGGTCAGCTCCTTTTTGAACAGGGGCCGCACCGCCTCAATGGTGACATCCCCCGGCGTGATGCCGGTGCCGCCGGTGAGAATCATTATCCGGGGCCGGTGGGTGTTGATGGCGTCGCACAGGGCCTTGCGAATGGCCGGCACATGGTCAGGGACCACGGCGTGGAAAACCACGGTGTGGCCCTCCTTTTTGGCCCGGCCCGCGATCCAGTGGCCGCTTTTGTCGTCGGCCAGGGTGCGGGTGGTGGAGATGGTCAGAATGCCGATGTCCAATCGCCGGGGGGCCGCTTTTTTGTGATCGTGGGTACCCATGGGGTTATTCCTTTACAACAACCACCGCGTCTTTGCTGTCGGTTTCCGACAACAGCACATTGACCATTTCGGCCTTTTCGGTTTTCACGAACATGCCCACGTAGTCGGCCTGGATGGGCAGCTCGCGCATGCCCTCCCGGTCCACCAGCACGGCCAGCTCCACCTTGGCGGGCCGGCCGAAATCGGTGAGCGCGTCCAGGGCCGCCCGGGTGGTGCGGCCGGTAAACAGCACATCATCCACCAGCACCACGGTTTTGTCATCAATGGGAAACCCGATCTGGGTGGACTGGACCACCGGTGAATACCCGATCTTGGTCCAGTCGTCCCGGTACAGGGTGATGTCGATGTCACCGGTGGGAATGGCCCTGCCGTTGATCTCGGCAATGATGTCGGCCAGTCGCCGGGCCAGGTGGACCCCCCGGGTGTGGACCCCGATGATTACCAGCGGCTCCAGGTTGGTGTGGCGCTGGATGATCTCCCGGGCCAGGCGGATCAGAACCGTGTTGATGCCCTGGCCGTCCAGTACCGGGGTGCGTTTTTCCATCTCCATCTCTCCTCCGCGAAACAGTGTCAACCCCGTGCGTACGGCAGGCACCGCTTCTTTATGACTTATTGAGAACCGCTAAAATTAAAATTCACCGCAGAGACGCATAGGACGCAAAGAAAAAACAGGAACGCTTTCGCGTAAAAAACAATCGCCTCCCGCGCAGCAAAATATAACCCTTTGCGCTCTTTGCGCCTTTGCGGTACAAAAAAGTCGCCAAAAACAAAGTCTCATTTTGTGTGCATAAGAACTAACGCCGGTTTTTAAGTGCCCTTTATGCAAAGACCACCGGGGTCTGCAATCTTTTTGCAATATGTTCTTTTGCAACGGCGAAAAACGCTTCATGGGTAACGCCGTGGCGCACCTGGCCGTCCAGGGTCCGGACGGAAAGGGTGCGCGCCTCTTTTTCCCTGCCGCCGAGGGTGATAATCAAAGGAATCCTGTCGATCTGGGCCTGGCGTACCTTTTTGTTCAGGCTTTCGGAGCGGTCGTCGATTTCGGTCCGAATGCCGGCCTGTTCAAACGCCTGCCGCACCTCGCGGGCATAGGGAATCATGTCGTCATTGAGGGGCAGCAGCACGGCCTGGGTCGGTGCCAGCCACAGCGGGAACTTTCCGGCAAAGTGCTCGATGAGAATGCCCAGGAACCGTTCGATGGATCCGTAGATCACCCGGTGAATCATCACGGGCCGCTGCTTTTCACTGCCCGCGTCGATATAGGAGAGGTCGAACCGCTCCGGCAGGGACATGTCCAGCTGAATGGTGCCGCACTGCCAGGTCCGGCCCAGGGCGTCCTTGATGTGCACGTCGATCTTGGGGCCGTAGAAGGCACCGTCTCCCTCGTTGACAGCGTAGCCCTTGCCGTAGGCGTCCAGGGCCGCCCGCAGGCCGTTTGTGGCCTTTGCCCACTGCTCGTCCGTGCCGATGGACTTGGCCGGCCGGGTGGAGAGCTCCAGGTGAAAGCCCAGGCCGAAGGTGCTGTAGATGGTCTCCACCAGCTTGAGCACCCCGAAAATCTCCTGCTCGATCTGGTCCGGGGTCATGAAGATGTGGGCATCGTCCTGGTGAAAGGCCCTCACCCGGAACAGGCCGGAGAGCACGCCGCTGAGTTCATGCCGGTGGACCAGGCCGATTTCGGCCACCCGCAGGGGCAGGTCCCGGTAGGAGTACCGCTTCTCCTTGTAAAGCAGCATGCCGCCGGGGCAGTTCATGGGCTTGATGGCGTACTGGTTGTCGTCAATGACCGACACGTACATGTTTTCCCGGTAGTTTTCCCAGTGGCCGCTTTTTTCCCACAGGGCACGGTCCAGCATCACCGGGGTCTTTACCTCCACATAGCCGGCGGCCCGGTGTTCAAGGCGCCAGTAGTCCAGCAGGGCGTTCCACAGTTTCATGCCGTTGGGGTGGAAAAAGGGCATGCCCGCGGCCTCTTCGTGAAAGCTGAACAGGTCCAGTTCGGCCCCCAGCTTGCGGTGGTCCCTTTTTTTGGCCTCTTCGATAAGGGTCAGGTAGGCGTCCAGCTCCTTTTTGGAGAAAAAGGCGGTGCCGTAAAGCCGCTGCAACTGCTCCCGGTTCTGGTCTCCCCGCCAGTAGGCCCCGGATATCTTGGTCAGTTTCACGGCCCGCACAAACCCGGTATGGGGCACATGGGGTCCCCGGCACAGGTCGGTAAAGTCGCCGTTGGTATACAGCGATACCGTGTCGTCTTCGATCTCGTTGAGAATTTCGGTTTTGTAGGGCTGATCCCTGTAACGGTCCAGGGCCTCGGCCTTGTCCACCTCTTTGCGGACAAAAGGAATTTTGGCTGAAACGATCTTTTTGATCTCAGCCTCCACCCTGGGAAAGATCTCTTCGGACACCGGCTCCATGTCGATGTCGTAGTAAAACCCGTCCTCCACCACCGGGCCGATGGTCAGGGCGGCATCGGGAAAAACCCTCTGCACGGCCTCGGCCATGACATGGGCCGCGCTGTGGCGCATGATGCGCAGCCCCTCCGGGTCCCGGGTGGTGATCAGCCGCACCGCGGCGTCCGCGGCAATGGGTTCGGACAGGTCCGTGGCCGTGCCGTTTACCTCAACGGCCACGCACTCCCGCCAAAGACCTTCTGAAATGCTTTTTGCTATCTGTTCTCCCGTCACCGGACCGTCAAAGGTTTTCGTGCTGCTGTCGGGAAGCGTGATGGTGATCATGTTGTTCTCCGCCGCGGGGGCCAGAAGAAGTTTTTAAAAATTTTCAGTATTTGACAAAAATCGGCAAAGCCTATAAATAATGAAATACCATCATGCTGGTCAAGTAAAAAATCAAGAGCGCCGGTTTTGTGCTCTGGTGGTAAGGGCATATGACGAAAGGCGGGGCAGTTTCCCCTTATGACCATCTCCATTGCGGTGGTGACCGATCTGAACCAGAAAGAGATCAGCAGCGTGCGGATCGGCGAGGCCATTGCCTGCATGGAGGACTGCGCCGATATACCGCCGCCGGTGGACGGCCGCTTTGTGTCGGCCCTTCTGGCCCAGCTTGATGCGTGTGCGGTCAGGACCGCCGCAGCGGACCGGGAGAACGCAAAACTAAAACAGCAGGCCGCGGCCCTGGAGCAGGAGAACCAGGACCATAAAAACGTGATAGAAAAGCTCAAACGACTGGACATTCAGCTTGAAAAGAGACGCAGGAACATGCAGTAGACCGGCTGCCCGCGCATTGACAACGAGCTCTCATGGCAGGTGACCCTCAGCAGCCCTTCACCTTTGTAAACACCCCTTCCGGCCTTGCGCAGGTGGTCCGTTGCCTTGAGCGAGTGCCGGTGGCGGCCGTGGACCTGGAGGCCGACTCCCTGCATCATTTTACGGAAAAGGTCTGCCTGATCCAGATCGGCGTGAACGGCGACGCCTTCTTGATCGACCCCCTGGCCCTTTCCGATCTCTCCTCCCTAAAACCCTTTTTTGCCGATCCCGGCGTCATAAAGGTGTTGCACGGCGCCGACTACGATGTCCGGTCCCTTTACCGGGATTTCGGCATCACCATCGCCGGCCTGTTTGACAGCGAAATCGCCAGCCGGTTTCTGGGGGCTCAATCCACCGGGCTCAACGACGTGGTGAACAGGCGGTTCGGCGTCACTCTGGACAAGGGGTGCCGCAAGCAGGACTGGACCCAGCGGCCCCTGCCGGAAAAAATGCTGAGCTACGCGGCCCTGGACGTGCGGTACCTGGTGTCTCTTTATCACCAGCTGCAAAACGAGTTGCAGCAGATGGGCCGGGCCGGGTGGGTGGCCGAGGAGTGCGAACTTTTAAGCCGCGTCCGGTACGCAAACGGGGAGAACACACCTCTGTTTGTCCGGTTCAAAGGGGCCGGCCGCCTGGGCCGGCGCACCCTGGCCGTGCTGGAGGCCCTGCTGGTTGCCAGGCAGGAGATGGCCCGGAAAAAAGACCGCCCCCCGTTCAAGGTCATGGGCAACGATGCCCTGCTCAGGCTGGCCCAGGAACGGCCCCGGAACCGGAAGGCCCTGGAGGCCCTGGGCGTGTTTTCAAAAAAGCAGCTTCCCATGGTGGCCGACGGGGTCCTGGCCGCCGTTGAACAGGCCATGGCCCTGCCGGACAGCCGGCTGCCGGCCTATCCCCGGACCCGGCAGCCGGCCCTGCCCCGGGCCGCGGCCCGCCGGGTGGAGATTTTAAAAAAGTGGCGGGAAAAGGCGGCAACCCGGCTGGGCCTGGACCCGGGCCTGCTCTTTCCCAAGTCGCTGGTGACGGCCGTGGCCCAGAAGGGGCCGAAAACCCTGGCCGACCTGGGCCGGGTCGAGGGCGTGAGAAGGTGGCAGGTCGAGGCCCTGGGGCCGGAAATGCTGGAGGCCCTTGGTTCGGGGCGGTAGCCGGTATTCATATCTCAATTAAAAAATTAAGGGTAGCCTTGAAAAATTGGATTCACCGCATAAGGCTGCAAAGGCCTTCGAAAATTTCGGCAGGCAGCATGGGGATTTTTTTATCCGCCGTGTAGATGGAGCTTCCGCGTTTTAATGCCTCGCCATCCAAGGGCCACAGCTTCCGGCTGAAAGAGCATGGATCTATCATTGATTTCTTTAAATGTTTCTTGAAATCAGAACCTTTTTCCGCAGCCCAATCAGTTACAGAAAACCGAAATGACCCCGTTTCTGGCGTTGACGTGCTGAATGGTGACCTGGATGGTGTCTTTGGGCTTCAGGACCGCGGAGGGGGGCATGGGAAGCCGGCACTCGGTCAGGTAGTCGGGCAGCAGGATGGAGTACTCGTTTTTAAACCGGTCCAGCACAATGGCGTTCACGCGCTGTCCTGTTTTTGTCTCCAGGTGTTTGAATACCCAGTAGCGGTGGCGGGCCTGCTGAATTTTGCCCACGTAGGAGAGGGGCTGCTGCAGCATCTGCATCAGGTGCTGCAACTGGTCTTCGGTGTAAGGTGTTTCAAGGCCCAGGGCCGCCCGCACCTGGCGCTGGGTAACCAGGTCCGCGTATTTCCGGATCGGGGAGGTGGCCGAGGTGTAAAGGTCCACGCCCAGGCCGCAGTGGCGTTCCGGCTTGGTGTCGACCACCACCCGGGCCACCATTTTCCGCTGCACCCAGTTCTGAAACAGGGTCTCGCCGGTGGTCCCTTTTTTAAAAAGCCGGGTCTTGGGCTCGGGCTGAGACCGGAAGATGGCGGGCAGGCCGCGCTCCTTTAAAAACCGGGCCATAACGGTGTTGGCCAGGATCATCATCTCTTCTATCAGAATGCGGGAGGGGCTCTCCCGGTCGCCCTTTGCCAGCACCACCGTCCGGTTGTCGTCAAACTGAACGTAGAGCTCCGGAATCTCAATGAGCAGGGCCCCGTCGCGGACCCTTTTTTCACGCAACTTCACGGCGATCCGGGAAAGCCGGTCCAGCCGTTCATCGTTGTCCAGGGAAAGGTTTACCTGGCTGTAGGTCAGGTGGTCCTCCACCCGTACCACAGAGGCAACCACCCGGCAGTCAGTCACCTCGGCCGAGGCGGAGAGGGTGATCAGCATGGAGATGGCCGGCCGGAGCTTGCCCGCCATAAGGCTGCAAAGGCCTTCGGAAATTTCGGCAGGCAGCATGGGGATTTTTTTGTCCGCCGTGTAGATGGAGCTGCCGCGTTTTAATGCCTCGCCATCCAGGGTGTCATCCTTTTTTATATAGTGGCCCACGTCGCTGATATGAATGCCCAGGCGGCAGGCCCGGTTTTCCATGGGTTCCAGGCTGAGAGCGTCGTCAAAATCCAGGGTCTGGCTGCCGTCGATGGTAAACAGGGAGAGTCCGGTCAGGTCGACCCGGTCCGGCCCGGCAGAGGGGATGCCGGCAGCGGCTACCAGTTTTTCGGATGCCTTTGTGACGTCGTCGGGCCAGGACACCGGCACCCGGTGCCGAAGCAGGTCGATGTTTTCATGCTCGTCCCACACCCCCAGCCTGACCAGGAGGGAGAACAGGGTGTCCGGCGAAAGGTTGCCCGCCGCGGCAAGGATCTCCCTGGCAAGGGCCGGTTCGTTGGCCTCTTTTTCAAACACGTAATAGTCGGCCAGCACATCCACCACGGCCCGGGCCGTTTCATCCATGGGCGGCGGGGTGCCGGCGCCGGCTTTTTTGAGCCATTCCGCGCCTTCATGGACCATTGCCCGGTGCCGGGCCTCTTTGTCCCGGCGCACGCAAATGGCGTGAATCTGTTCTTCCGTGTGGGGGTAGAACCGGTTGTGGTCGAACTTGAAGTAGAGCCGGTCATCAAAAATCGCCCGCACCACCGCTGCTTCATGGTCCGGTGTGACCGGGCCGGAAAAACAGAGCCCGGTCATGGAAGCAAGATCGATCCACTGATCTTCGTCTTTAAGCAGGTCCCAGATCTCTTCAATATTGACGCGCCCGGCCAGCTCACTGCGCTTGTGGGCCGTGGCCTTTAGCTGGTCCACCAGGGCCTGCCGGCCGGCCGACGGGTTGAGCCGTCCCCCCGCGTACGAGGCCCGGCGCAAGGGCAGCTTGACTTCGCGGCCGTTTTCCGTGAGCAGGCGAAGGTGGCTGGCGCCGGTCCCGGAGGTTTCCATGGCCACGGCGCAGATCATTTTCTGGCTGTCGATAAAGTCGATGATGGTGCCTTTTTCCATAACCGTGCACGTTAACAGCGCGCCGGCATAAAGTCAACGGCGACGGGGCCTTAAAACCCCGAATAACCGCCGATTCAGGGAAACGGGAGGCCGTTTCAGGGCCGGCCGGCCCCATGTCCCAAAATCCGCGATTATTCTATGTTTGGTGAAGAAAAGTATTGAAAAACCTCGTTGATTCAGGTAGATATAGTGTTGAGAGACACAAAAAAACCTTAACCAACGAGGTGAAGAAATGA
>JAXHVI010000250.1:0-2291 GCA_034189195.1 Thermodesulfobacteriota bacterium | reverse complement strand
TCGGCCCCCAGGACCAGGCCCGGCAGGTGGACCTGTTTTTTACCAGCCTGGACCGGGCACAGAGCAAATTTTCATCAGCCCGATCCGCTTCCCGTTAAGCTCAGCCCGGCAGGCGCATCGCCGGAACACATAAAGATTGCCACACCCTCCATTCGGATCGGAATCGGACAAGATTAAGATCAGGATGGGGGGTGTTCTGTTTTCAGGGCACCGCAACAGGCCGCAAAAATGTCATTGCGAGCGCAGCGAAGCAATCCTGAACATATGCGGGGAAGATTGCCGCGTCGCTTACGCTCTCGCAATGACGGAGGAAAGGCCTCGTTCTTCGCAATAACGTTGACTGGACCGAAAAAAAGTGCTTGACAGAGAATTTTTTCAAATGTAAATTAACTAACCAGTTAATTAAACCTTTTGGTCAATTCAAAGACGGCGCTTTTTTTCGGAGACACCATGACACAGCAGGACACCCCGGCCAGGATTCTGAAGGCGGCCACAAGCGTCTTTTCCCGAGAAGGGTTCAAGGGGGCCCGTATGCAGCAGATTGCTGCCGAGGCAGGGGTCAACCAGGCCCTGCTGCACTATCATTTCGGGTCCAAGGAAAAGCTGTATGAAGAGGTGTTGTTCCGTTTTTTTTCCGATGTTTTTTCCCGGCTGGCAACCGAATTCCAGGCGGAGACCGAACCGGAAGCCGCCTTTCGCAGCTTTATTCACGCCTATGTGGACATTCTGTCCACCCGTCCGGAACTGCCGCGCCTGATGGTATCCGAGGTGCTTGAAGGAGGCCGGCACATCATGGCGGTGGTGGACCGGATATTTTCCCAGACCGGCATATCGCCGCCCCAGTTGATCCGCCCGTTTATCGAAAAGGCAGTGAAAGGCGACCAGATCCGGCCGGTGGATCCCATGCAGACCACCATCAGCGTGGTGGGCATGTGCATGTTTTATTTTGTGGCCCGGCCCCTGATGGAACATATCTGGGGAAAACCGGCGGATGAAAAGGCGTTTATCGCGCAACGCAAGGAGGCCATCATCGACCTTGCGCTTTACGGTATTGTAAAGAGGTAGACCGAAATGAAAAAATTACCAGATCCATGCAGACAGACAGAGCGACGGTTCCGGCATGCACGGCTTTTGGCCCTGCTGCTGGCGGCTTTTGTGTTTTTTCCGGCGGGCATTTGGGCTCAGCCCCTGACCCTGGACCAGTGCCTGGAAATCGCCCTTTCCGAA
Source organism: Thermodesulfobacteriota bacterium (assembly GCA_034189195.1). Classification (GTDB taxonomy): domain Bacteria; phylum Desulfobacterota; class Desulfobacteria; order Desulfobacterales; family Desulfosudaceae; genus Desulfosudis. The sequence continues at coordinate 1,064 of JAXHVI010000250.1, read as the reverse complement.
AACCCGGAGATCGCCCGGGCCGGTTACGCCCGGGAGGATGCCCGGCTTCTGAAAGAGGAGGCCCGGGCCGGATACTTTCCGGAACTGGCCCTGGGAACCAGCGCCGGGTATCGATCCGAGGTCAACTCCACACGCCAGGAGACCATCACCATTCCCACCGGACCGGCAACACCGCCGTTAACGATACCGGGCCGGGAAACCGAGATCGGTGATAACACCACTGCCGACCTGTCGGTCTCCCTTCGGCAGCCCATCTACACCGGCGGCGCTGTTGCCGCCGGGGTGAAGGCGGCCCGGGCCGGCCTGGAGGGTGCGGAGATCCAGGTAAGGCTGGAAGAGCGGGACACCCGGCGCCGGGTGATCGCGGCTTTTTACGACCTGGCCGTGGCCGTGGAGATGGAAAAGATCGCACGGGCATCAGTGACCCGGATTACCGGCCACCTGGATGACGCGCAGAACATGCTGGAGCAGGGGTTGATTCTTAAAAGCGACCTTCTGCCCATTCGAATGCGAAAGCTTGACAGCGACCTTGCGGTGATAGAGGCGGGCAATGCCGTTGCAAAAGCCGGCGCGGCACTGGCTAGGAGCATGGGGCTTGCCCCGGAAGCCGGTATCGATATCGTGGCGGACTGGAACAATCCGTCGCCCTGGCCGATTCCTTCCACCCTTGCCGCCGCCGGCATACGGGAGGAACAGCAGATTGTGGACCGGCAGATAGAAGCGGCCGAAGCCCGTGCCAGGGCCGCCCGCGGGGCCCGGCGGCCCCAGGTGGGCCTTACGGCATCGGCCCACTACGGCTGGCCCGGGTTCGTGGGCAACGATCCGGACTGGGATACCTGGTGGCAGGCCGGTGTCAATGCGTCGTGGACCATCTTTGACATGGACCGCCGCCGCAGCCAGGAACAATCGGCCCTGACCCGGCAGCGGCAGCTGGAGCAGACCGCCAAAAGCCTGGACAACCGCATTGCCCAGGAACGGGTTGTGGCCCGCCTGGCGTATGAAGAGGCCTGCCGCCGTCAAGAGATCATGGTGGAAAAGGTGGAGACCGCCAGGGAAAACTACCA
>JAXHVI010000025.1:0-4302 GCA_034189195.1 Thermodesulfobacteriota bacterium | reverse complement strand
ATGCTGGTGTCTGAGATGGTGTCGGGAAAGCGGGAGCTGGTGGTGGGCATGAACCGGGACCCCCAGTTCGGCCCCTGCGTGATGCTGGGCCTGGGCGGCGTGATGACCGAAATTTTTAAAGACGCTGTTTTTCGCATGGCGCCGGTGGACCCCATTGAGGTTGCAGAGATGGCCGGCAGCCTGAAGGCCGCCAAACTTCTAAATGCCTTCCGTGGCGAGGCCCCGGCCGACCGGGACGCCCTTTACCGCTGCGTGATCGGCGCGGGCCGGATCGGCCTGGACTGGAACGCGGTGTCGGAGATCGACATCAACCCCGTGCTGGTATCCGCCGACGGCCGCGTCAAGGCCGTGGATGCACTGATTGTTTTAAATCCGGATGTTTGACCCAACACCGGTCAAAGGAGCAGATATGATCGAACCGATTGAAGCCCACCGGCTCTATGCCATGACCCACCCGAAATCTGTCGCCATGTTCGGGGCGTCCAATAACCTCTCCTCCATGGGCACCATCATTTTGCGGGCCATGATGGCGTTTGATTTTCCCGGAAAAATTTATCCGGTTCATCTCAAGGAAAAAGAGGTGCAGGGCCTGACCGCCTATGACGGCGTGGAGTCCCTGCCCGAGGCCCCGGACCTGGCCGTGATCGTGCTGCCATCCCGAATCGTGTGCGACATCCTGGAGTCCTGCGGGAAAAAAGGCATTCGCAACGCCATCGTGGTGTCCGGCGGGTTCAAGGAGGTGGGACCGGAAGGGGCCGAGCGGGAAAAAAATCTGGCCGCCATTGCCGGGAAATACGGCATCAGCATCATCGGCCCCAACTGCCTGGGCGTCACCAACACCCATGCCCGGCTCAACACCACGCCCCACCGGTATTACGGAAAGCCGGGGTTCATCGGCCTGGTCTCACAAAGCGGCAGTTTCGTGACCCAGATGTTTGCCTACCTGGACCAGCTTCACCTGGGATTTTCCACGGCCTTCAGCATCGGCAACGAGGTCAACACCGACCTGGTGGACTGCCTGGAGTTCCTGGGGGCCTGCCCGGAAACAAAGGTCATCGCTCTTTACGTGGAGGCCATTCGCCGGGGCCGAAAGTTTGTTGAAACGGCGCGAAAGATCGTTCCCCACAAACCCATCGTGGCGCTTTACGTGGGCGGGTCGGAAACCGGCCGAAAGGCGGCCCTTTCCCACACCGGGTCCATGTCCGGACCCGATGACCTCTACTCGGGCATCTTCCGGCAGAGCGGCGTGATCCGGGTTTCCTCCATCACCGAGCTGTTTGACTGCTGCATGGCGTTCGGCCAGCTGCCCCAGCCCGGGGCCAACCGGGTCTTTATTCAGACCCACTCCGGCGGCCCCGGGGCCGTTGCCGCCGATGCATGCGGCCGGTCCGGGCTTGTGCTGCCCGAACCCGCGCCGGAAACCGCTGAAAAGCTCAAAGCCCTGGTGCCGGCCACGGGCAGCGTGAAAAACCCCATTGACCTGACCTTTACCAGGGACATGACCCAGTTTTTCGCCGACATTCCCGGCGTCCTGCTAGAAGATTCCGGGTGCGACGCCCTGCTGTTCTATTATTATACCCCCGCGGACATGATCAAGCGGGTGCTCCTGCAGATGGGCGTACCGGCGGATGAACTGGACGCCAAGATGGTTGAGGTGTCGGAACACATCGCCGGCCAGATGCAGGAGCGCATCAAGCAGTCCGGCAAGCCGGTATTCTGCTTTTCCTACCAGAGCCGGTCTGAAACCGCCGTCCAGGCATTGGCCGCCCGGGGCGTGCCCTTTTACCAGGGGCCGGAACGGGCCGTGCGCGCGCTTGCGGCCATGGTGACCCACGGCACGCTCAAGGAAAAAATCGCCCGCCAGTCCGGCATCGACCCTTCTTTCTGACAGGCCGGTTTCAACGGAACATGTCGCTGCCGGAAGAGCGGGGAAAGCAGCCTCTCTTTTTAAGCGGGCAGGGTTTTCCTTGCTTTTGCCCGGTTTTTTCCGTACCATAATGCCGTTGTTCAAACACAGAAAAACCGTGATCGTTTTATGGACATTGATTCGCTTGCCGCCAGCCAGGGCTTTACCACCGAAGAGTTTCTGAAAATCGTTGATGTGTTTATCGATGTTTCCCGGAGCGACGTGGATCGCATGGCGAAGGCGATTGAAAACCAGGATGCCGCAACAACGGGGGACGCGGCCCACTCATTGAAGGGGGCTGCCGGCAACCTGGGGTTTTTCGACCTGTTTGAAGCGGCCAAAAGAGCGGAAACCCAGGCCAAGTCCAACGATCTGGACCAGGCCCGGGAGACGCTTTCGCATGTTCGCGGCATGGTCGAGGCGATTGCCAGAGATGTTCGGCACAAAGATGCCGCGCCGTGATAAAACCGGCGCGCAACGCATAACAGTGGCAAGCAAAGGGATCGGACCACTATGCAGCAGTTGTTTACGATTCTTGTGGTTGACGACAACCTGTTGAACCTAAAGCTTCTGTCCACCACCCTGGAAAACCACGGGTACAAAACCATCACAGCGGTAGACGGCCCCACGGCCCGGCAACTGGCCCAGACGGAAAAACCGGACATCATTCTTCTGGATGTAAAAATGCCCGGAGAAGACGGGTTCGATGTGATCCGGCAGCTGAAAAATGATCCGGCTACCGGGGCCATACCCGTGATTTTTCTTTCCGGCGTCATTGAGCTGGAGTCCAAGCTTACCGGGTTTGAACTCGGTGCCGTGGACTATATCACCAAGCCGTTTCACCCCCTGGAGGTGCTGGCCCGGGTGCGGCTCCACCTGAAACTCTCCATTGCCACCAGATTCCTGATTTCCAACCAGGCCGATAAGCTGCGCCAGATCACCGAGGCCCAGACCTCCATGTTGACCACGCCGGCCAATCAGCCCGGCGCCGGGTTCGGGGTTTACTATCATGCTCTGGAAGAGGCCGGCGGCGATTTTTACGACGTGCTGCCGATTTCGGATGATATTTACGGTTATTTCGTGGCCGATTTTTCCGGCCACGACATCAAGACCAGTTATCTGATCTCGTCGGTCAAGGCCCTGCTCAAGCAGAACTGCACCCCCATTTACCGGCCCAGTGAAAGCATGAAACTTATCAACGACGTGCTGGTGAAGATTCTGCCGGAAGAAAAGTTTCTTACCGCCTGCTACGCCTGCTTGAACCGAAAAACCAAGAACCTCACCATCATCAGCGCCGGTCACCCGCCGGTGGTGTATCTTCCGGTCAAGGACAAGCCCACCTTTATTCACCTTCAGGGCGACGTGATGGGCAGTTTCGAGGATGTCTCATTCGGCCGGGAGGCCATTAAGGTCAAACCAGGGGACCGGTTTTATATCTATTCCGACGGCCTGATCGAGTCGAGCCGGCAGAAAATTTCCTGTCCCGAAGGGTCGGAAAAACTGCTGGCGGCATGTGCGGCGGCGGCCGACCAGCCCATCACCACCGCGCCCCAGCGCATTGCCGAAAAACTCAAACCCGAGTCTGTTGCGATTGAGGACGACGTTATCGTGCTGGGCATTCAAGTCTGATCCTTTGTTTTCGCGGCCGATTCTATAGTGCATCCGCTTCGGTGGTGCTTGTGAAATATTCAGCGCAACACATGTTTTGCAGACGGTGCGTTTACGCAAGGCGGTCCATTAATGTCCGAAGCAAAACCCCTGTCCGTGGTTCATGAAAGCCGCAGGCTTCGCATTCGGTTTTTTTCCGACATGGACGCCATCAACCGGGCCGAGGCCGAAACCCGTATCTTTCTTGATCGGCAGGGGCTGTCCGGCGAGTCGTTTTCTGTCTGCCTGGTGATGCGCGAGGCCCTGACCAACGCGGTTAAGCACGGCAACCGCTGCGACGTGCAAAAAAGAGTCCGGTACGTGCTGGGGTTTGAAAGCGACCGGCTGACCATGGAGGTCGAGGATGATGGCGACGGGTTTGACTGGCGCACAGCCCTGGATCGTACGCCCTCTCCGGAAGCCGAGCACGGCCGGGGCATTATCATCATGCAGCGCTATGCGTCCGAGTGCCGGTATAATGAAAAGGGCAACCGGCTCACCCTGGTCAAGCGGTGCATTGCCGCAGGTTCCCCGCCTGCCAATGATTCCGGCAGCACGGCTGAGGTCTCCCCTTAGTTTTTTCATCATCTCCACCCGGAAACCGGACGTTCATAAGTTTGTCAAGCCGTGATGCCCTCGTAAAAAGTAGCGACCGGTTATTGGTTAAAAAATCGGCCTGGTGATGATTTTTTCATTTCGGCCGCCGCTTCTGTATAAAAAGTTCCGCCTGTTCTTTGAAATATGCGATT
>JAXHVI010000249.1:0-24176 GCA_034189195.1 Thermodesulfobacteriota bacterium | reverse complement strand
ACGGTGAAGATGCCATCAAGATTGTGCGGCACAAGAACCCGGAGGTGGTTCTCCTGGACCAGAAGATGCCCCACATGGACGGCATCCAGACCTTAAAGGAACTAAAAAAGATTCGGCCGGAGGTGCAGGTCATCATGCATACGGCCTATGGCAATATCGAGTCGGCCCGGGTGACGGGAAAACACGACGTCTTCTGCTATCTTGAAAAACCCTGCGATTTGAACCAGCTGATCAGCATGATCAAGCTGGCCGGTGAGGAACGGACCTATGCCCTGGCCCGGCACGAGATTCCGGACGTCAAGCGAAACAGCCTGAAAGCCTGGTTGATGGGGGTCCAGAACGCGCGGCCCGGCATTATTCTGCTGGGCGTTTTGCTGTTTCTGGGGCTTGCCTTCATGCCCACGCCGGATACGCTGAATAGGTTTCTCACCGCCCAGAAAACCGGGGTGATGGGCGAGGAAATCAACGGGTATTCCGATTACCGCAAGATGAAGACCGGCCAGACCATTGTCGAGTACTATACCGCCAAGGCCGGGCTGTATGAAAAAACCGTCACGCCGGACGGAAAGACGGTCAACACGCTGCCGGATGTCGAAAAAATCGCTTTCAAGGCAAAGGTCATGGTGGGGGTCCTGGTGGTGGCGGCTCTGTTCTGGGCCACCGGCGCGGTGCCCATCGGCATCACGGCCCTTCTGGTGGGCACGTTGATGTTTTTTTTCGGGATACTCAAACCCGACGACGTGGCAAAGGCCTATGCAAAGGACTCGGTGATTTTTATTTTCGGGGTGCTGGCCTTTGCCGCGGCCATCGGTAAAACCGGGCTGGACCGCAGAATCGGCATTCTGCTGCTGGGCACCAGTACCAACCTGACCAAGTTCGCGCTGATTTTCGCGCCGCTTTTGGCCGTTACCGCGTCGTTTCTCTCCGAGCACGCTCTGGTGGCCTTTATCGCCCCGATTCTCATGCTGGTGTACATGGGCGCCATTAAGGCCGCCGGCGTCAAACAGGACAAAAGCCTGGTGGTCATGTTCATGCTGATGCTTACTTTCACCGCGAACATCGGCGGGCCGGGCTCCCCGGCGGCCGGTGGGCGGAACGCCGTGATGCTGGGCATTTTTTCCGACTACGGCATCAGCCTGTCCTTTGGCCAGTGGGTCAAGATGGGCCTGCCCTTTGTCCCGGTGATGGCCCTGGTCATTGCCGGTTATTTTCTCCTGGTGGTCCGCAGGGGCATCAGGACCCAGTCCGTCAACGTGGCGGCGGCGGTGAAACGGGAGGCGGAAAAAATAGGAAAAATGACGGCCGATGAGTACAAGGCGGCAGCCATTCTGATTCTTGTCATCTTTTTGTGGGTTACCATGTCCGACAAGCTGGGCATGGGCGGACCGGTTATCCTCTGCCTGGTGCTGCTCAATATTCTTGGCATTCTCACCTGGAAGGACATCAATGGTATTCACCTGGACGTGGTGGCGCTTTACGCGGCGGCCAGCGCCATGGGCTACGGCCTGGCGGTGACCGGTGGGGCCCTGTGGCTGGCCAACTCCTTTGTGTCGATCCTGCCCGATTTTCTGCGAAGCGGCAACGGCCTCTGTATTTCCACCAGCCTGATCACGGGCATTCTGACCAACTTCATGAGCGACGGCGCCACAGTGGCGGCGGTGGGGCCCATTACCGTGCCCATGGCCACGCTGTCCGGCACCTCGCCTATCATGGTCGGCCTGGCAACTGCGTTTGCCTCCTCGTTCGCCCACATGATGATCATCGGCACGCCCAACAACGCCATTGTATACAGCCTGGCCAGAGACCCGGAAACCGGGGAACAGCTGGTCACTATGAAGGACTTTTTTATCCATGGCGGCGCGGTTTTTCTTTTAAGTATGGCCGTACTGTGGATATGGGTGTTTTTCGGATACTGGCGATGGCTGGGGTAAGAGGAAGAACAGGAGGACATCATGACCAGTGATTCCGGATGCAGGAAAATTTCCGTGCTGATCGTGGATGACGAGCCGGATTTTTTAAACGCCATCCGCCATATTCTTGAAGTCCGGGAGTTTCATGTGGTGACCGTCGACCGGGGGGGCAAGGCCATTGATGTCGCCCGGCAGGGGCCGTTTGATGTCGCCCTGGTCGACCTGAAAATGCCGGGAATGGATGGCGACGAAACCCTGCGGACACTTAAAGCGGAACATCCGGAGATGGAGGTGGTGATCCTCACCGGCCACGGATCAAAGGAGGCCGCGGCCGCCTGCCTCAAAAGCGGGGCCATGGCCTACCTGTATAAACCGTGCCAGTTGAATGAACTGCTGGAGGTCCTTGCGGATGCATACCGGAAAAGAGTGATGACCCGGCATAAGATTGAGCCGCGGCGGATGGAAGACCTTCTGGGGATGCCACCGCCCGGTTCAGCCATGGCGGTGCTGCGCCGGCTCCGGGAGCTGGACGCAACACCGCCGGCAATGGACAATCGGCCCTGAGAAGGACGGGAGACGGGATGGACAGACAGGTTCGGAAAATGATTCTGGTAAGGGTCCTGCTGGTCCCTTTTCTGATCGTGCTGGCGGTCTACGGCACCCTGGTCTATCATTTTGCCGTCTATTCCGCCCGGCAGGTAAGGGCCGAGCTGGTCCGGGTGGCCGCCGATCATCGTACCCTGATCGACCTGTTTTTAGAAGAGCGGGTGGCCGACCTCGGGTTTATCGCCATGTCCTGTGACATTGACGCTCTAACAGACCCGGATGAACTGAAGCGCATTTTCAGGAACCTGCAATCCACATCCAAGGCGTTTTTTGACCTGGGCCTGTTTGACGAGGCCGGGCGGCATCTGGCCTATGTTGGTCCCTACGACCTGACCGGCAGGGACTACGGTCAGGAAGAGTGGTTCAGGGCCGTTTCGGAAAAGGGGCTGTTTATTTCGGACGAATTCCTCGGGTACCGTAACATTCCCCATTTTATTATCGCGATACGCAAACAGGAAGCCGGAAAAAACTGGTATATCCGCACCACCATCGACACCTTTGCGTTCAATGATCTTGTTGAAAGCATTCGCATCGGCAAAACCGGGGAGGCCTACCTGGTCAACACAAAGGGGGTGTTTCAGAGCGACCGGCGGTCAGGCGGCCGGCTGATGGCAACGGACCCGGATTTTGACCGTTATGTAATTGACCGGGAAGCGGTCTCCTTTTTTTCCATTCGTACCGAGGATGGGCGGAAATTCGTCTACGCGGCGGGGCACCTCAAACAGACCGGATGGATCATGGTGGTAAGGCAGACCGCCGCCGACGCCTATGCCGATCTCTCCTTTGCGGTGATTGTTTCCCTGGTGATGATTATCGGCGGCGGAGTGGTGGTATTGGCGATGGGGTTTCTCCAGGCTTCGGCCATTGCCGGTCGCCTCAAACTGGCGGACATGGAAAAGCAGCAGATGAAAACCCAGCTGGTGATTGCCGGCAAGCTGGCCGAGGTGGGGGAGATGAGCACGGGCCTGGCTCATGAAATCAACAACCCGCTTCAGGTGATGAAATCCGAGCTGGCCATGATCAATGTTGTGATGTCTGATATCGCGGAAAAACAGAACCATCCCGATCCCGAAGATTTTAAGGCTCTTGATGAGTCGGTGCGGCAGATCGCCATACAGATTGAGCGGTGCGCCAAAATCACCCAGGGCCTGCTCCGGTTTGCCCGCAAATCGGAAATTGTCCTGCAGCCGGTGGATATCGGCACCTTCATTTCCGAGGTGGTGGACATGGTCGAACAGCGGGCCGGCGTGGAAAACATCAGAATCATTCAGGAACTGCAGGACGGTGTGCCGCCGGTCACCAGCGATCCCAACCAGCTTCAGCAGGTGTTTCTAAATCTTTTCAACAACGCGATGTATGCCCTTAAGGGGAAGACCGGCGCCGAGATTCGCGTTCGCACCCTGCAAGACGGGGATGATCTCGTAATCACGGTGGCGGACAACGGCTGCGGCATTACGCCTGAGGACATGGAAAAAATCTACCTGCCGTTTTTCACCACCAAGCCGGTGGGGCAGGGAACCGGCCTGGGACTGAGTACCGTCTATGGGATCATAGAAGGACTGGGCGGCAGGATAACCGTTGAAAGCGAGGTCAATGCCGGCACGGTGTTTACCATCCGCCTGCCCATAGACGGGACATCAACGCATTAAACCCGGACATTTCATGGAATATCCGGGTTCATTAAAAATGATAATTATTATTCTTACCTGTTAAGGAGGTTAAAGAAGATGAGTGACATGCAACTGCTGATCATCGATGATGAGGAAAGGTTCGTCAACACCACCCAGGCGTTGCTCGAAAGGAAAGGGGTCCGCACGCACGTGGCCACCAACGGGACGGATGCCATGCAGGTGCTTGAAAAGGAGCGGGTGGACGTGGTGGTGCTTGACATCAAAATGCCCGGTCTGGACGGCATAGAGACCCTGCGGGTGATAAAAAAGCGGTATCCCCTGGTGGAAGTGATCATGCTCACCGGTCATGCGTCCGCGGAAACCGCCGTGGAAGGCATGAGCCTGGGGGCCTTTGACTACCTGATGAAACCGTGCGACGTGGAAAAGCTGCTGGAAAAGGCTGAGGCGGCTTATGAGAAAAAAAGCGCGGAGGCGGAAAAGGCCCGAAAAGAGAAGATCGACAAAATCATCAGCGACCCCCTGGAAGCGCTCAAAAAAGGCTAATGGACCGGGAGGCGGCAAAAGAGACAGCCGGGACGCGGTATGCCGTGTCCCGGTTTTCTATCCATCGCCCGTGGCTGCCGCTCAACCGGTTGCAACGCTATACAATCGTACAAAAAAATCGGAAACCCTGTTGCCGGTTTATCTTTGAAGACAAAAAAAAACATGGTAGCCTGCTTTTTTGAAAATTTCATGGGCATTTATCGTTTCAGGCAGGTGACACCATTCGGACATGAAGGAGCCGTTTGATGACGACTGCAAGCGTGCTGCTGGTGGATGACGAGGAGGCCTTTGCCGCGTCCAACGCGAAACTTCTGAGCAACCGGGGTTATGATGTCCGAACCGCCCTGGACGGCGAAACAGCCCTTCAGGTGCTTGCGGAAAACGCCGTCGACGTGACCGTGCTGGATGTCCGCATGCCCGGAATGGATGGTATTTCCCTGCTCACGGAGATCAAGAAGCGGTATCCCCTGGTGGAGGTGATCATGCTCAGCGGCCAGGCCACGTTCGAGGCGGCGGTGGAGGGGCTCAAGCTGGGCGCCAGCGACTATCTGATGAAACCCTGCCAGATCACCGACCTGATCGGCAAAATCGAGGAAGCCATGGAAAAGCGGGAAATAAACCAGGAGAAACAGCGGTACGAGGCAGCCCGGGAACAGAAGGGGGCCTCATGATCTTCCACCGGGACAATATACGCATTCAACCCGGATATTTCATGAAATATTCGGGTTAAGGGTGAGTGCAATGGTGAATGTACTTTTTGTGGATGATGAGACCGGTTTTCTGGATATCATTACCAAGCGCATGGCCAGGCGCGGCATATCGGCCGTGGGCATCGCCAACGGGGAAGAGGCGTTGGCGCTGATTGAAAAGCAGCCCTTTGACGTGGTGGTGCTGGATGTCAGGATGCCGGACTGCAGAAGCGGCATCGAGATCCTCAAGGAGATCAAGGTCCGGTGGCCCCTGGTGGAGGTCATCATGCTGACCGGCCATGCCCTGCTGGAAGTGGCAAAAACCGGAATGGAAGCCGGCGCGTTTGATTATCTTGTCAAACCGGCTGATTTTGATGAGTTGTATTATAAGATCAGGGATGCCGGCCAGAAGAAAAAGCTGCAGGAAACAAAGATAAAGGGAATTGACGATATAATGAAAAAAAGATGATTATAAAATCAAAGAAGAAAGGAGACAGTCAATGCGGTTTTTGAAAAAAACAGGCCAGTTTCTCTACGCGGGGGCCCGCGCCCATGCGGACTGGGAAATCACCATGGCCAGGAACATTCTGGGGGATAGAAGGCGGCTTTTCGTGCTGGGGTTGATGCTGCTGCCGATTCTGATCGGCGGTTATGTTTTCGCCGACGAGATCGCCAGCGGTCTTCCCCAGTATCTGGGAGGAAAACACGCTTACAGCCCCTCCTTTTTTACCACGAAGATTTTTATCGCCTCGATTCTGATCGGACTCTGCGCGGGCCTGATCACCGGGTGCATCGGCGCGGGCGGCGGCTTTATCATCGCTCCGGCCCTGATGAGCGCCGGCATCAAGGGCATTCTGGCGGTGGGTACCGACCTGTTTCATATTTTTGCCAAGGCGATCATGGGGAGCGTGCTTCACAGAAAGCTGGGCAACATTTCGGTGGTGCTGGCGGTCACCTTTCTGATCGGTTCCATCGGCGGCGCCACACTGGGCGGGTGGATCAACCGGGTGCTTTATGAAATCAACCCCGTCATCAGCGACGCTTTTATTACCACCATCTACGTGGTGATGCTGGGGGCCCTGGGGCTCTATGCCCTTACCGATTTTCTCAAGGCCAGAAAGGCGACCGGCGGCGGTGGTGATTTTCACGGCGGCAAGGATGAAGGCGCGGACATGGGCAGCCTGCCCAAAAAACTCCAGGGCATGAACATGGCCCCCATGGTCACCTTTGACCAGGGATTGGTTCCCGGCGGACGCCGCATATCCGCGTGGTTTCTTGTTTTAAGTGGGTTTTTCGTCGGTCTGGCAGCCGCCATCATGGGCGTGGGCGGCGGGTTTCTGACCTTTCCCATTTTTGTCTATATCCTGGGGGTCTCTTCCATGACCACGGTGGGAACCGATATTTTTCAGATCGTTTTCACCGCCGGGTATGCGGCCATCGGCCAGTACGCCATCTTCGGCTTTATTTTCTATACCCTGGCCATGGGCATGCTGCTGGGGTCCCTGGTCGGTATTCAGATCGGCGCCATGACCACCAAGGTGGTCAAGGGAGTCACCATTCGGGGTTTCTACGCCATGGCCGTTTTGGCCGGGTTTGTCAACCGGTTCTTCGCCCTGCCCGCCAAGCTTTCTTCGGTGGGGGCGTTCCCGCTTTCAAAGGAGACCGCCGCTGTTCTGGATGCCATTGGTATCTGGCTCTTTTTTGTCTTTATCGGCATTTTCGCGGTCTGGGTCATCGGCACCTTTGTGCTGAACATCAAGAAACTGAAAGGCGGGGAGGCATAATACCATGATATCCAGCAAAAAAGAGTTTTACGGGGGCGCCGTCATGATGGTCGGGTTTCTCGTGGTCCTGGTCGCCATGTTCCTGCCCCTGTTTGAAGGAAAAAACGGACTGAATTATCTGGACGATCTGTTTAACTCCATTTCCAAGGGGTCGGCATACTATATTCCCACCGTTGCCGATGAGGTCCAGAATACGCAGGTCGGCAAACAGATCACCGTCACGCTGTCCTATGACACCGACACCCAGGCCAGGGAAAGCGCCCTGCTGTTTAAGAAGGCCGGAGCTTCCGCGCGGGTGGAGGAAGCCGCGGTGTCGGTGACCGGTGATTTCGGCAAAATTCTGGGGGCCTGTCTGGCGGATGCCGATACCCTGTTCCACAACGACGGCGAAGCGCTTCAGGCCAGGTACGGGATCGAGGGCAAAAGGGTGCTGTTCAACTGGTGGACCACCCTGAAAGCCATGCAGTCCGCTTTGAACAAACAGAAAAAGTTTGCCGAGGGTAAGGTGATCCACACGGTCATGACCCGCGCGGTGGAGTGCTCCTACAATTATTATACTGTTGTACCGGACCACATCACCGACCGGCTGGGCATCGTTATTTTTGCGTTGATTTTTTACGTGGTCTACACCCTGTGGTATGGATACGCGATTCTTTTCCTCTTTGAGGGATGGGGGTTGCAGATCAGCCACTGACCCGGTCGACGGCCGTAGAAGGAGAGGAAAGACTGTTCCGAAGCGCCGGATATGTTTCGGCGCTCCGGAACGGTTGACGCCATGAAGCGACTGATCGACTTTGTAAAGTTCCTTTTCCATAAGCCGCCTCCGGTGGACACAGAGGATGTGGAGGGGCTTCGTATCGCCTTCAAGGAGCGGTACCACCATTTCAAGCTGCTGCTCAACGCCAACAACACCGCCCTTGAAACCATGACCGCCATTGAGCAGGCCCTTGCCGGCAAACAGCCTTTCGGTATGTCCTTTATCCGGAGCAACTGCATTGCCCTCACCGTGAGCCTGATGCGCCTGCTCAAGCACCTGGAGCAGCTTTCCGGCGGTAAATACAACCAGCTTTACGGCCGGTTCGACGAGATATGGAACCGCATCAGCGGACTGCTGGACCAGAAAAAGGAGACCGTTGACGACCGGCTCATCATCCCCCTTTCCGCCGTGGACCGTACCATGGGCGACCTGGTGGGCGGCAAGATGGCCAACCTGGGAGAGTTGCGGAACCGGGTGGGGCTGAAGGTCCCCGCCGGGTTCGTGATCACGGCCCGGGCTTACCAGCGCTTCATCGAACACAACGACCTTCAGTCCGAGATCGACAGCCGTTTTATCGCCGCCGACATCACCGACATGGAGGAACTCTATACGCTCAGCGCCGGTATTCGGGACCTTATCCTTCAGGCCCGCGTTCCCGAAGACCTGGAGCGGCAGATCATGGCGGCCTGCCGCGCCCTGGAGCAGGAGATGGGCGGCCCTGTTTCCATGGCGCTGAGAAGCAGCGCCATGGGCGAGGATTCCGCGGCCAACTCCTTTGCCGGCCAGTACCGTTCCGAACTCAATGTCCCCGCGGCTGACCTGCTGAAAAAATACAAGGAGATCGTGGCCAGCAAGTACGGCGTCACCGCCATCACCTATCGCCTGAACAGGGGAGTCCGGGATGAATCCATTGCCATGAGCGCGGGCTGCCTTGCCATGGTGGACGCCCGTTGCGGCGGTGTGATGTATACCCGGAACCCCCTGGATACCGGCGATGACTCGATTTTTATCAATTCCGCGTGGGGGCTGCCCAAGGCGGTGGTGGACGGCGGTGTTGACTGTGACCTTTTCGTGGTAAGCCGGACATCACCCATGGCGATCTCTTTTCGTGACATCAAGGAAAAGGCGAGCCAGTTTCTCTGTTTTGCCGATAACGGTGTCTGCCAGTTTGAAATCACCGGGGAAAACAGCGGGCTGCCCTCCATCAACGACGCGGAAGCCCTGGCCCTGTCGGAGCTGGCCCTGCGCATGGAAGACTATTATGGCGCCCCACAGGACATTGAGTGGGCCATTTCCCGGGAAGGGACCATCTACATGCTTCAGTGCCGCCCGCTTCAGCAGATGGACACACTGAAGATAGACTACCCTGAGGCCCTTGTTCAGAAGGCCGAAGAAAACCTGCTGATATCCGGCGGCACCCTCATCTGTCCCGGGGTTGCCGCCGGCAGGGTGTTTATCGTTCATAATCCTGACGACATGATCCATTTTCCCCCGGGCGGGATCCTGGTAACCCGGCAGGCCCTGCCGGTGTGGGCCTCCCTGCTCAACCGGGCCGCCGCCGTGCTGACCGAGCACGGCACCTTTGCCGGCCACCTGGCCAATGTTTCCCGTGAATTCAAGGTTCCGGCCATTTTCGGCCTGCACAACATCACCACCCTGCTGAAAAACGGGGACGAGGTGACGGTGGACACCGGCCGCTCCAGTGTGTACCGCGGTATCATCGATCTGCCGAAACCGATAGAGACCGCCGGTAAAAGCATTATCGAGGGAAGCCCGGTGTATGAGCTGCTGCAGGAGGTCAGCCGTCACATTCTGCCGCTGAACCTTCTGGACCCCTATTCACCGGAGTTCAAGCCTGAAAACTGCAGGACCTTTCATGACATCACCCGCTTTTCCCACGAAAAATCGGTTCAGGAGATGTTTAATTTCGGCAGGGACCACAATTTTTCCGAACGGTCCAGCAAGCAGCTCTACTACAAGGTCCCCATGCAGTGGTGGATACTGAACCTGGACGACGGGGTCCGGGAAGGGGCCGGCCAGGGAAAGTATATCCACCTGGAGGAGATCACCTCCATTCCCATGCTGGCCCTGTGGGAAGGCATCGTGGCCGTGCCCTGGGACGGTCCTCCCCCCATCGACAACAGGGGCCTGGCCTCGGTGATGTTTCGTTCCACCACCAACCGTGACCTGGCGTCCTACAGCCGTTCCGCCTACACAGAGCGCAACTATTTCATGATTTCAAAGAATTTTTGCAGTCTCTCCTCCCGGCTGGGGTATCATTTTTCCATCGTAGAGGCCCTGGTCAGCGAGCGCACCATGGAAAATTATATCAGTTTCCGGTTCAAGGGCGGGGCCGCGGACAGCCAGCGCCGGATTCGGCGAATCCGGTTTATCGCCGATATTCTTACGCAGCATGCTTTCCGGGTGGAGCTGAACCGGGACAACCTGGTGGCTCGGGTGGAGGGATTTGAGCTGCCTTATATGCTGGAAAGGATCAGGATCCTGGGGTACCTGCTGCTGCATACCCGTCAGCTGGACATGATCATGTCCAATGAATCGGCCATTACCTATTACCGGCAAAAGATCGACAGGGACATCAAAAACAGGGTGCTGGCCGGTTCTCCTGAATAGGACCGCAGGGCGGTGGCGGGGCCGGCACGCCCCTTGCTACTGTTTATGGTTGGCCGATGCGTCTTGACGGATATATAAATGATCTGTAATATCCTTTTTTGCCCCGGGGCCGGGGCAGGGCTCCGGGGTTCGGCGGGCCGGGGCGCTGAAAAGGGACTTGCCCCCTGACAGGGGCTAACCGTTCGCAATAAAAGTGAGGCGGAAGTGGAACCATCAACAGATGTTGCCAGACGGGAAACAGGCGTTCAGGGAAAACCGGCCAGGGAACAGACCGATGCCTATTATTCGCTCTTGACCCGGCGACTGATACTGACGGTTATCGTGGTCTCTTTTACGCCGATGATCATGGTCATCGCCATTCTCCTGCACCAGTTCCACGCCTCCTATCATGAAAAGACCTATGCGCATTTGAACGAGGTGGTGTTGAAGCACAAGCAGAACATCGACACCTTCCTGAAGGAAAAACTGGCCAATATCCATGAATTGACCATCACCACGCCGGTGATGACCCTGTCGGACAAGATGCTGCTGGAAAGGGAGCTGCAGAACCTGAAGACCGCGTACGGCGATGTGTTTGTTGACCTGGGCGTGGTGGACGTGGAGGGCAGACAGGTCACCTATGCCGGTCCCTACCAGTTGGATAACGCCTTTTACGGAGACGCCGCGTGGTTCCAGAAGGCGGTTTCACAGTTTTACTATGTCAGCGACGTGTTTACGGGGCTCCGGGGAAGCCCGCATTTTATTATTACTGTACGACGATACGTCAATGATGTCCCCTGGGTGATCCGGGCTACTATTGATTTCAAGGCGTTTAACACCCTGGTGGAAAACCTGCGGCTGGGCCGAACCGGATTCGCTTTTATCATCAACCGCAACGGCGAGTTTCAGACCCGTCCCCCCCTGGGCGGATTGTCGGAAGACATTCGCTATGAGGAGATAACCGCCCGGCTTTCCAAGTCCCATGAAAAGGTTTTGATATTTGAGCAAAAAGACCCATCCGGGAGTAAAAATATTTACGCGGTGGCCGGCCTGAAGGACAACAACTGGCTTCTTGTGCTCAGGCAGGAAAAGAAAGACGCTTTTTCCGAGTTCAACCGCATGGCACAGATTGCCGGACTGATTTTCGCCCTTGGCGGCATGGGCATCATCATCATGGCCGTGGTTCTGTCCCGGCGCATGGTGCGCCGGATTCAGAAGGCGGACAGTGAAACACAGACCTTGAACCAGCAGGTGATCGAAACCGGCAAGCTGGCCTCGGTGGGAGAGCTGGCCGCCGGTATCGCCCATGAAATAAACAACCCGGTGGCCATCATGGTGGAGGAGGCCGGGTGGATCGGGGACCTGCTGGACGAAGAAGAATTTTCGGAAAACGCCAATCTTGAGGAGATGCGCCGGGCCATTACACAGATCGCCACCCAGGGCAGGCGCTGCAAGGAGATCACCCACAAGCTGCTGAGTTTTGCCCGCAAAACCGATTCCACCATCAAGGATGTGCAGCTCAATGAGCTGATTTCCGAAATCGTTCAGCTCTCCGGCCAGATGGCCAAATCCAGCAAGATCTCCATCACCACGGATCTGACCCCGGACCTGCCCTATGTGACCCTGTCACCGTCGGAAATGCAGCAGGTGATGCTCAACCTGATCAACAACGCCATGGACGCCATGGAAAAGAGCGGGGGCGCGATCCATATCTCCACCAAGATGAGCAAACTGGAAAAAGACCATATTGTGATTGTTGTGGAGGATACCGGCCCCGGCATTCCGGAGGCCAACCTGCCGTTTATCTTCAACCCCTTTTTTACCACCAAACCGGTGGGAAAGGGGACCGGGCTGGGGCTTTCCATCTGCTACGGGATTGTTGAAAAGATGGGCGGCAAGATCGATGTGACCAGCAAGGTAGGCGAGGGGACCCGGTTCCGGGTGTGGATTCCCTACCAGCAGCCGGAACCGAAGTAGGTAGCGTCCCTTAACGGATTCAGAAAAGACGATTTAGATATTATAAAAAAACGAGATAAAGGAGACGATGATGCACAAACCATTTATTCTGCTGGTAGACGACGAGACATCGTTTATCGAGACCATGAGCAAAAGACTTCAGAAGCGTGAGTTTACCGTTATGACCGCTGCCTCCGGGCAGGAGGCCCTGGAGGTCTTGCGGGCCAACCGTCATCTGGACGTGGTGGTGCTGGATGTAAAGATGCCGGGAATGGACGGTATTGAAACCCTGCAGGAAATCAAAAAGGCGTTCCCGCTGACCGAGGTGATCATGCTCACCGGGCATGCCACCATTGAATCGGCCATTGACGGCATGAAGACAGGGGCCTTTGATTATCTGATGAAGCCCTGCGATATCGATTCTCTGGTGGCAAAGGTGATGGAGGCGGGCCGGAAGAAACAGGAGCATGCCCAGCGCATGGAGCAGGCCCAGTTGGAAAAACTCATGAGCACAAAGGGGATATAACCGTACCCCGGAGGAAAGTCGATGACAGGGGAAGAGATGCGCCGGCAACCCATTCATGTGCTGCTTGTGGATGACGAGGTGGGGTATGTCAATGTGCTGGCCAACCGCATGACCAAACGCGGCCTTTTGGTGGAAAAGGCAACCAGCGGGGCCGAGGCCATTCAGGCGGTGCGGCGCAGAGACTTTGACGTGGCCATTCTTGATCTCAAGATGGAAGACATGGACGGTATTGAGGTCTTGCGCATTCTCAAGAAGATGGATCAGCGCATGGAGGTGATCATGCTCACCGGCCACGGTTCCCAGGCCGCGGCCCGGGACGGTATCAAGTACGGGGCTTTTGACTACCTGCTCAAGCCCTGTGAGCTGGAAGATCTGCTTGACAAGATCAATCAGGCTTACCGTGCCCGGCTGTCCCGAACCCCTTCTGCCGCTGCATTGGAAAAGAAACAGGATTAAGATATATCAAGGAGTCGTCATGTCGTTTTTTAAATCCAACATTTTCAAGCTGTGTATCGCACTATTGATGGGTGTAATCGTCCTGGCCTTGCCCCGACCGGAAGGGACCCGGTTTAAAATTTCCGGAGACCCGGACCAGCGGGTGTTGCGGTCGGTGGAGAGCGCCTTTACCCTTGTGGCGGACAAGAGTTCCAAAACCGCCTATGTGGTGGAAGCCATAAACCCCGGCACACCGGAGGCCACCGCCGGTTTTCTGAGGGCCGCTGTTGACGACCTCGCCGCTGCCGGCACGGTGGATGCCGATGCCCCGGCCATGACCGTGGATTATGTGGACGGGCTGTCGCCCACGGCCAAGCGGTTTCTGGCCATGCTGGCGGTGCTGGTGTTCCTGTTTATCGTGGAGCCGGTGCCCCTGGAGATCACCGCCATCTGCATCGGCGTTTTTTTAGTGATCGCCGGCGTCTCCGACGTGAAAGACGCCTGGGCCCCCTACATGCATCCGGTGGTGCTGTTTATCATGTGCTGCCTGATTTTTGCCATTTCCCTGGACAAGGCCGGGATCACCCGGCGCATGGGATACTTCATCATCAAGCGGGCCGGCACCAGCGTGACCAAGTTTACATTCATCATTGCCACGGGCCTGGGCCTGGCCTCCGGTGTGATGCATGACGCCGCGGCCTGCGCCATCGGCATTGTCACCATGATCCCCATGATGAAGGCCGCCGGCATTGAGCCCCATTCAAATACGGCCAAGTTCATGATGATCTCCCTTCCCTTTGCCTGTTCCGCCGGCGGCATGTCCACCCTGATCGGCGGAGGCCGCTGCATGGTGTCGGCCGCCTTTCTAAAGGAGTACACCGGTATTGAGATTACTTTTTTTGAGTGGATCAAGTACTGCCTGCCCGCCGGTGTTCTCACGGTGCCCATTGCCGTGCTGATCGTCTATTTCGTGTTCCGGCCCAATCCCAAGTACAAGCTGCCCCAGCTGGAAAAAGAGATCGGCCCCTTGACACCCCTTGAAATAAAGTCGCTTATCATCATCGGCATTACCTTCATCGCGTGGTTGACCAAGGGCATTCACGGTATCGACTACTCCATCACCGGCATGCTGGGCGTGGCGGCCCTGGTGGTGGCCGGCATTCTCAAGTGGGAGGACATTCACGAGAACCTGGAGTGGGGAACGGCCCTGTTTATCTTCGGCGGCGGCATCTCCCTGGGCCTTGCCATGGGCTATTCCGGGGCGGCCGATTATTTTGCCAACCTTTTCTTCCCGCTGGTGGAGGGCAAGGGATGGTTTGTCCTGTTTGCCGGGGTGGCGGTGTTCGGGGCGCTGGTGACCAACGTCATGGCCAATGTGGCGGCCGCGGCCCTGATCCTGCCCATCGTGATTCCCATGGCCCTGATGGAGGGCGTGGATCCCACGGTGCTGGCCCTCTGCCTGGGCACGGCCACCTCTTTTGCCCTGCTGCTGGTGATCGGGTGTCCGCCCAACGCCATTGCTTACAGCTATCGCTATTTCAAATCATCCGATCTGACAAAGGTGGGCCTGGTGGCCACGCCGATACTGCTGGCCGCCCTGATTCTGGTGGCGGCCACATGGTGGAAAATACTGGGCCTGGTGTAGAACATGAGTAACAGTTCGAACACAACGGTGCCATCGCCTGAGCCCGCGCCTCCCCGGGTGTTGATGGTGGACGATGAGGCCGACTTTTTAAACGCCGTTTCCCGGCGCCTGGCAAAGCGTGGGATTTCCCCGGTGCTGGCGGGTTCCGGCGAAGAGGGGCTGGCCCTGCTCGCTGAAACGCCTATGGACGTGGCGGTGCTGGATGTGAAGATGCCCGGCATGGGCGGCCTGGAGGCCTTGCGCCGCATCAAAGGGGCCTGGCCGGATATGGAGGTGATCCTGCTCACCGGCAACGTGTCGGCCGCCGACGGGGTGGAGGGCATCAAACAGGGGGCCTTTGACTACATCACAAAGCCCATTGAGATCGACCACCTGGCCGGCAAGATTCGTCAGGCCTGGGATAAACGCCGTCGAAAGCGGGAGCAGGAGGAGCAGCAGCGGTTTCAGGAAAAGATGGAACAGCAGATGACCGCCATGGACCGCCTGGCCTCCCTCGGCACCCTTTCCACCGGCGTGGCCCACGAGATCAACAATCCCCTGGCCATGATGCGGGAAGCGGCCGGCTATATGCGGCTGGTCCTGGAAAAGGATGACATGGCCCAATGGCCGGGCAAATCAGGACTGGCCAAAGGGATTGAAAAAATAGAAAAAGGCATCGAGCGGATTCGCCGCATCACCCACCTGCTGCTGGGGTTCGTGCGGCCCGCCGACCAGGCCTGTGCCCGCACCGATCTAAAGGAGCTGATCAGCGAGTCGATCGAGCTGGTGACAAAAGAGATGCAGGGCAAGCAGATTGCCGTTGACCGGAAGATGGATGATACCGAAGGTGTCGCATGGACCGATCCCTATGCCCTGCGCCAGGTGATGATCAACCTGCTGACCAACGCCGTCCATGCCATCCAGCGGGAAGGGACCATCACGGTCTCCCTTTCGGAGGCGGAAGGTTTCGTGTCAATAGCGGTGTCGGACACCGGGGTGGGGATTCCCGGTGAAAACCTGGACAAGATATTTGAGCCTTTTTTTTCCACCAAGCCTTCTGACAAGGGCACCGGCCTGGGCCTTTACGTGACCCGGGGCATTGTGGACCGGCTGGACGGCCGGATCGGGGTGAAAAGCACCGTTGGCCGGGGCACCACTTTTACCGTTGAAATTCCCGTGTGCCGGCGCGGTGACGCGGTCGAATGCGTGGACGAAAATACGTGTGACGAGATTTTAACAAAAATAAAGGAGATTGGCGGTGATGATGAAGATACCCGCGAAAGTACTGGTGGTTGACGACGAAAAGGATTTTGTCGAAATGTTTTCCCTGCGGCTGGAAGCCTCCGGTGAAAAGGTGTTTACCGCCTTTGACGGCCGGGCCGGGCTTTCCGTTCTGGCCGGGCAGGAGGACATTGATGTGGTGGTGCTGGACATCAAGATGCCGGGAATGGACGGCATTGAAACCTTAAAGGAGATAAAAAGGCACCATCCCCTGGTGGAGGTGGTGCTGCTCACCGGACACGGCACCATTGAGACCGCTGTCCAGGGAATGAAGCTGGGGGCCTTTGATTACCTGCTCAAGCCCGCGGATTTTGCCGAGATCGAAGAGAAGATCCAGGGGGCGCGCCGGCGCAAGGACGAGCAGGAGGAACGCATTCGAAAGGCTGAGCAGCGGGCCATGCTGCGACGCGGCGGCAATATCTGATCACGCGGCGGGCCGTTTAATACTTACTGTTCCGTAAAGCCGGGAGGTTACATATGGAAAAGAAAATCAATTTACTGTTTGTGGATGATGAACAGCAGTTTCTCGACTCCATGAAGAAGCAGCTTGAGGTCAGGGGGTTTAACGTGGTGGCCGTGGACCGGGGGGAAAAGGCCCTGGAGGCGGCCCGGTCCTGTGCCATCGACGTGGCCCTGGTGGACCTGAAGATGCCGGGCCTGGACGGCGAAGCCACGCTCAAGGCGTTGAAGGAGGAGCACAAATGGATGGAGGTGGTGATTCTCACCGGCCACGGCTCCGTTGATTCGGCGGTGGGCACCATGCAGAGCGGCGCTTATTCTTACCTTCAGAAACCCTGCAAGCTGGACCAGCTGATGGAAGTGCTGCAGGAGGCCTACAAGAAGAAGGTCATGAACAAAAATCAGATCGAGGAAAAACAGATGAACGAGATGCTCAAGCTGGCCCAGTCCTCTTCGCCCAGGGACATTTTAAAGCGCCTCAGAGAGATCGACGTGTAGCGGCGTGTTCCATGAACAGCCGGGGTGATGACAATCAGGGGAGGGACCATGGCGGGCCACGAAAGAACCAATATCCACTGGCATTCGGGCCAGATCCGACAGACCGACCGGGAACAGGCAAACGGGCATCGCGGGGCCGTCATATGGTTTACCGGCCTCCCGGCTTCCGGTAAGTCAACGCTGGCCGTGGCACTGGAAAAAAAATTGTTTGACAGGGGGTGCCGCACCTACATCCTGGACGGAGACAACATTCGCCACGGTCTCAACAGGGACCTGGGGTTTTCGCCGGAAGACCGGACGGAAAACATTCGCCGGATCGGAGAGGTGGCCCACCTGTTCTGCGACTGCGGCGTCCTGACCATGGTGGCCTTTATTTCTCCCTACCAATCGGACCGTCGGGCGGCCCGGGAGGCGGCAAGGGAAACCGGCACGTTTATTGAAGTGTTTGTCGACTGTCCGCTGGCCACGTGTGAACAAAGGGACCCCAAGGGTATGTACCGGAAGGCCCGCGACGGCGAGATACGGGAGTTTACCGGGATTTCCGCACCTTATGAGGTTCCTGAACAACCTGAAATTTATTTGGATACCGGGATAAACGCCCTGGACACCTGTGTGGACACGGTGATCCGATACCTTGAGGTGAATGGGTTCATCCCGGCCTGATGTGACAATCGGCTTGCCCTTTTTCCGGTATTGTTTCAACCTTTGTGTCCTGTTTCATAATCGGTCTGGACCCGGGTTTCAATGCTCAGTTTGAGCTTGTCGATCTTGGACAGCAGGGTGGGTCGGGCCAGGCCAAGGAGCTTGGCCGCCTGGCTGCGGTTGCCGCCGGTCATCTGCAGAGCTTCACGAATGATGATGGCGGTCAATCGGTCGGTGAGGGAATCGAACCGGGCGGTGTCGCCGCCGGCGGTCAGCATGTTTCTTGCCCATTCGGCCACCACCCGGTCCATGTCCGATTCGTCTGTGAAAGCCGGCCCTGCCTGGTCAGAGCCGGCGATCCCCTGGGAGATGTCTTCGGGCCGCATCGGATACCCCCGACTGAAGATCAATGACTTTTTCAGAGCATTGGCCAGTTCCCGGACATTGCCGGGCCAGGGGTGGTGACAAATCATTGCCCGTGCCTCGTCGGTCAGACCGGGGTTGTCCATTTTCATCTCTTTTGAAAACAGGGTCATGAAATAGTCGGCCAGCAGGTTTACGTCATTGCTTCGGTCCCGCAGGGGCGGCAGATTGACGGTGACCACCTTGAGCCGGTAGTAGAGGTCTTCCCGGAACACTTCATTCTCAATCGCCTTTTCAAGGTTCCGGTTGGTGGCCGCCAGGATGCGCACATCCACGTCAATGGAGGCATTACCGCCCAGCCGCTCCAGGCTGCGCTCCTGAAGCAGGCGCAGTATCTTGGCCTGAATGGACAGGGGCATGTCGCCGATCTCGTCTAAGAACACGGTGCCGCCGTTGGCCTGCTCAATCTTGCCGATGCGCCGGCTGGCCGCCCCGGTAAAAGCGCCTTTCTCATATCCGAACAGCTCGCTTTCCAGCAGTGTTTCCGGCAGGGCCACGCAGTTGATCACCAGAAAGGGGTTGCCGGCCCGTTTGCTGTGCTGATAGATAGCCCGGGCCACCAGCTCCTTGCCGGTGCCTGACTCTCCCCGGATCAGCACCGTGGCGTCGGTCTGGGCCACCCGACCGATGGCTTTGTACACTTCCTGCATGGGCGGGCTGCTGCCGATAATGGCACCGGGCCGGGCGCTTTCCGGCGTTACGTTCATCTCCACCCGGGCCCGCATCAGGTGGCCCGCTTCCAGTGCCTGGGTGATGATGTCCAACACGCCGGCGATGTCAAAGGGCTTGAGGACGTAGTCAAAGGCCCCCAGCTTGGTGGCCTCGATGGCGGTTTCCGTGGTGCCGTAGGCGGTCATGACGATCACCGGGAGGGTGGCGTCGATTTCCCGTATGCGGGCAAACGCCTCCAGCCCGCTCATGCCCGACATCTGGACATCCAGCACCACCAGGTCAAAGGATTTCTCGCGCACCGCCTCCAGCCCCGCTTCGCCGGAGGGCGCCATGTCCACACTGTATCCCTCTTCTTTTAACAGTTTGGCAAAGCTCTGCCGAAGCTGGTCATCATCATCTACAATCAATATGGAACTCATGCGTGTGCCTCTTGTTGATAAACGGGAAGGGTGATGGTGAAGGTGGTGCCCTGGCCTACCGCGGAAGTAAACTCCAGGCTGCCGCCGTGTTCCTCAATGGTCCGGGCCGCCACAAACAGGCCCAGCCCGGTGCCGTCCGCCTTGGATGTTTCAAAGGGCTTGAGAATCCGGTTTTGCATCTCTTCGGGAATGCCGGGGCCGTTGTCAATCACGTTGATTACAACGGCCTTGCCCATCTTCCCGGTGACAATTATGGTTTCGGCGATCTTGATGCGGCCGCCCTCTTCCATGGCTTCGCAGGCGTTGACGATCAGGTTGACAAACACCTCTTTGATCAGGCCGGGATCGGCTTCCACGGAGATGCCTCCCGGCTGTTTTTCGCGAACCACCGTGATGCCGTAAAGATCCAGCTTGTAGGAGAGCAGGTCCACGCTGGTATCGATGACCTGGGAGATGTCCACCAGCTGTTTTTTCAGTTTGTGGGGCCGGGAGAATTCCAGGAAGTTACGGACAATGTTGTCCAGCCGGCGCATTTCATCGGCCACCACGTCCAGGTCCTCCTTCTGGGAGGAAGACAGGGAAAGGTTGCGCTGAAGGGAGAAAAGCCGCATGTTGATGGAAGTCATGGGATTGCGGATGCTGTGGGCCACCACCGATGCCAGGCGGCCCACCAGGGCCATTTTTTCTGAAGAAAGCAGCATTTCCCGGCTCTGTCTGAGCTCGTCTTTTGTCCGTTTTACATTATCCATGAGGCCGTGGACACTGTCGGTCAGGGTTCGTACCTCATTGGTTCCGGCACCCGGCCCGGTTTGTTCCGACGCCGTTTGGGAGAGCACGCGAATGGGCAACAGCACCTGGCGCGTCAGGTTAAAGACAAACAGGGCGCCCAGAAAGAGTTCCAGGATGACCAGAATGACGGTGACGGCAAAAACCGCGCCAAGGGTTTGCTCGCTTTTTTTACGGATGTCCCGAATGTAGAGGTCGTTTAAGTGCCGGTAGTCGGCGCACAGTTTGTTCAAGGTGAAAAACTGTTCCCGCACGTCCCAGTGCAGGGCCTCCCCTTTTTTCCGGTCCCCGGCCTGGTAAAGCGCAATTACTTTGTTTTTGCCCTCGATATAACGGTCGTGATGCTGCTGAATGGCCTTCAGAAGCTGCCGGCGTTCCGGGTCCTGCTCACGCTCAACGGCAGTGGCCATCCAGTCGGCAAACTCTTTCCTGTGGGTCTCCAGTTGAATGAGCCACTTGGGATCACCGTCGAGAAAGTAGTAGGTCACGTTGCCCTTCTGGTTGGCCAGGGCCGTCTCCATTTGTCGCGCCGCCTGCAACAGGTCCATGCTTTCGCCGGTTACGCTGAAGAGCAGGGTGTTGAATCGCTTGGCGTACCACATTGTGGTGGCTCCCATGGCCACCACAATGATCATGAGCAGCACCAGGTTGATCATGATGCGGGTAAAAAGGCTCAGTCGTCTGAATGGATTTTTTGTCATGGGAAAACCGGTCGATGCCTGAAAGAATGGATCAGATTCGCGTTACCTGTCATTGTCCCTGTGGATGCCGGATCACGGGTTTGGGCCGCAGATACCGGGACACCCGCCGAAGAAAGGCCGTAACCCAGGGGTTGGTGTAAATCTTTTTAATCCGGAGGACGATCACCGTGATGTTGTCTTCACCGCCCCGCTCGTTGGCCAGGTCCACCAGGGCCCGGCAGGCGGCGTCCGGGGCCGTGCCGTCGGTGATCTCCTGAATCTCCCGGGGGGTTACCTTGTCGGTCAGGCCGTCGGAGCTGATCACCATTATGTCGCCGGCCCGCATTGCGGTTTCGGTGACATCCACCGACACAGCCGGCTTGGTGCCCACGGCCCGGGTCAGCATGTGTTTGAATTCCGGGCCCAGTTTGGCGCCGTTCTCCTGTTTGCCCCCCAGCTCCGATTCCACGGTGTGCAGGGCGGAGATGCGTTCCGCAAAGCCGTTACGAATCAGAAAGACCGGGCTGTCTCCCACGTTGGCCGTGATGGCCGATGTGTTGCGAAACAGCACCGAGGAGACGGTGGTCCCCATTCCGGTATAGGTCGGCCGGGTCTGAGAAAGGTCGTAGATGCTTTTGTTGGACAGGTGAACAGCGGCCAACAGTTGGTTGGCCTCCCGGGAGAGAGCGCTGTTGGTGTCGGGCAGTTCTTCGGGGCTTTTCGCGTGTTGGACCTGGAGAAGATAGTTGTGAAGGGTCTGAACGGCGATCCGGCTGGCCACCTCGCCCGCGGCATGGCCGCCCATGCCGTCGGCCACCACGTAGAGACCGATGTTCTCGTCAATACAGAAACTGTCTTCGTTGGCCTGCCGCCTTCGGCCGGTGTCGGTAAGGCCGGCGGAATCCGCGATGATCATGATGTTTTCCCGTTGCCTTTATCCTTGTGTTTTTTTCGCCCGGGCCGCGTCCATTTTTTCTCCCAGGGTGCGCAGGTGAGCCGCCATCTGGCCGGCGGTCTGATAGCGTTTGGCCGGGTCCTTTTCCAGGGCCTTGTTGAGAATGGCCGTCAGTGGTTTGGGAATCCTGGGGTTGATGGTTCTGGGATCCGGATGGGGGGCGTTGAGTATTTTGTGCATCAGGGCCGCCGGGCTGCTTCCCTTGAACGGCACCGTTCCCGTGAGCAGTTGAAAGGCCATGACGCCCAGGGAGAAGATGTCACTGCGGCCGTCCACCTTTTTGCCGGAGATCTGCTCCGGCGACATGTAGTAGGGAGTTCCCTTGACAATGCCGGTCTTGGTCTGGGAAGAGGCGGTGATGCGGGCGATGCCGAAGTCCGTGATTTTCACTTTGCCGCTTTTGAGCAGCATCACGTTGGCCGGCTTGATGTCCCGGT
The DNA here is from genome assembly GCA_034189195.1 of Thermodesulfobacteriota bacterium. Classification (GTDB taxonomy): domain Bacteria; phylum Desulfobacterota; class Desulfobacteria; order Desulfobacterales; family Desulfosudaceae; genus Desulfosudis. The sequence goes on along the minus strand of JAXHVI010000249.1, from coordinate 1,853 downwards.
GAACGATGCCCTGCCTGTGGGCATAGTCCAGTCCTTCGGCGATATCCGCGATATAATCGATCAGCCGCCGCATGGGGAGCAGGCTCTCTTTTTTCTGAAACTTCTCCAGGCTGTCGCCCTCCAGATACTCCATGGCGATGTAGGCCAAATCCTGCTCGTCCCCGGCGTCGTAGATGGTAACGATGTTGGGGTGGGAAAGGGTGCCCGCGCTTTCCGCCTCGCGAAAGAATTTCTTTTTCATCTCGGCGGCCTCTTCCTCGTCAAACTCGTCGGAGAACCGGACCGTCTTGATGGCCGTGGTGCGGTTGATGCGGGGATCCTGGCCCAGGTAGACCACGCCCATGGCGCCCTTGCCCAGCTGCTTGAGGATTTCGTAGCGTCCCAGGGTGGGCCGTATGGCCGGGTCTGTGCTCACCATATCGCCGCCGTCGCCGCCCCCGCCCAGGAACCCGGCACCGAACACCATGGTTTCACTGGCCACCAGCAGCTTTTTCTTGCGCTCCACGATGTCCTTGAATTTGTTGTCATACTCTTCAATGTACCCATAGACCGCCGCCGCCTTGTTGAGCTGGCGCTTGCGTTCATAGTCCAGGGCCAGGTTGTAGAGCAGGTCCTTCATCTGGTCGTCCACCGGCACCTTGCGAAATTTGTCAAAGGCCATGTCCAGCATGCCCTGGGACTGGAAGGAGATACCCAGCATGCGGTTGGTCTCCGCCGATTCGCCTTCCACCTTTTCCTTTCCCGCTTCGGTGATAAAATAGCGAATCGACACGATGCCGGTGTAGCCGACGACCAGCAGCAGCACCGGGTAGATCACGTCCAGCCAGATGCCCCTGGAAATAAAGGCCCAGGCAAATCCGCCCAGCAGCAGCGCCAGCAGCATGAAAAAGAGTCCGCCGGAGATGGCCGCCTTGAGCCGGGGCAGTACCAGGGTGATCAACAGACCCAGAAACAGCACCGCGGCCAGTTCTATCAGCCGGGTGCCGGGAAACTGCCGGATAAACTGTTGATTGAGCACCGACCACAGCACATGGGCGGTAAAGTCGCCAAATGTGGTGGAGGGGGCCACCGGTGTGCTCAGAGGCGTGGCAAGGCCCTTGGCTGACAGAGAGACCAGCACGATCTTGTTGGTAAAGACCCGCAGCGGAATTTTGTCGTTGATTACGTCAAAAAAGGAGTAGTGGCGAAAGGCGTTTGGCGCCGTGTGAAATCCGATGAGCAGTTCCGAATAGGAGGTAACCGGGATGTCGATGTTCTTGAAGGAGACCGACATGCCGATGTCCGCGCCGATGTCGACCGGGGAGACGCCGGCGTATCGGGCCGCTAACACCAGGGCGTAGGAGGGAACAAACAGGCCCCTGTATTCGTAAATCAGCCGTTCCCTCCGGTAGGTGCCGTCCGGGTCCGGGGCCACGTTGATGTGGCCCATGCCGGCCGCGGCCCGGCGGAATACCGGAATGGGCAGGACCGCCTCGGTGGCCTGGGGGCAGGCCGCTCCCGGTGGAATGCGGACATTGCCGATGGCCTGGGCTTTCAGTGTTTCTTCCGCCTCTTCCGGCTGCCCGCTGTCCGGCACCAGGGTGTCTTTAAAAAAGATGGGCAACACCACCCGGCCCGACCGGGCCAGGGAGGCGGCCAGAATAGAGTCCCGGTCCAGCCGTTTTCGGGCCCGGTCCAGTTCTTCCAGAAACCCGGACTGTACCTGGTCGAGCGTCTCCTGAAGGACCGGCCCGGCGTTTCCGGCCGGCCTGGAAGTTGCCGCCGCTTCCTGCAGGGGTGGCAGAAAATTTTCGCGGAACCGGGTCTCCAGGGAATCGATTTCCATCAGCCCGGCATTTTCTTCGGGCTCGCTG
>JAXHVI010000248.1:0-6796 GCA_034189195.1 Thermodesulfobacteriota bacterium | reverse complement strand
CTTTAAAAATTTCGGTCATCACGCCGCCCAGGCCCAGCATCACGCAGGGGCCGAACTGGGGGTCCCGGTTCATGCCCACCACCAGCTCCCGCTTTCCCGACACCATCTCAGACACCAGCATACCGTCCGCCTCAGAGGTAAGCCGGGACGAGATGCGGTCAAAGGCGCTTCGAACCGCCTTCTCGTCGGCCAGGCCCAATTCCACCAGGCCGGTGTCGCTCTTGTGCATCAACAACGGGGAGCAGGCTTTCAGCACCACGGGATAGCCCAGTTTTCCGGCCGCGGCCACGGCCTCCTCCGGGGTTTTGGTCAGGATTTCCCGCGTGACGGGCACGCCGTAGGCAGCCAGCACCTGTTTGGCCTCGTATTCGGAAAGGGCCAGGCGGCCCTGTGCCACGGCAGCCTGAAGAATTTTTTTCGCTTCTTCCTTCTGTTTCATCTGCATCTCCTGATAAAAAACCGCCCGGCGTTGATGATGGTTGACAACGGCGCCGGGCATGACGCGAAAGGCTTTTATACAATCGTATAAGGCCCGTGTCAATCGCAGCGGTTTGCCCGCATGGCTGCAACAACGGCTCTGTGGGTTATTTCTTCAAGGTGGCGGCGCCGGCCTGAAACTTATCCGTGATTTGCCGGGTCAGGTCGGCAATCTCTTTTAAAATGGCGGCGGTGTCGGACAGCCCCTCCTGCTCGGCCTGGTCGATCCACTGGGTGTAGGTGTCGCAGTGGCTTTCATTGTGCCGCAGCCAGTAGTCAAACAGCTTGACCAGCTTTTCTCTGGTCGACATCTCACCATCGCCGGCGTGGGTATGATGGTGATCGTGGTGGTGGCCGTGGTCGTGGCCATGGGAGTGATCGTGGGAATCGTGATGATGATTCATGGGTTGCTCCTTGTGGTTTTTTATGTAAACCGTATAATAACCGGACGGACAAATAAGAGTCAAGGCAAAGGTTTTTGCACATTTTTCCTGAATGGTGAGCAACAGGTGTTAAAGAACAAGTGGCCTTTATTGCTGGTGCTGGTCGCGGGGGTCCTTGCCGGCACCGCCGGCGGCGTCTTTTTTGCCGTGGTCCACGATCTTCCCCAGATTCAGGCACTGGAGGACTTTTCGCCCTCGGCCATCACCCGGGTCTATTCCGCGGAAGGGAGCCTGATCGCAGAGCTTTTCGCGGAAAAACGGGATCCGGTGGCCTTTGAACAGGTGCCGCCCTGGATCATTGCCGCCCTGGTGGCCACCGAAGACAACGCCTTTTTCAGGCACCGGGGATTGGACCTCAAGGGCATTGCCCGGGCCGTGATCAAGGACATTCTCATCCTGGACTTCCGGCAGGGGGGCAGCACCCTGACCCAGCAGCTGGCCAAGACCCTGTTTCTGACCTCCGAAAAAAGCCTGATGCGCAAACTCAAGGAGGCGGTGCTGGCCTTTCAGCTGGAACGGCGCTACACCAAAAACGAAATTCTGGAACTTTATTTAAACCAGGTCTATTTCGGCAGCGGCGCCTACGGCATCAAGTCCGCGGCCCGCATCTTCTTCAACAAGCCGGTGGAGGCACTCTCCCTGGCCGAGTGCGCCCTGATCGCAGGCATGCCCAAGGCCCCCTCCCGGTACTCCCCCCTGGTCAATCCCGACCTGGCCCTGTGGCGGCGAAACATCGTGCTGGACCAGATGAAAAGAAACGGCCAAATCTCCGATGTCGAATACCGGCAGGCTGCAAGCGAGCCCCTGGTGCCGGCGACCACCACCCCGCCGGTGGCCCGTCCCGACTATTTTGTCGAATATATTCGCAGTGACCTTGAAAACGCCGTGGGTGTTCAGCAGTTATACCGGGCCGGCCTTTCTGTTCACACCACCCTCTCTTTGCCCCTGCAGGCGGCGGCCCGGGAAGCGGTGGCCATGGGCATAAAGGCCCTTGAAGAACGAATGGCGAAAAAGGGCCTGACCGAACCGCCCCAGGCCGCGCTGGTGGCCCTGGACGTGGCAACCGGCGGAGTCCTGGCCATGGTGGGGGGCCGCGACTTTCAGCAAAGCCCCTTTAACCGTGCCGTTTCCGCCCGCCGCCAGCCCGGCTCGGCCTTCAAGCCGATCCTGTATGCCTGCGCCCTGGACCACGGCTTTACCCAGGCCACCACCGTGCTCAACACGCCGGCTGTTTTTCCCGGCGCGAAAAAAGGCGAAACCTGGCAGCCGGAAAACTTTTCAAAAGACTATTCCAGCGAGATGACCGTACGGGAAGCCCTGGTCCACTCCAAAAACATTCCGGCGGTCCGGGTGATCCACCAGCTGGGACCGGCATCCGTGGCCGGTTTTGCGGCAAAGCTGGGCATCTCCTCTCCCCTGTCGCCCTACCTCTCCCTGGCCCTGGGCACATCGGAAGTGTCTCTGATGGAACTCACCGCCGCCTATGCCGTTTTTCCCCGCCTGGGCAAACGGATTGCTCCCTATGGCGTGACCCGGGTGATTGACGCCCACAACCGGGTACTCTGGCAGGCCGTACCTTTATCACAAATCGTCATGCCGGCTGAAAACGCCGCCATTGTGACGGACATGCTGCGGGGGGTGGTCCTTGACGGCACGGGCCGGGCCGCCCGCAACCTGCCGTGCCCGGCAGCCGGAAAGACCGGCACCACGGACACTTACAAAGACGCCCTGTTTATCGGCTTTTCCCAGGATATTGCCGCCGGGGTCTGGGTGGGCACCGACCGCCACACCACCCTGGGCGCCGGTGAAACCGGGGCACAGGCGGCCCTGCCGATATGGAAACAGTTTATGGAAAAAACATTTGACACCCGGCCCTGCCAGGGGTTTGATGTGCCCGACGGCATGGTCCGGGTCCGGGTGAACCCCATGACCGGAAAACGGGCCGGCGTAAATGAAGAAGGCCAGACCATGCTGTTTACGCCGGGAACCGAGCCGTTGCAGCCTTGACCCGCTCCAACACCGTTTCGCCCGGAGATTTAAGGTGCACCAAATATTGATGTTGACCCGAATACAGACATCGTTATAGAAGAGGGTTCACAGACATCCGTCCTTTGGAAAAACAGGCGATGATTCGAAAAGCAAGAATAAAAGACATTCCCCAGATATACCGGCTGCTGTCCGACTTTGCCCGCCAGGGCTCCCTGCTCTCCCGGCCCATGTCCAAGCTGTATGACGATATCCGGGACTTTTCCGTGTTCGTGGACCCCTCCTCCGACGAAACGGTGATCGCGTGTTGCGCCCTGCCCGTCTGCTGGGCGGACCTGGCCGAAATCCGGTCTCTGGCCGTGCGGCAAGACCACTGGGGCAAAAACATCGGCACGCAGCTTGTTGAAAACGCATTTGAAGAGGCCAGGGTGTTTGATATTCAACAGGTCTTTGCCCTGACCTATGTGCCGGCCTTTTTTGAAAAATTCGGTTTTTCCCGTATCGACCGGGCCGACCTGCCCTTGAAAATCTGGGCCGACTGCATCACCTGTGTCAAGTTTCCCGACTGCGACGAAATCGCCATGATGAAAATTCTCTAGCCCGAATCTTTCATGCGTTTTTCAACACGCAGACGGACAGGAGCCCCCATGAGACGGACATCCCTTTTAGCGGAACAGGAACCGGTAATTTCCTGGCACGACACCACCGTGGTTTACGGCATTGCGGCGGGGTTCGCCCTGGCGGTGATGCTCTTTGCCGGGGCCGGCATCTCCGTGGCCGGCGAAACCGCCGAATATGCCCACTACGTCTGGGTGGCGTGGCTGCTGCTGGTGCTGGGGGCCGTGGTGCTGCTGACAAGTACGCTCCGCCTGGGCCGGCGGCTCTTTCTGGCCATTGAACGATACCGGGACAAGGGACCCGGCCTGCCGCTATAAGCCGTTGCCGTTTTTCCGGACAAAAGGGTAGATCTGCTCAAGGGTAAAGTGCAGAATCTTGGCGGTCACCCCCCACACCACCACATCCTCCACCGGGTACAGCAGTTCGTGCATGGCCGGCAGCCGGCCGGAAAGCCCTTTTGTGGTATGTGTGTGAACAATGGCGGACAGGGGAATGGGAATCACCCGGGCGATTTCCCCGGGGTCAAAGCAGAGCGCGTCCTTCTGGTTCCATACACCGGCAAAAACCTCGATAACCTTGTTCTGCAACGTCTGAAAATGGCCGATGGAGCCGAAGTAGGTCACATTGTCGCCGCAAATGCACAGCTCTTCTTCCAGCTCCCTTTTGGCGGCGTGCAGGGGAGAAGGGTCGCTTGTGTCAATCAGGCCGCCGGGCAGGGCCACCTGGTTGCTCCAGGGATAGTCCGCGCCCCGGTCAGCCTTCAGAATGCCCAGGATAAAGGTCTCTTCTTTATTGAAAAACAGCAGGGAAACGGCGGCGGCCTGGTGGTCAAAAGCCGGGGCCGGGGGGCCTGCGGCCGAGGTCATCGCCTTTTCCAGTATGGCGGGATCAACCTTCATGGCGACTATTTGTAACCTTCCGCCTTTACAAACTCCAGCAGCCGCAGAAACACGTCGGGCTCAAGAAATCCGGGGCGGGAGCCGATCTGGCCGCCGTCAGCCTCAAGAAAGAAGGAGACCGGCACGCCCCGCACCTGGTATTTGCCGGCCACGTCCCGCACTTCGTCGGAGTTGACACGAATGGAAACAAAGTCCTGGTTGAGGGTATCGATCACCTTTTTGTCCACAAAGGTGCTGGCCGCCATCATGTCGCAGTAGCGGCACCAGTTGGTGTAAAAATGAAGAAACACTTTCTTCTGCTGCGCTTTGGCCCTGGCCAGCCCTTGGTCGTAGGAAAACCAGCGAATGCCGTCTTTGGCCAGGTCGGCGGCAAAAACCGCCGGGACCCCGCCAAACAGCAGCCCTGCCACTATAAAAAGCGCCAGACATGCACTCTGAAATCGGCCTTTCATGTTTTTTCTCCTGGTTGTTTCATCAGAAATTTTAACATCCGTCCATACATCACCTGTCTGTAGAACATAAGACTGTTTTTAAAAAAACTCCATCGTCCCGGGAATTTTTTATGTTTTGCCCGGATCTGTCTGGTTACCATACGCCGGAAATCAACACGATGCCGATACCGATCAGCAGTACGCCGGCCACAATATTGATATACTTTATCACCCGGCTTGTCCGCCGGATAAACGAAATCAGCGCATTGATAAAAAAAGACAGCAGCAGAAAGGGCAGGGCCAGGCCCGCGGAGTAGGCGGACAGCAGCAGCATGCCCCGAAGCGCGGTCTCCTGGCTGCCGGCCACGATCAGAATGGAACCGAGAATCGGGCCGATGCAGGGGGTCCAGCCGGCGGCAAAAAGGGCGCCCACTAAAAAGGCGCCGGCCAGGCTCATGGAGCGCTGCCGGACATGCACCCGCTTTTCGCTCTGCAGTCCGGGAATGGTGATCACGCCGGTCATGTGAATGCCCAGCACCACGATCACGACGCCGCCGATGACGCGCAGCACGCCCAGGTGCTGGTTGATCAGGCTGCCCAGGAAAAAGGCCGAGGCCCCCAGCAGGATAAAGACTGCGGAAAAACCAAGCACATAGGCAATGGTGGAAAAAATGACCCTGGCGCGCACCTCGGCGTCCGGGGACTGGGTCAGGTTTTCCAGCGACAGCCCGGTGATCAGGGTAAAATAGACCGGGATCAGGGGCAGCACGCAGGGCGTGAAAAACGACAACAGCCCGGCTCCAAAGGCCACGGCATAGGAAACAGATGGTGTATCAAACATACTGGCGACTCAACTCCCCGGCCCGCTGGCAGGCGGCCTCTATTGCCGTCATCACGATTTCGGGAAACTCCTTTTCCCTCAGAACCCTCAGGGCCGCTTCAGTTGTACCGCCGGGAGAGGTCACCTTCTGCCGCAACTCTTTGGGTGATTCACCCCTTTCCTCCATCAGCGTTACCGCGCCCTTGACGGTCTGAAGGGTCATGGCAAATGCGTCTTTCGTGTCCAGACCAAGATTTTCACCGGCCTTGACCATGGCCTCCACAAAATAAAACACATAGGCCGGCCCGGAACCGGAAACCGCGGTCACCGCGTCCAGCAGGGCCTCGGTTTCAAATTCGATCACCCGGCCAGTGGCCTCAAGAATGGCCCGGGCATGCCCCCTGTCCGCGCTGGTCACATGGGGGTTGGCGTACATGCCGCACATGCCGCAGCCCACCAGGGCCGGGGTGTTGGGCATGGCCCGAACAACGGCAAGGCCGGTGGCCGACGCCAGCATGCCTTCAATGGTTTGAACGGGAATGCCCGCGGCAATGGTGATCACCAGCTTTTTTGACAATCGCGGCCCGCAGCCGGCATCCAGGGTGGACAGCACACTGCCCATGACCTGGGGCTTTACCGCCAGCACCAGGACGTCGCAGCCGTCCACCACCGCGCAGTTGTCGCCGGTGGTGTGAATGCCGAAGGTCTTTTTCAGGTAGGCCAGCCGGTCCCTGCTGACGTCCGCGGCATGCACACGGGACGCCTCGCAGACCCCGGCAGCCAGCAGGCCGCCGATCATGGCCTCGGCCATGTTGCCGCCGCCGATAAATCCAACGGACTTATTTAATGTTGCCACGGTTTCTCCTTGGTTTCCATCCACAAATGAGAATTTCTGGCCTGGAACCTTTTTCGTGTCCTCACAACAGATGAATGGACACTCCTTAATTTAAAAACATTTAAAAAGTTTATCAGAAACCGGCGGATGAAACAAGAGTGGCGCACCCCAAAATCCGCGATTGATTTTACGCCGGGTTGTTTTGGGTGCCGCGTCGGGCGAAAAAATCGGCGCGGATGATCAATTCGCCGTCGAACGGGCACTTACTTTAGAAACAAACGGGGCCA
>JAXHVI010000247.1:0-3272 GCA_034189195.1 Thermodesulfobacteriota bacterium | reverse complement strand
GTCTCTTTTGCCCTGCCCAGCGACGCCGAGGGCATCACCTACATCATGGGCCGCCAGTCCTGCGACACCCGTAAGCTGGAGATGGGCACCATCGACCGGGGCAACCCCTTTTTCGGGGGCCATGAAGCCCTGGTGGTGTTTGACGACGTGTTTGTACCCAACGACCGCATCTTCATGCTGAAAGAGTTCGAGTTTGCCGGTCACCTGGTGGAACGGTTTGCCTCCTACCACCGCCAGAGCTATGCCTGCAAGGTGGGGGTGGGCGACGTGCTTATCGGCGCGGCCCAGACTATTGCCGAATACAACGGCGCGGAAAAGGCCCATCACATCAAGGACAAGATCGTTGAGATGAACCATTTGAACGAGTCCCTGTTCTGCGGATCCCTGGCCTGCGCCGCCACCGGCCACAAAGAGCCCAGCGGGACTTATTACGTAAACAACCTGCTGGCCAACGTGTTCAAGCAGAACGTGACCCGGTTCCCCTACGAGCTTTCCCGCCTGGCCCAGGACATTGCCGGAGGCCTGATGGTGACCCTGCCGTCCGAGCAGGACTTCAACGATCCGGAGACCGGGCCGGTGCTGAAAAAATATTTTCAGACACGGGACGGGGTTTTGCCCGAGAACCGGGCCCGCATGCTGCGGCTGATTGAAAATATCACCCTTGGCACGGCCGCGGTGGGGTATCTCACCGAGTCCATGCACGGGGCCGGTTCGCCCCAGGCCCAGCGGATCATGATCTCCCGGCTGGCCAACATGGAGGAGAAAAAGAAAAAAGCCAAGGCCCTGTGCGATATCCGGGATGATGAATAAGAAGACGCAATCCGTTCGTATCGTTTTCTGCGGCGGGTGCAACGCCGGGTATGACCGGGGGGCGGCGGCGAAGGATATTCGGCGGCGCCTGGAGGCGGACGGGGCGTTTACGGTGATTGACGACGGGCAGCCGGATGTCGTGGTGGCCGTGTGCGGATGCACCTGCGCCTGTGTCGATGAAGCGGCGGTCGGCAACGCCCGGATCGTGCCGGTTACCGATGAGCAAGCAGCCCGCGATATTCTGACCGTCCTGAAAAGGGCCGGTGCCCCATCCGTCATGCCGGGCTCCGATCCCGATTTGGATAGAAGGCAAGAGACGTATATGACATTTCAACAGACGCGGAGAATCGACTATTTTCAGACCGCCACCGACGGCCGGATCAAGCTGGACGCCCTGATGCGCATTCTGCAGAACGCGGCCCTAGACCATGTGCACGAGGCCGACCGGGACACTCGGGTGATCATTGCCGCCGGTTATGCCTGGATTTTAAACAAGGTCATTCTTGATCTTGCCCGTTATCCGTTATATGGCGAAACCGTCACGGTGAACACCTGGCACCGGGGCACCCGGGGATTCAAGTCCTACCGGGAGTATGAAATTCTGGCGGGAAACCAAAGGGTGGCCACGGCGGCCAGCTCATGGCTGTTTCTGGATCTGGCCCGGCGCAAGGTGGTCAAGGTGCCGAGGGAGACCGACGGCCTTTACGGCGTGGTGCCGGCCATGGCCCTGGACCGTGACATTGAGGCATGGAAGCCGGACAAAAACCTGGTGCCCGAAGAGTGCATGGAGATCATCACCCGGCGCTCGGATTACGACATGCTGGGCCACGTGAACAATGCGGTCTATTTTGACTACCTAGACACCCTTCTCGGAAACCAGTTGGGGGACAGCTTCGGGGTCCGCACCGTTGCCATTCAGTACAACCGGGAGATCGGCCGGCATGTAAAGCGTATTCGGGCCGGCCTGGCCCGGCGGGAAAACGGGGCCTGCGCCTACACCTTTTTTGATGCGTCAGGGGTCTATGCCTGCGGCGATATCGTGCTGGCGTGACCTGTATCGAAATTACAAAAGCGCGTCATTGCGAGCCGCAGGCGAAGCAATCTTGTTCAGATGCGGAGAGGATTACTTCGTCGCTGTGCTCCTCGCAATGACCTTTGAAAAACCTTGTTTCACAACCACAGGAGGCATTTTATGAATACAGACGTTATCAACGACATTCAGGCACTTTTGGCAAAAAGGGGCATTCCCGTTTTCGGTGTTGCCGACGCGGCCCTGCTCGACCGCACCGCGCCCGAAGGTTTTCGGCCCGGGGATATGCTGCCCGAAGCCCGGTCGGTGGTTATTCTGGCAAAACCACTTCCCCTGTCGGTGTTTCAGACGCCGCGCAACAACGGTTTTTATTCCTTTTACACCAGCGCATTTCATACGTACTACCAGGCCACCAACGACGCGGCCAATACCATCTGCCTGATGCTGGAGGCCGCCGGCCAGGCGGCTTTGCCCATACCGTCTTACAGCCCCCTGAAGTTCCATAACGGCGAACCCCGGGGCCTGATCAGCCTGAAGCACGCGGCCGTGGCCGCCGGCCTGGGCAAGATGGGCAAAAATACCCTGCTGATCCATCCTGAAAAGGGAAACATTCTGCGACTGGGCGGGCTGATCACCACCATGGACTGGCCGGCCACCGGTCCAACCGAGTTTTCAAAGCTGTGCCCGGACAACTGCCATAAGTGTCTGGACGCCTGCCCGGTGGGGGCCCTGTCGGAAAATGGGATTAACAAAATGCAGTGCATGGGAAACTGCATTAAACATACCCTGATGCCGCCGCGCTGGGTGTTGTCGGCCATCCGCTGGCCGGTGGGAAAAAGCCGGCTGTTGACCGGGCTGATGGACCTGTTTGCCTTGAGCTTTTTTGACAGCTACGGGGTCTCCTGCTTTGCCTGTCTGAAGGCGTGTCCCCATTTTCCGGGAAACCGGAAAAATTCGCCGCATTGATCAGGCGGCCGGCGCCGGTTGATCTGCTTTCGCTTTTTTCTGGTAGACAATCCAGTGCCATCCCGAACCGTACCCGCTGTAACGGTATTCATTAAACAGAGAATAACTACCGATGTGCGGTATGACGAGGAGGGGTGGGGGCCAGCCTTCTCCCAGCGCGTTAATAATTAACCAGTCAGGTTTATTCTGCTTCCAGTCCGATCTCTGGATATACTCGATTTGCGGAGAGACCGGCAGAAAACGGCGGTAGAAGAATACCAGTCGCATGATGCGGGTGTAGCTATCTCCGCTGATCGTTACCTTGTCCCCGGCCGAGTGTTTTACGATAGTCGCAAGAGCGGCTTTATATTAACCCGGCAATTAAATAGCAAACATTATGCGGCGTAGGCAATTTTAGGATGCTTAAAGTATTTTTTTACCCGACCGGGCAGTTTTTGAAGTTTTCTCAAATGCGAAATTGCTTTTT